>NZ_JBHWHX010000041.1:0-71454 GCF_042732315.1 Streptomyces sp. NPDC059787
TCTTACTTTCCGCCGCCGCCGCCGCCACTTCCGGGCCCGTCCCGGGGGCCTTCGCCCCCACACCCCCGCGCGATGTAGCGCGCGCCCCTGACGGGGCGCGGGGAACTGCGCGAACAACCCCCCTCCACCCGCGCGTCCGGGGTCCAAGGGGCAGCGCCCCTTGTGGACGGGACGGGAAGGGGCGGCGGGGGCGAGGAATGAGGAGCGGTCACTCCGACCGGGCGTTCTCCCGTCGGCCCAGCCACACCTTCACCGGCACCAGCACCAGCCACCACCACATGGCGGCGGGCCCGACGGCCAGGGCGAGCGGGACGGTCACCAGGAACACCGCCACCGTCGCCCCCAGGTCGACGGCGTAGAGCGCCTCGTCCCGCACGGGTGCGGCTCCGCCGCGCAGCCGGGGGCGCCGGGCGACGAGGACGGCCAGCGCCAGGTGGACGGCGCCGAGCGAAGCCACCGTCACCGCGTAGACGATCACCGAGGCGCGTTCGTCGCCGTACTCGGAGACCAGCGCGGTCGGGAACGGCAGCAGTGCCGCGAGACCCAGACCGAGCACGGTCAGCGAGATCACCTGCCCGTCCACCTGCCGGACCGTGCGGAAGATCGCCCGGTGGTCGCGCCAGAAGCCGCCCAGCACCGCCAGGCTGATCCCGTAGGCGCCCAGGTTGGGCAGCGTGTCGCTCAGGGCCTGGTGGAACTCCTCGGAGTCCAGCCCCTGCGGCACGGAGATGTCCAGGACCAGCAGGGTGATGGCGATGGCGAACACGCCGTCGGCGAGCGCGATCAGCCGCTCGGGCCCGCCTTCGGGGGTCGGATTCCTCATGCCCACGACGGTAGGCAGGCCCGGCCCACGGCACGTGGTTACACGCCCGGCCGTCACCCCGCCGCCGTCGGGGGCGGCATGTTGTAGGGGGTCACCACCTGGACGGCGGAGGGAAGGGTGGGACCGGCGGGCGGCAGGGCGCCGTGGGCGCGCATCACCAGGTGGCATGCCTCCCGCAGGTCGTGGCGCAGATCGTGGTGGAGCACGGCGGACAGCCGGTGCTCCCGCAGCAGCCGGGTGTTCTCATGGTCGAGATCGTGCGCCACGAACACCGCGCACTCCCGCCCGGCGTCCTCGAAGGCGCGCAGGGTCGCGATGTTGCCGCCGCCGATCGAGTAGACCGCGCGGATCTCCGGATCGCGTTCCAGCGCGGCCCGGACCAGGTCGTACTGCGTGGCGTCCAGCCCCTGTCCCTCGGCGATCTCGACGAGGGCCCGCCCGGGGTGCCGGACGCGCATGGTGGCGCGGAAGCCCATCTCGCGCTCCTCCTCGTTGCGGAAGGAGCCGCTGGAGAGACTGGTGAGCACGTTGCCGGGCCGGCCGCCCAGCCACTGCCCCATGAGGTAGGCGGCGGTCGCGCCCGCCGCCCGGTTGTCGCTGCCGACGTGCCCGATCCGGGCACTCGCCGGCAGGTCCGTCACCAGGGTCACCACGGGAACCCCCGCCGCCACGAGCCGGCCGACGGCCGCGGTGACCTCGGGAACGTCGGGCGCCTTGAGCAGCACGCCCTGGGAGCCGCGACGGCCGATCCGGTCGAGGAGCGCGACCAGCTCCCCCGCCGGGCCCGTCTCCCGGAAGTGGAAGCGGGAGCGGACCACCGCCGGGTGCAGGGAGGGCAGTTCGGCCTCCAGGGCGGCCCGGACGGCGGTGGAGAACCGCTCCGGCGACTGCATCACGATGTCCACCATGAACGTCCGGCCGACCAGCCGGACCTGGGTGCGCTGCCGGTCCAGGTCGGCGATCGCCCGGTGCACCTCCCGCGCGGTGCTCTCCCGCACTCCGCCCCGGCCGTTGAGGACCCGGTCCACCGTGGCCTCGCTCAAACCGGCCTGACGTGCGATTTCCCGGATCGGGAAGGGGTGGCCCACATCCGCTCCTGAGGGGTTTTTGATGGCTTGCTGCCGGTTGTTCGAAGGGTTTGTACTGACAAGAATGACATCAGCCGCGTCGCTCCGTGACCCGAAGGGACGACCCCATGTCATCCTCCACCCACCAGCGGACGCCCGTGCCGGCCGCCTGGCTGTCCGAGCGGGACTGCGACCTGGACGCCTTCCGCGCACTGGTCGAGCAACCGACCGACCTCGACGCCTACCCGCACGCCGGTGGCGTCGAGCGGAACGTGCTGCTGTACGACGCCGACCGGCTCGCCCTCGCCGACCGCCGTGCCGTACAGGCCGAGCTGGTGCGCGCGTTCGCGGACGGCCCCGGCATCGTGGTGATCCGCGGGGCCTTCACCGACCCGGCGGTCGTGGACCGGACCACCGCCGTGTTCGACGCCCTGATCGCCGAGCAGCGCGCCTCGGGCGCCGGTGCCGGCGACCACTTCGCCAGACCGGGCGCCAACGACCGGGTGTGGAACGCCCTGGAGAAGGCGGCCCTGTACGACCCGGAGGCGTTCGCCGAGTACTACGCCAACGACGTGATCGCGCTGGTCTCCTCGGCCTGGCTCGGCCCCGGCTACCAGGTCACCTCCCAGGTCAACGTGGTCAACCCGGGCGGCGCGGCGCAGACCGTGCACCGCGACTACCACCTCGGGTTCCTCTCCGACGAGGCCGCCTCCGCCTACCCGGCGCATGTGCACCGCCTCTCCCCCGTGCTCACCCTCCAGGGCGCGGTGGCGCACTGCGACATGCCCGTCGAGTCCGGGCCCACGCTGTACCTGCCGCACTCGCAGAAGTACGAGCCGGGCTATCTCGCCTGGCGGCGCCCGGAGTTCCGGGCGTACTTCGAGGAGCACCACGTGCAACTGCCGCTCGCCAAGGGCGACGTGGTGTTCTTCAACCCGGCGCTGTTCCACGCCGCCGGCGCCAACCACTCGGCGGACATCCGGCGCATGGCCAACCTGCTCCAGGTGTCGTCGGCGTTCGGCCGGGCGATGGAGACGGTGGACCGCGAGGCCGTGGCGGGCGCCGTCTACCCGGTGCTCCTCAAGCGGCGGGGCGAGGGCGCCGGCGAGCGGTGGCTGGAGAACGTGATCGCGGCGAGCGCCGAGGGGTACCCCTTCCCCACCAACCTCGACCGCGACCCGCCGGTCGAGGGCCTCGCCCCGCCCTCGCAGGCCGATGTCGTACGCCGGGCGCTGCGCGAGGGCTGGACCGCGCGGACCCTGCGGGGCGAACTGCGGGCCGGCGCCAAGCGGCGCGAGAGCTGAAGGGACCCGGACACAGGCATGGGACTTCTCGACGACAGGATCGTCCTCGTCAACGGCGGCAGCCAGGGCGTCGGCGCGGCCGTCGCGCGGGCCGCGGTCCGCGAGGGGGCGGTCGTGGCCGTGAGCGGGCGGCGCCCGGAGCCGGGCGAGGCGCTGGTGGCCGAGCTGGCCGCCGCGGGCGGCAAGGCGATGTTCGTACGGGCCGACCTGGCGGACGCCGGGCAGGCCACGGCCTGTGTCGCGCGGGTGGTGGAGGCGTACGGGCGGGTCGACTGCCTGGTCAACTCCGCGGGACTCACCTCGCGCGGGACGCTGCTCGACACCACGCCCGAACTGTTCGACCAGCACATCGCGATCAACCTCAAGGCGCCGTTCTTCGCCATGCAGGCCGCCGTCGCGGACATGGTGCGGCGCGCGGCACCCGGCACGGTCGTCAACGTCATCACCTCCTCCGCACACGGCGGGCAGCCGTTCCTGGCGCCGTACGTCGCCGCGAAGGCGGGCCTCGCCGGCCTGACCCGGAACGCGGCGCACGCCCACCGCTGGGACCGGATCCGGATCAACGGCCTGAACATCGGCTGGACCGTCACCGAGGGCGAGGACGCCACCCAGCGCGCCTTCCACGGCGCCGGGGACGACTGGCGCGAACAGGCCGCCGCGCGGCTGCCGATGGGAAAGCTCGGCCAACCGGACGAGATCGCCGACTTCGTGGCCCTGCTGCTCTCCGACCGTTCCGGGGTGGTCACCGGCTCCGTGATCGACTGGGACCAGAACGTCCTCGGCGGCCTCGACTGACCTCCCCGCACGCCCCGCTCGTACGAACCCGCAAGCAAGGAGCACCGTCCCCCATGCGCATCGGAATCCTCGGCCTCGGCCGCATCGGCGCCTTCCACGCCGAGACCCTCGCCGGGCTCGGCACCGTCGAGTCCCTCGTCGTCTCCGACCCGTTCACGGACGCCGCGAAGGCCGCCGCCGAACGGTTCGACGCCGAGGTCGCGGACTCCCCCGAGGCCCTGCTCGCGGCCGGGGTGGACGGCGTGGTCGTCGCCGCCGCGACCGACGCCCACCCGGCGCTGATCCTCGCCTGTGTGGAGGCGGGCGTGCCCGTCTTCTGCGAGAAGCCGGTGGCCCGCACCATGGCCGAGGGGGTGGAGGTGCTGAAGGCGGTCGAGGGCCGTGACGTGCCGGTCCAGATCGGCTTCAACCGCCGTTTCGACGCCGGCTTCGCCGCCGCGCGGGCCGCCGTACGCTCCGGGGAGCTGGGCAAGCTGCACACCGTGCGCTCGACCACGCTGGACCCGGCGCCGCCGCCGGCCGCGTACATCGCCGCGTCCGGGGGCATCTTCCGGGACTGCTCGGTGCACGACTTCGACATCATCCGCTGGGTGACCGGCCGCGAGGTGACCGAGGTGTACGCGGCCGGCGGCAACCGGGGCGCCGACTGCATCAGGGAGGCGGGCGACGCGGACACGACCGGCGCGGTCCTCACACTGGACGACGGGACTCTCGCGGTGGTCTCCAACAGCCGTCACAACGCCCGCGGTTACGACGTCCGTATGGAACTCCACGGCTTCGCCGACTCGATCGCGGTGGGGCTGGAGGACAAGCTGCCGCTGCGGTCGGTGGAGCCGGGCGTGACCTTCCCGGCCGGTACTCCCCACGACTTCTTCATGGACCGGTTCACGGCCGCCTACCGTGCCGAACTGGCCGTGTTCACCGAGGTCGTGGCCGGTACCCGCCCCTCGCCGTGCACGGTCGCGGACGCCCTGGAGGCGGGCTGGATCGCCGAGGCGTGCACACTGTCGCTGCACGAGCACCGTCCCGTCACCGTCGAGGAGGTACGGCAGGCTTGAGCGGGCCCTCGCCGGCTGTGCCCACCCTCCCCCATCGCCCTGCGGAACGACTGCCCGCAGCGGCTGGAGCTACCGGTACAGCGCGGGTTTCTCCACCAGGTCGACCTCCACCCGGCCGCCCGTCTCCAGCGCCCGTACCCCCGCCTCGCACACGGCCGCCGCGGCGTAGCCGTCCCACGTGTTGGGGCCGGTGATCCCGCCGCGGCGGGTGGTGTCGACCCAGGTCTGGATCTCGTCGTCGTAGGCCTGGGCGAAGCGTTCGGTCCAGTCCTGGGTGATGGTGCCGCCCCAGCGGCCGGCCGTGTTGGTGACCAGGGCATGGCCGTCGCCGATGCGGGCGGTGCCGCGTTCGCAGACCACCTCGGCCTGCACCTGGTAGCCGAAGCCGCAGTTGACGAAGATCTCGACGTCACTGAGCGCGCCTCCGTCGGTCTCCAGGACGACGAACTGCGGGTCGCGCAGTCCCTCGGGGGCGCCGGAGGAGGGGGTGGGACGCAGGACCGTGACGGCGGTGATCTCGTGGCCGAGCAGCCAGCGGGTGACGTCCACCTCGTGGGCCACGGAGTCGGTGACGAGCATGGCACTCGTGAAGAAGGGCGCGCTGGCCACGTTGCGGTGCCGGTTGTGCAGCATCAGCGGGCGGCCCAGCTGCCCGGTCTCCAGCAGGGCTTTCAGGCGCACGTACTCGGTGTCGTAGCGGCGCATGAAGCCGACCTGGACCCTGCGGTGACCGAGGGCCTGTTCGGCCTCCATGACGCGCAGGGCGGAGGCCGCGTCGGGGGTGAGCGGCTTCTCGCACAGGACGGGCAGGTCGTGCTCGAACGCGGTGAGCAGGGCGGCCTCGTGGGCCGGCCCGGAGGAGGCGATGAGTACGGCGTCGACGTCGGCCGCCGCCATCGCGGCGGCCGGGTCGGTGTGGGCGGTGCAGCCGTCGACGCCCGCGGCGACGGCCTTGGCCCGTTCGGCGTCGATGTCCACGACGGCGGTGACCCGCGCGCCGCTGACGACCCGGTCGATGCGGCGTACGTGGTCGGCGCCCATCCGGCCGGTGCCGATGACGGCGATGCGCAGTGGCTCACGCCGGTTCATGTCTCTCGCCTCCCCTTCGTCGGGCTCGTCAGGCGCCGCAGGAGCGGAGGAACCTGCGGGTGCGTACGGCGATGGGAAGCGGCTTGTCGGGCTCGCAGGGGTACATGTCCTGCTCGACGATCGCGAACAGGTCCACGCCCAGTTTCTGCGCGGCCGTGAGGACCGGGCCCAGCTCGGGGACACCGGCGGGCGGTTCGCACATCACCCCGCGCTGCACGGCCGGCCCGAACGGGACCTCGTTCTTGACGACGTCGGCGAGGATCTCCGGGTCGACCTGCTTGAGGTGGAGGTAGCCGATGCGTTCGCCGTAGGTCTCGATCAGCTTGACGCTGTCGCCGCCGCAGTAGGCGTAGTGGCCGGTGTCCAGGCAGAGGTTGACCAGGCCGGAGTCGGTCGAGTCGAGGAAGCGCTCGACGTGCTCCTCGGTGTCGATGTGGGTGTCGGCGTGCGGGTGGACGACGATGTCCAGGCCGTACGTGTCCCGCACCTCGCGGCCGAGGCGTTCCATGCCCTTGGTGAGGTGGCCCCACTGCTCGGTGGTGAGCTCCGGGGCTTCGAGGATCTCGGCGGTCTTGTCGTCACGCCAGAAGGACGGGATGACGACGAGGTGCTTCGCGCCCATGTCCCGGGTGAGCGCGGCGACCCGGCCGACCTGCTCCCAGGTGGTGTCCCATTCGGACGGGCCGCGGTGCAGTCCGCAGAAGATGGTGCCAGCGGAGACCTTGAGGCCGCGCTTCTTCACCTCGTCGCCGAGGCGGGCCGGGTCGGTGGGGAGGTAACCGTAGGGGCCGAGTTCGATCCAGGAGTAGCCGGCCTCGGCGACCTCGTCGAGGAAGCGCTGCCAGGGCACCTGCTGCGGGTCGTCGGGGAACCAGACGCCCCAGGAGTCGGGGGCGGAACCGACCCGGATGCGGTCGAGCGCGACTGCCATGTCAGGACTTTCCTTCCGGAGTTGCGGCCGCGGGGGCCTGGAGGTCGCCCTCCTCGGGGAGTTCCTCGGTGTCGACGCCGCCGACCTGCGCCAGCTCGTGCTTGAGCGCGGCCAGTTCGGCGCCGCCGGCCATGTGGTTGGTCAGCTCCTCGAGGCCGACCTCGCTGCGGGGGGCGGACAGCTCCATGGTGCCCAGGCGCAGCACGCTGAAGTGGTCGCCGACCATGTAGGCGTGGTGCGGGTTGTGGGTGATGAAGATGACGCCGAGGCCGCGGTCGCGGGCCATCGCGATGTACTTGAGGACCACGCCGGACTGCTTGACGCCGAGGGCGGCGGTCGGCTCGTCGAGGATGAGGACGCGGGCGCCGAAGTAGACGGCGCGGGCGATGGCGACGCACTGGCGCTGGCCGCCGGAGAGGGTGCCGATGGGCTGCTCCAGGTCGTCCAGGACGATGCCCATGTTGCGCAGTTCCTCGTCGGCCGTCCTCTTCATCCGGTCGATGTCGAGGCGGCGGACGGGCCAGGGGCCCCTGGTCATCTCGGAGCCGAGGAAGAAGTTCCGCCACACCGGCATCAGCGGGACGACCGCGAGGTCCTGGTAGACGGTGGCGATGCCCTTGTCGAGGGCCTCGCGCGGGGTGGAGAAGCGCACCGGCTCGCCGTCGACGAGGAACTCGCCCTCGGTGTGCCGGTGCAGCCCCGAGATGATCTTGATGAGGGTGGACTTGCCGGCACCGTTGTCGCCGAGGACGCAGGTCACCTTGGCGGGGTGGACGGTGAGGTCGACGCCGTGCAGGGCGCGGATGTTGCCGTAGGACTTGCCCGCGGCGCGGAGTTCGACCAGGGGGCGGTCGCCGTCGGGCACGGTGTCCTCGAGGACGGAGCCGTGGGTGCCGGTGGTCTTGTCGGTCATTGCGGTCACCTCCGGGTCGCCTGGCGCTGGACCCACAGATTGATGAGGACGGCGCCGAGCAGCATCACGCCGAGGAAGGCCTTGAACCAGTCCGGGTTCCAGCCGGCGTAGACGATGCCCTGCTGCACCATGCCGAACATGAAGGCGCCGAAGACCGGGCCGATCGCGCTGCCGGCGCCGCCGGTCAGCAGACAGCCGCCGATGACGGCCGCGGCGATGTAGATGAGCTCCTGGCCCACGCCCTCGCCGGACTGCACGGTGTTGAAGGAGAACAGGTTGTGCATGCCGACGAACCAGGCGCCGAAGCCGACCAGCATGAACAGGGAGATCTTGGTGAAGGTGACGGGGACGCCGACCGCGCGGGCGCTGTCCTTGTTGCCGCCGACGGCGAAGATCCAGTTGCCGTACTTGGTGCGCAGCAGCACCCAGGTGGCGAGGGCGGCGAAGACGAGCCACCACACCACGGTGATCTTCACCTGGACGCCCGCGACGTCGAAGCTTGAGGCGAAGAGGGCCTTGGCCTGGTCGAAGCCGTCCATGTCGCTGATGCTGTCGGTGGCGACGTTGCCGGTGACCGTCTTGGTCACCGCCAGGTTCACGCCCTGCAGGATCAGGAAGGTGCCGAGGGTGACCAGGAAGCTGGGCAGCCCGGTCCTGACCAGCATCCAGCCGTTGAACGCGCCGATGCCCAGGGAGACCGCCAGGGCGACGATCACGCCCATCCACACGTTCAGGGTGAGCTGGTAGCTGAGCATGCTCGCGGTCAGTGCCGAGGTCACGACGGCGACACCGGCCGAGAGGTCGAACTCGCCGCCGATCATCAGCAGGGCCACGGGCAGCGCCATGATCCCGATGACCGACGACTGGTACAGGATGTTCGCCATGGAGCCGCCGTCCCGCACCGGCGGAGCGGCGAACAGGAAGAACACCATGACGGCCACGGCGCCGAGGAACACGCCGACCTCGGGCCGGGCGAGGAGCCGCAGTGCGAGCGGGCGCCGCACGGTGCGGCCGTCGCTCTGTTTCGGGCCGGGGGCCGGCGGTGGGGTCACCGCCGGCTCAGCCTGTTGGGCCATGCTCATCACCGAGTGCCCTTCGCGGCGTACTCGGAGACCGCGTCGACGTTGGACTTGTCGACGAACGCCGGGCCGGTCAGCACCGGCTGCTCACCGCCGCCGCTGTAGTTGCCGTTGTTCTTGTAGAGCCACAGGCCGTCGACGGCGAGGTAGCCCTGCAGATAGGGCTGCTGGTCCACGGCGAACTCGATGTCGCCGGCCCCGATCGCCTTGGTCAGCTCCTTGTTGAGGTCGAAGGTGGCGACCTTCGCCTTGCTGCCCGCGTCGCCCACCGACTGCACCGCGGTCGGCGCGAAGGGCGCGCCGAGGGTGACGACGTAGTCGATGGAGGAGTCCTGCTTCAGCTTCGCGGTGATCGTCGACTTCACCGACGGCATGTCGGTGCCGTTGACGTTGAGGATCTGGGTCTCGCCCTCGAAGGTCTTCTTCACCCCGTCGCACCGCTGGGTCAGGCCGACGTTGCCCTGCTCGTGGATGACGCAGACGGTGTTCTTCGCGCCGACCTCGTTCAGCTTCTTGCCGAACGCCTCGCCCGCCACCGACTCGTCCTGGCCGAAGAACTCGAGCAGGCCGAGGTCCTTCCAGTCGCTCAGGCCGGAGTTGAGGCCGACGACGGGGATGCCGGCCGCGTTCGCCTTGGCTATGACGGCCTTCAGCGCGTCCGGCTTGGCGAGGGTGACCGCGATGCCGTCGACCTTCTGGTCGATCGCGTTCTGCACCAGGGTGGCCTGGGTGCCGGCGTTCGGGTCGTTGCTGTAGACGAGGTCGACGTTGTCCTTGGCCGCGGCGGCCTCGGCGCCCTTGCGCACGATGTCCCAGAAGGTGTCGCCGGGCGCCTGGTGGGTGACGAGGGCGACCTTCATGCGGGGCGTGTTCGCCTTGCCCGCGGAGGCGTCGGCCCCGCCCTCCTCGGACTCCTTGCCACCGGAACCGCTGGAGCAGCCGGCGAGGGTCAGGGCGGCTGCCGCCGCGACCGCGACGAACGCGATTCTGCGGGAGCGGGTGTGCGAAGAGCGGTCCATCTGTCCTGCACCTCACTGTGCTACGCGGGGAAAGGGCGGGAGTCCGAGGATCCGGTGCCCGGAGCCCCGGAGATCCGGGGTGTGCCATGGAACACGGCGGTCATGCTGGGACGCGATCCAATCCCCAGAACCGCCCGGTGTCAATACTTTGTTAAGACATCATTTCACTAACTAGTCCGAATGTAAGTACAAACTATTGACATCGCCGCCCTCCGAGACCTACACCTGTGAGGCGGCAGGTCCCTGGGATCCTCGTCCCCACCGTGGCAGGGCGCCCTGGGACCCGCATCCCCAGCAGCTCGAGGAGCGTCGCTCAATGGCCGTCTCACCACACTATTTCGACCTGATCACCATGGGTCGCATCGGGGTCGATCTTTATCCACTGGAGACCGGCGTTCCGCTCGCGCGCGTGGAGACGTTCGGGAAATTCCTGGGCGGATCGGCTGCGAATGTCGCGGTGGCGGCCGCACGAATGGGCCGTTCCGCGGCAATCGTCACGCGCACCGGTGAGGACCCGTTCGGCACGTTTCTGCGCGAGGCGCTGAGGGAGTTCGGCGTGGACGACCGCTGGGTCGCCCCGGTCTCCGCGTATCCCACCCCTGTCACCTTCTGTGAGATCTTCCCGCCGGACGACTTCCCGCTCTACTTCTACCGCCGCCCCAAGGCCCCCGACCTGGAGATCCGCGCCGACGAACTGGACCTGACCGCCGTACGCGCGGCCGGCGTCTTCTGGATCACCGGCACCGGCCTGAGCGAGGAACCGAGCCGCTCGGCCACCCTCACCGCCCTGGAGGCCCGTGACCGGGCCGGAACCACCGTCTTCGACCTGGACTGGCGCCCCATGTTCTGGCGGGACCCGGACCAGGCCCGCCCGTACTACCGCGAGGCGCTGCGGCACGCCACGGTCGCGGTCGGCAACCTCGACGAGTGCGAGGTCGCCACCGGTGTGCGCGAGCCCGGGGCCTGCGCCGAGGCGCTGCTGGAAGCCGGTGCGGAGCTGGCCGTGGTCAAGCAGGGCCCGAGGGGCGTGCTCGCCGTGCACCGCGACGGCACCCGGGCCGAGGTGCCCCCGGTGCCGGTCGAGGTGGTCAACGGTCTCGGTGCGGGCGACGCCTTCGGCGGCTCGCTCTGCCACGGTCTGCTCTCCGGCTGGGACCTGGAGCGGACCATGCGCCACGCCAACGCCGCGGGAGCCGTCGTCGCCTCCCGCCTCGCCTGTTCGTCCGCCATGCCGACCGAGCCGGAGGTCGCGGACCTCCTCGCGCGGGCCGCCTCGCCGGGCACGGCGGACCTGCCGAGCCAGTCCTGAACGGAGCCCTTCCTTGAACCTCAGCATCCCCGACCTCACCACGGTCCGGGCCCGCAACCCGGAGGCCGTCGCCGAGGCCGCCGCCCGCCGGGCACGGCGCCCGCTGATCGGCGACAGCGGCCGGCTGATGATCGTGGCCGCCGACCACCCCGCGCGGGGCGCGCTCGGCATCGGCGACCGCCGGCTGGCCATGGCCCACCGCGCCGACCTGCTGGAACGTCTCTGCATCGCGCTGTCCCGGCCGGGCGTCGACGGGGTGCTGGCCACCGCCGACATCCTGGAGGACCTGCTGCTCCTCGGGGTGCTGGAGAACAAGGTCGTCATGGGTTCGATGAACCGGGGCGGCCTGGCCGGGGCGTCCTTCGAGATGGACGACCGCTTCACCGGCCACCGCGCGGAGGACATCGCCCGGCTGGGCTTCGACGCGGGCAAGCTGCTGGTCCGCATCGACTACGACGACCCGGGCTCGCTGGCCACCCTGGAGTCCGCCGCCCGCGCCGTGGACGCCATGGCCGAACGCCGGCTGCCGGTGTTCGTGGAGCCGTTCATCTCGCGCCGGGTGGACGGCCGGGTCCGCAACGACCTGTCCGCCGAGGCCGTCACCCGCTCCATCGCCATCGCCTCCGGTCTGGGCGGCACCTCCGCCTACACCTGGCTGAAACTCCCCGTCACCGACGACGTCGACGCCATGCCGGAGGTGCTGGGGGCCTCCACGCTGCCCGTCGTCCTGCTCGGCGGCGAGGTCGGCGACCAGGAGGCGGCGTACGAGCGGTGGGGCAAGGCGCTGCGGCTGCCCACCGTGATGGGGATGGTCGTCGGCCGTTCGCTGCTCTACCCGGCCGAGGGCAGTGTGGAGACGGCGGTGGACACGGCCGTCGGCCTGTTGTGAGAAGCCTGTTGCGACCCGGAGGCACGCCATGACACATCACCTTCCCGCGGGCAAGGCCCTCGCCGGCCCCTACGCCGTCGACGTGAACCCGGAGAACGCCGGCTGGGGCCACTCCAGCCTGCGCGTCCTCCGGCTGCCGCCCGGCGGCGCGCACACCTTCGACACCGGCGACAGCGAGTGGATCGTGCTGCCGCTGAGCGGCGGCTGCACGGTCACCGCCGACGACGACTTCGGCCACGACACCTTCGAACTCACCGGCCGCACCAGTGTGTTCGACGGCGTCACCGACTTCGCGTACGTCCCGCGCGACGCCCGCGCGACGGTGTCCTCGGCGGACGGCGGACGGTTCGCGCTCACCGGCGCCCGCTGCACCCGCCGGCTGCCCGCCCGTCACGGACCGGCCTCCGACGTTCCCGTGGAGCTGCGCGGCACCGGGAACTGCTCACGGCAGGTCAACAACTTCGGTGCGGCAGGCACGTTCGAGTGCGACAAGCTCATCGCGGTGGAGGTGCTCACCCCGGGCGGCAACTGGTCGTCCTTCCCGCCGCACAAGCACGACGAGCACCGGCCCGGCGAGGAGTCCGTGCTGGAGGAGATCTACTACTTCGAGTTCGCCGGCCACGACGGCACCCCCGGCCTCGGCTACCAGCGGGTCTCCCCCTCCGGCCCGGGCCGCGGGACGGACGTGCTGGCCGAGGTGCGCGACGGCGACGTCGTCCTCATCCCGGACGGCTGGCACGGCCCGTCCATGGCCGTGCCCGGCCACCACATGTACTACCTCAACGTCATGGCGGGACCCGAGCCGGAACGCGCCTGGCTGATCTGCGACCACCCCGACCACGCCTGGATCCGCGACACCTGGCCGGACCAGGCGGTCGACCCCCGACTCCCCCTCTACACCGCACCGGAGAGGTCCGTATGAGCGCCGCCACCCGCCGACTGACGACCGCACAGGCACTGGTGCGGTTCCTGTCCGCCCAGTACACCGAACGCGACGGTGTGCGCCGCCGGCTGATCGCGGGCACCTGGGGCATCTTCGGTCACGGCAACGTGGCCGGTATCGGGCAGGCACTCGTCGAGTACCGCGAGGTCATGCCGTACCACCAGGGCCGCAACGAGCAGGCGATGGTGCACGCCGCCGTCGGTCACGCCCGCCAGCTCAACCGGCTCTCGGCGCAGGCGGTGACGACGTCCATCGGTCCCGGCGCGACCAACCTCGTCACCGGCGCCGCCCTCGCCACCGTCAACCGGCTGCCGGTGCTCCTGCTCCCCGGCGACTACTTCGCCTCGCGCGTCGCCGACCCGCTGCTCCAGCAGCTGGAGCACCCGGTCGAGGCCGACGTGTCGGTCAACGACACGCTCCGCCCGGTGTCGCGCTACTTCGACCGCGTCACCCGCCCCGAGGCCCTGATCCCCTCCGCGCTGGGCGCCGTGCGGGTGCTCGCCGACCCGGCCGAGACCGGTGCGGTGACGCTGGCCCTCCCCCAGGACGTACAGGCGGAGGCGTACGACTGGCCGGAGGAGTTCTTCGCCGAGCGCGTCTGGTCCGTACGACGTCCCGCCCCGGACCCCGCGGAGCTGACGGCCGCCGCGCAGGCCGTACGGGCCGCGCGGCGCCCGCTGATCGTCGCGGGCGGCGGGATCCACCACAGCGAGGCCGAGGAGGCGCTGAAGGCGTTCGTGGACGCCACCGGCATCCCGGTCGCCTCCACCCAGGCCGGCAAGGGCTCCCTGCGTCACGACCACCCCGCCGACCTCGGCGGCATCGGCCACACCGGCACGGCGGTGAGCGACGAACTCGCCCGCACCGCCGACCTGGTGATCGGCGTCGGCACCCGCTACTCCGACTTCACCACCGCCTCCGGCACCCTCTTCCAGAACCCGGACGTCCGCTTCCTCAACCTCAACATCACCGGGTTCGACGCGCACAAGCTGGCGGCGCGCACCCTGGTCGGCGACGCGCGCACCGGTCTGGAACAGCTCGCCGGGGCGCTCGCCGGCCACCGCGTGGAACCGTCGTACGAGGCGGAGTACCGGGCCGGCAAGGAGCGCTGGGAGCGGGTCGTCCTGGCCGCCTACCGCGCGGACGACGACACGGCCGTACCGACGCAGACGCAGGTGATCGGCGTGCTCGACGCGGTCGTCGGCGACGAGGACGTGCTGATCAACGCGGCCGGTTCGCTCCCCGGCGACCTGCACAAGCTGTGGCGCTCCCGCAGCCCCCGCCAGTACCACCTGGAGTACGGCTACTCCTGCATGGGCTACGAGATCCCGGCCGCGCTGGGTGTCCAGCAGGCCGCTCCCGGCACCCCGGTGTGGGCGCTGGTCGGCGACGGCACCTATCTGATGAACCCGACGGAGATCGTCACCGCCGTCCAGGAGAACCTCCCGGTCAAGCTGGTCCTGATCCAGAACCACGGGTACGCCTCCATCGGCGGCCTGTCGGAGTCGGTGGGCGCCGAGCGCTTCGGCACCGCCTACCGTCACCGGGCCGCCGACGGCACCTTCACCGGCGCCCCGCTGCCCGTGGACCTCGCGGCGAACGCGGCCAGCCTCGGCATGGACGTACTGCGCGCCAAGACCGTGCGGGAGCTGCGGAACGCGCTGGCCGAGGCGCGTGCCTCCGACCGTCCGACGTGCGTGTACGTCGAGACCGACCCCGCTCCCACCGCTCCCCCGGCCGAGGCCTGGTGGGACGTGCCGGTGGCCGAGGTGTCCGCCCGCGAGGCCGCCGTCCAGGCCCGCGCACGGTACGACGCCGAGGTGACCGGCCGCCGCCGGCACCTCTGAACCCGACCGCGCTGCTACAGGAAGGTACGTCCATGGCGAAGACCGGCGACCCCGCACGTGCCGCGACCGGACCCGCGCTGAGCACCCTGGACTTCGCCCTGGACCGGGGCAGTCCGGTGCCGCTGTACCACCAGCTCGCGCAGCAGCTGGAGGCGGCGATCGAGCAGGGCGTCCTCGCCCCCGGCAACCTGCTGGGCAACGAGGTCGACCTGTCCGTGCGGCTCGGCCTGTCCCGGCCCACCGTCCGCCAGGCCATCCAGTCCCTCGTCGACAAGGGACTCCTGGTCCGGCGGCGCGGGGTGGGCACGCAGGTGGTGCACAGTCAGGTCAGGCGCCCCCTGGAACTGAGCAGTCTCTACGACGACCTGGAGACGGCCGGGCAGGGCCCGACCACGCGGGTGATCCGCAACGAGACGGTGCAGGCGCCGGCGGACGTGGCGGTCGCCCTGGGACTGGCCGAGGGCGCCGAGGTCGTCCTGCTGGAACGCCTGCGCTGCACCCGTGCACAGCCGGTCGCCCTGCTGTGCAACTACCTCCCGTCGGGCCTGCTCGGCCTCGACAGCGCCCGGCTCGAAGCGACCGGCCTGTACCGGATGATGCGTTCGGCCGGCATCACCCTGCACAGCGCCCGCCAGACCGTCGGCGCCCGCGCGGCCACCGCGGCGGAGGCCTCCCGGCTGGACGAGAAGGAGGGCGCCGCCCTGCTCACCATGCAGCGCACGGCCTACGACGACACCGGCCGGCCGGTGGAGTACGGGACCCACATCTACCGTGCGTCCCGGTACTCGTTCGACTTCCAGCTGCTGGTCAGACCATGAGGCGGTTCAGTGCGCCGCGTCCAGCCGGGCCCGCTGCTCCGCCGACAGTTCCAGGTCCACCGCCGCCAGGTTCTCCTCCGGCTGCACCGGTGACGACACCCCGGCCGGCGGGAGGACCGGCAGCCTGTTCCCTCCCGTTCCCGTACCCCGTCGTCGGGGCACGGACCGGGAGTCTTCCGCTTGAAGAGCGCTCCAGGTCAAGCGTCCTTGCGGTGCGTCGAGGCGAAACGGAAACTGATCCGCTCCGCGGTTCGTCCTGGACAACGAGTCGAGCGGACGGAAAACCAGGTGGAACGAGCAGCAGTGACCCGAGGGGCGTGGCGCCGGTGGGTGTGGACGCGGGGGCGGGTGCCCGCCGCGCTCGCGGTGCTGACGGCCGGGCTGTCGGCGTTCCACCGGGTGGTGCCCAACTCCGTGGGCCGGGTGGGCAGTCTGCTGGAGACGTTCCTGCCGTGGCTCGGGCCGGTGATCGTCGTGCTGTTCGGCTGGGCCCTGCTGCGCCGTTCGGCCACCGCCCTGGTGGCGCTGCTCCTGCCGACGGCGGCCTGGACGTACCACTTCGGTGGGCTGCTCCTGCCCGCCGGGGAGCCCGGCCCGCACGACCTGGTCGTGGTGCAGCACAACGTCAGTGACGAGAACACCGACCCGGCGGGCACGGCCCGCGCCCTGGCCGCCGTCGGACCCGATCTCGTCGCGCTGCAGGAACTGGTGCCCCCGGCGCTCGCGGTGTACGAGAAGACGCTCGCCCCGGACTACCCGTACCACGCGGTCCGGGGCACCGTCGGACTGTGGTCGAAGCATCCGCTCACCGACACCCGGCTCCTGGACGTCAGACCGCGAGGCATCACGGAACCCTGGAGTCGCGGACTGCGGGCCGTGGTCCACACGCCGCACGGTGAGATCGCGGCGTACGTCGCGCACCTGCCCTCGGTCCGTGTGGGGGCGGGCGGCCTCGCGTCCTCCCGGCGCGACGAGAGCGCCGGCCTGCTGGGCAGGGCCGTCGCCGCCGAGCCGCTGGAAACGGTGATCCTGCTGGGCGACCTCAACGGCACGGTCAACGACCGCGGGCTGGCCCCGCTCACCTCACGGATGAGCGTGGCGCAACGGGGCTTCGCCCTCAGCTTTCCCGCCGCCCTCCCCCTGGC
The DNA here is from genome assembly GCF_042732315.1 of Streptomyces sp. NPDC059787. Lineage (NCBI taxonomy): Bacteria > Bacillati > Actinomycetota > Actinomycetes > Kitasatosporales > Streptomycetaceae > Streptomyces > Streptomyces sp. NPDC059787. The sequence goes on from NZ_JBHWHX010000041.1 coordinate 17,030, forward strand.
CAGGATCGACCAGGTCATGGCCCGCTCGGCGACCGTCCCCCATATCCGCACCCTGCCCGCGACCGGCAGCGACCACCTGCCGGTCGCGGCCCGGATCGCACTGCGGTGAACGAGTACCGGACTTGACCGGGTGACGTCGGGTCCAGCAGGTCCGTGCGGGTGGGACACGCGCAGGGCGGCGGGCCGGCCGACGCCAGGAGGGCCGCGCGGGAGCGTGTTCGCCCTCAGGCTGTCGAACGACACCGTCCGGTACCGGCCGAACCGCGCCCCCGGCGTCGCCGGGCGGGCCGGCGAATGCCTCGAACAGTGGACCGTACCGGCGCAGGTCCCGGCCGGCGGAACGATCGGCGGCTCGTGGCCGGACTGCCGGGCCGGCACCCCCTGGCCGGCCGGCGCCCCGTCACCGGCCGTCCCGGCCCGCGGAAACCGCGACGGCGGCATTTCGGCCACCCTTCGGCCCTCCCGTCCGATTCAGACGTCTTGTCGGGACGCCGACCGGGTATTGCTGCTTAGCATGGCCGTAACACGCGCGCCTCCAGCACCTGGTTCACCGCGGCCGTGCCCGACCCCGGCGGACGGGGTGCGTGGCGGAGGCTCGCGGAGCGGGAAACGGGGGGCAGGGGTGGAACATTCACTCGCGGAGTCATGGCGCGTACGGATCCTGGACGCACGGGGGACACCGGCCGGCGCAGGGGTGCTCGTGGCCGGTAACAGGGTGGTGACCTGCGCGCACGTCGTGGAAGGAGCGCTCGGTCCCGATGCCGGGGACCCGCGGGAGGCGGAACTCACGGTGGACTTCCCCGGCTCCCTCGCGCCCGGCGCCGGGCCGGTGCGCGCCCGAGTCGCGCCCCGGGGCTGGGCTCCGCCGGACGAGGAGCGGGCCGACGTCGCGGTGCTCGACCTGTACGGGGACGCCCCGGTCGACTGCCGGCCCGCAGGGCTGCGGCCGTGCGGCCCCGCCCGCGACCGGATCGTCCGGGCCTTCGGGCAGGTCGCCGGCGCGCCCGCCGGGCTGTGGCTGCGGGCGCGGCTGGTGGGGTCCGGCGGGCTGAGCCCCGAGTGGATGCAGCTCGAGGCGGCGAGCGAGGCCGGGGACCGGCTGCGGCAGGGCTACAGCGGGGCGGGGGTCGTGGACGACTCCGGGTACGTGATCGGCCTGGTGGTCGCGGAGGACACCCGCGCGGAGCGCCGCACCGGCTGGCTCATACCGGTCGAGGTCGTCGTACGGTACTGCCCCGACCTCGCGGACGCGGTGACCGGCCCCGCCGCCGGGGCGGACGGGGCCCCGGGCACCGACGGGCCCCGCGGATCCGGTCCCCACGCGCACCGGCCGGACGGCCCGTACGCCCCGGACGGCGCCCCCGGCCCGCACGACCCGGCCGGCTACCCCGGCCCGCACGACCCGGCCGGCTACCCCGGTCCGTACGGACCGGACCGCGGTCCCGGCGCGGAGGGCGTCCTTCCGCCGCCCTGGCCGCCCAGCGCCGAGCGGGATCTCGCCCGGGTGCTCGTGAAGGTGCGGAGCTTCGCCGACCCGCACCGCCGAGAGCGGGTGCTGCGGGACACCGGGGACCACATCGCCTTCCATGTCGAGCGCACCGGGGTCCTGATCAACGACGCCCGGGCGGTGCTCGGGCTCTGTCTGGAGTACGAGGACGGCATCGACCGGTTCGCGGCGGCGTTGCGCTGGTACGAGTCGCGCTCGCTGCCGATGCGGGAGTTCGACCGCGAGGTCGCCCGGCTGCGTGCGCCGGGGGCCGGCGGCGGGGCCGCCCGATGAGCGGCTCCCGCGATCCGTACTGGGCGCTGGCCAACGAGATGCTCCGGCTCCAGCGCTCGTCCACGGACACCGCCTCGGCCCGGCGGGCGGCGCTTCAGCGGGTCGCCTCGGAGTACGGGGCGGCCCCGCGCTCGCCCGAGGGCGCCACCGTGGAGGCGCTCGCCCTGGAACTGGCCTACTGCGCCGACCATCCGGGCGGGCTGGCCGTCTATCTGGAGGAGTTCTCCCGCGGCCACCGGAAGACGACCAGCTGGCGGACGGTGGAGCGGCTGCACAGGCAGCTCTTCCCCTCGGACCTCCTGGAGCCGCACCACCGCCGGACCCTGTGCGAACTCCTGGAATCCTGCGATCAGGCGCCCCGGTTACGCCCCCTCGCCCTGCGCGTCCTGCACGAGACCGGCGCCGGCCCCGCCGCCCCCGGGGACCGGGGCTCCGGCCGGGGTCACGACGAGCGGCACGGCGAGGTCTCGGCCCTGCTGGCGGTCTTCGAGGACCTGCCGTACGGCTGGGAGAACGAGCCACACCCCCTGCTCGTCTTCGTCGAGACCGTCGCCGTCCTGGAGGACACCCCGCTCCGGGCCCGGCTGCACGCCTGGAGCGGGCAGGTCGCCGCCCATCTGGGCTGCCGCAGTCCGCAGCGGCTGGCCCGGCTGCGCGACGAGGTGGCCGCCCGGGCCGGCCGGCCGCTCTCCCCGTACCGGCTCCTCCTGGAGATCACCGCGCGCACGCCCGTGCCCGACCTCTACACCGTGCGGTCCTGGGTGGTGCCGCCCGGCCCCGACGGGGCACGACCGTACGGCGAGCCGGTGCAGCTTTCCTCACGGGCCGCGATGGAGGGCGAGGTCGCGGGCCGCTATCTGTCCTGCGTACAGGAGCTCGGGGAGCTGAGCGCGGGAATGGTGGTCGAGTTCCTGCTGCCGAGGCCGCTTCTGTGGCTGCCGGTGGACCAGATCATGGCCCGGCCGCCGGACTCGGTGGCCCGTCCGATCGGCGCCGACCACACGGTCCTGGTCCGCAGCCGGGACCGGTGGGCGAAGCCGCACTGGCGTCCGCGGCTCCACGCCCGGTCCGACCTCCTCACCACCGCCCCGGAGACCGCCTTCGAGTCGGCCGCAGTACGCGTGGTGCCGTACGGCGAGCGGCTGCGGCCGGTGGAACTGCTCCGTCAACTGCGTCACGACCGCGAGCAGCTCGGCTGGCTGTTCCTCGAACCTCCCCCGTACACCGGCGGTCTGGAGGGGGACGCGGTCAACGTGCTGCTGGAGATGGGGATGCCGGTGATCGTGGCGGTGCGCGAGGTGGGCGGCCATCCGGAGGCGGAACGAAAGACACGGAAAGTACTGGCCGGCAGGCTCATGGAACTGCCCGAGCGGGTAAGGATGCTGAGGGGGGAAGTGGGGCCGGACGCGGAGGTCTTCTCCGTTCTGGACCTGCATCGGCACATCAGCCTAGTGTGGGACGGCCGTGACGGACTGGAGGGGGCGGACTCCGCATTGGGGCATCCGTCGACCGGGGGTGGCTTGCGATGAGCGGGACCGTGCACCGCGTGACGGGCGGCACGAACGGCGCGGGTGGGACCGACGGATCCTCCGTCCCCGGCTGGTGGGTCTTCCGGGACACCGGTGAGCACCGCTCACCGCAGGACGAGGTGCTGCCGAAGCTCCCCCCGCCGCCGGCCTGGCGCCGTTTCCGGCCGGAGTCCGAACGCGGTCCGCTGGACGTGCCGCTGCCCGCCGACGACCAGGACACCCGGCGCCGGCTCGGCAGGCGGCGCGGCGGCACGCTGGCCCCGAAGACGCTGCACGTCGTCAACGCCGCGATCCATCTGCGCCGCCCGCTGCTCGTCACGGGCGCGCCGGGCACCGGGAAGTCCTCCCTCGCCCACCAGATCGCCTCCGAGCTGGGGCTGGGCAGGGTGCTGTGGTGGCCGGTGGTCAGCCGCACCACGCTCCGCGACGGTCTGTACGACTACGACGCCATCGGCCGGGTCCAGGACGCCCCGCAGCCGGGACGCCGCTCCCCCACCGGGGACGGCCCGCTGCCCGGCATCGGCCGTTACCTCACGCTCGGCCCGCTGGGGACGGCCCTGCTGCCGTGGCGGCGGCCCCGGGTGCTCCTCGTCGACGAGCTGGACAAGAGCGACGTGGACCTCCCCAACGACCTGCTGCACATCTTCGAGGAGGGCGAATACCACGTCCCCGAGCTGGAGCGGCTCACCCAGTCGCGGCGCCAGGTGGAGGTGGCCACCGCCGACCACGACCACCGGGTCACCGTGACGGCGGGCCGGGTGCGCTGCGCCGAGTTCCCCATCGTGGTGATCACCAGCAACGGGGAGCGCGACTTCCCGCCCGCCTTTCGCCGCAGGTGTCTGGAGGTGCGGATGCCCGCACCGGACGGGCAGCGGCTCGCCGCGATGGTCGCCTCCCACTTCGGCGGGGCGCTCGACGAGCGGACGCGGGAGCTGGTGCGGGAGTTCGTGGAACAGCGGGGCGACAGCGCCGACCTCGCCATCGACCAGCTGCTCAACACCGTGCACATGCTCACCAACGGCGCCGCCGAGGCGGACGACACCTCCTGGCTGCAACTGCGCGACGCCCTCTGGCGGAACCTGTCCTCGGACACCTCACCATGACCGGACCCGAAGGCTCCGCAGAGCCCACGGCCCGCGAATGGGCGGAGGCGCTCTGGCTCGCGGAGGTGATCGGGCAGGAGGAGGGCCCACCGGGCCCCGACCGGGAGACCGACGACCGGGACACGGGCGACCGGGACACGGGCGGTCCGGGCGTCGACGGCCGCGAAACCGGCGCGGCCCCCGGCGGTCCTTCCGGAGCCCCCCCTACGCCGGAGGACACATCCGAAGCAGCGGACACCGGCACAGGAACGGACACCGGAACGGACGACGGGACGCATCCCGGGAACGGCGCGGGCGGAACGGCGACGGCGACGGCGCACGGTCCCCCCGCTCCCGGCGCCGGCGCCACCGGCCCGGCCGTTCCCGACGGCCCGCTGCCCGCCCTCCCCCGGATCTCCCACACGCTCTCCTCCGGCCGGGGGGCCGTCACCGGGGAGGAGTTACCCGGCGCGCTCCGCGACGCCCGGGGCCTGGCCCGGGCCCTGCGGCCGCTCAATCGCCGGCTGCCGGGCGGCTCCCGGCGACGGGTGCTGGACGAGGAGGCGACCGCCGTACGGGCGGCCGAGACCGGCCAATGGCACCCGGTGCTCACCCGGCCACCCGACCGCTGGTTCGAAGTGGCCCTCGTCGTGGAGCGCAGCGTGTCCATGACGGTGTGGCAGCCGGTGGCTCGCGCGTTCGCCGAACTGCTGCGCACCCAGGGCGCGTTCGCCGACGTACGGCTCTGGTCGCTGGACACCCGGGACGGCAAGCACGCGGTGCTGTGCTCGGCCGACGGGGGGCTTCGGCACAGCCCCGCCGAACTGTTCCATCCGGACGGGCGCCGGATCGTCCTGGTGATGAGCGACTGCGTGGGCGACGCCTGGGCGGGCGGGGCCGTGCCCCGGCTGCTGCACACCTGGGGCAGGCGCGCGCCCGTCGCCGTGCTGCAGCCGCTTCCGACCCATCTGTGGGATCTCTGCGACGGCGTGCCGATGGACCTGCGGGTGCGCGCCTTCGCGCCGGGGCTCCCCAATTCCCGTCTCGAACTGCTGCGGTACGGCCGGTGGGAGCGGCCCCGCGACAGCGACCCGGCCGATCCGCTGCCCGTCCCCGTGCCCGTGCTGGAGCTGGAACCCGGCTGGTTCACGGGCTGGGCCCGGATGGTGACCGGGGGCGCTCTGCCGTGGACCGAAACGACCTCGCTGCTGGTGGACGAGCAGGGGCTCACGCCGCACTGTCTGCCTCCGTTCACCTGGGAGGAGCGGCGCCGTCCGGTTCCGCCGGACCTGGCGGTGCGGCGGTTCCTGCGGCACGCCTCCCCGGCCGCGCGGCGGTTGGCGGCCCGGCTCGCGATGGTGCCGCTGCGGCCCGAGGTGGTGGAGGCGGTGCGGCAGGGGCCGGTGGCGGCCGGCGGACCGCTGCCGTTCGCGGAGATCCTGCTGGGCGGACTGCTCGCGTTGCGCACCACGGCCGCCCAGGGGCGGACCGGCGAGGAGTACATGTTCGAGTTCCTGGACGGGGTGCGCTCCCGGCTGCTGCGCGGGCTGGGCCGCACCGAGCTGCTGCGCACGCTCCAGGAGACCTCCGCGCTGGCCGGGCGTGCGGTCGGGGCCCGGCCGGACCTGCTGCGCACCGTGATCGGCAGCCGGGAGAGGCCCGAGGCGGACACCCTCACCGATCTGGACCGCGAACTCCTCGACGCCGCGGGGCCCGCGCTCAAGGCGCTCGGTCCACCCTATGGTGCGGTTTGGGACCCGGTTCGGGGGACGGCTCCGTTCGGTCCGGTCACCACCGGGGAAGGGGTGACGGCGGAGGAGGACCCGGCGGGGAGCGCTCCGGCGGACGGCGCCTCGCGGACCGGCGGGCCCGCGGACGGCGGGGCGGGTGGAGAAGGAGACGGCCCTCACTCCGGAAGCGAGGCCGGAGCCGGAGCCGGCTCCCCCCAGGACAACGGCACAACGCCCCCGAACGCAAAGGACACCGTCACCATGGAACCCCCAGCGGCGGGAGGCACCGCACCGGGTGTCACGTCCCCCGGCCCCGGCGACACCGGCACCGGCACCGGCACCGGCACCGGCACCACGGGACCGGCCCCTTCCGGCCAGTCCCGCTCACCCCGTTCCGTACCCCTGCCCAATCCGCACTTCGCCGGGCGCGAGAACGAACTGGCCGAGTTGCACCGGCAGTTGGGGGCGAGCACACGGGCCGCCGTCCTGCCGCACGCGCTGCACGGCCTCGGGGGCGTCGGCAAGACGCAGCTCGCCCTGAAGTACGTCCAGCTGCACCGGCACGAGTACGACCGGGTGTGGTGGATCGACGCCGAGCAGCCCGCGGTGATCCGCGCCCAGCTGACCATGCTGGCGCCGGAACTCGGCCTGGTGCCGGACCGGCAGAGCGACACGGTGGCGCGTGTGCTGGCAGCGCTGGCCTCGGGCGCGCCGCACAGCCGCTGGCTGCTGGTGTTCGACAACGCGGGACAGCCCAACGAGGTCATCCCGTACCTGCCGTCACTGATCGGCGACTCCGAGGGGACCGGACGCATCCTCATCACCTCGCGCCACGCCGGCTGGTCGGACCGGGTGCTCGCGACCAAGGTGGACGTGTTCACCCGCGCCGAAAGCCTGGACTTCCTGCGGGCGCGCGCGCCCTGGGCCGGTCCGGAGCAGGCGGACCAGCTGGCCGAACTCCTCGGCGATCTGCCGCTCGCCCTGGAACAGTGCGCGGCGCTGCAGCGGCAGACCGGCATCGCGGTGCCGGACTTCCTGACGATGATCGAGCAGCGACGGGCCGAGGTGCTGGCCGAGGGGGTCGACTCGATCACCCTGCCGGTGGCGGTGGTGTGGCGGGCCTCCATGGAGACGCTGGCCACGCAGGCGCCGGGCGCGCTCGAACTCCTGCGTCTGCTGGCCTTCTTCGGGCCCGAGCCGGTGGCACTGGACTTTCTGCACGACGCCAGGATGCTGCCGTTGCCCCCGGCGCTCATGCGGCTCGCCCGCGACCCGCTGTCCCGGGGCCGTGCCATCCGGGCGATCAACCAGTTCTCGCTGCTCACCGTCGACAACGTGGCCGGGACGGTGCAGATGCACCGACTGGTGCGAGCGGTCCTCCAGGACGAACTGCCGGCACCGGAGCAGAGCGAGATGCGGCACCTGGTGCACCAGGTCATCGCCGCGCACGACCCGGGCGACACCCAGCGGTCCGAGCACTGGCAGAACTACGCCGACATCCTTCCGCACCTGGAACCGACGGGGCTGCCTCGCTGCGAGGACCGGCACATCCGGGACACCGCGATCAACATGATCACCTATCTGCTGGCGCGGGGCGTGCTGCGCGGAGCGGCGCAGCTCGGCGAGCGGATCAGCACGGACTGGCAGTCGTTCCTGGGCGTGGACGACCTCCAGACCCTGTGGGCGACGCGGCACCGGGCGAGCGCCCACTGGCAGCTGGCCGAGTTCGCCGTCTCGCGGCCGCTGAGCGAGGAGGTGCTGCGGCGGCTCCGGGAGACGGTGGGCGACGACCACGAGTACACGCTCACGGCCGCCGGAGTACTCGCCGCCGACCTGCGGACGGCGGGCCGGTTCGCGGACGCCCTGGAGCTGGACGAGGACGCGTACCGGCGCAGCGTGAACATGTACGGGGCGCAGGACCCGTTCACCCTGCGGGCCGGGCACAACTACGGGGTGAGCCTGCGCGTCAACGGGCGCTACGGGGAGGCCCTGGACCTCGACCGGCGCGTCCACCAGGACCTCCGCACGGTCCTCGGCGCCACCGCGCTCTCCACTCTCTTCTCCGTCAACAACGTGGCCCGCGACATGCGCGAGTGCGGCGAGTACGCGGCGGCTCTGGAGCTCCAGGAGCAGACGCTCGCGCAGTACCGCGCACAGTACGGCGACCGGCATCCCCACACCATGCGGGCGATCAAGAACATGTCGGTGACCTGCCGCAAGGCCGGTCGGTTCGACCGGGCGCGGACACTGGCCGAGGAGGTGCTCGACCTGTACGTGGCGATCCTCGGGCCGATGCACATCGACACGCTCGCCGCGTTCGCCAACCTCGCCAACGACCTGCGGCTGACGGGCGACGCCGAGGCCGCCGAGCGGCAGGGCGCGCAGGCCCTGGAGCGGTACCGTACGGTGCTCGGCACCGAGCACCCGCTGACGCACGTGGCGGCCGTCAACCACGGTGCCGCGCTGCGCGCGGTGGGCAAGTTCCCGCAGGCGCTCCGGCTCGACCAGGAGACCGCGCCCGGTCTCGAACGGGTGTTGCACGAGACGCATCCGTGGGCGCTGCTCGCGCACGTCAACCTGGCGACGGGGCTGGCCAGGACGGGCGAGCACGAGGCGGCGCGCGATCTGGGCGAGCGGTGCGCCCGGACCCTGGAGGAGCGCTACGGGGACCGGCATCCGGCGACCCTGGCCGCCCTGCGGAACGTGTCGCTCGACCTCGTGTCCTGCGGGGAGGAGGAGCGGGGCGCGGAGCTGCTGGCCTCGGTGGTGCGCCGCTACCACGAAACCCTGGGGGCCGAGCACGGGGAGACGCTGTCGGCGGAGGCCGGGCGACGTGCGGAGTGCGACATCGAGCCGCCCCCGCTGTGACGCCCCGGCACCCGCGGGGCCCTCGCCCGCTCCCGTGGGCCGGGCGGCGGCCTCACGGGAGCGGGCGACGGTCCCGCTCTTCCCGGCGGTCCCGCTCCTCCCACGAGGCGAGGACGGCGCGCAGGGCACCGAGTAGCCGCCGGCCCTCCTGCGTCGTCCAGTCGTCGTGGGCGGTGAGGGTGGCGAGGGCGGTCGCGGCGGCGCGCCGGCTGTGCTCGTACAGCCGCCGGGCGGCGGGGTCGCCGAGCCGCAGTTCGGTGCGCCAGAAGCCGGCCGTGACGAGGAAGGCGGAGCTGCCCTGGAGCAGCGCGGCAGGCGGGCGGGGCCGATCGCTCCAGGGGGCGTCGGCCCGGGCTCCGGGCGGGGAGTCGAGCAGTTCGACGAGGTCCATGGCGGCGTAGAGCAGCGAGTGCTGGGTCTCGTGGACGAGGTCCGCGGCGAGTTCGGCCGGGTCGTCGACCGGGGAGAGCGCGACCCGTCCGGTCGCGTCGCCGAACGAGGCACTGCGCCAGCCGGTTCCGTCCTCCTCCGTGAGCGGCACGAGCACGCGCAGCACCTCCGCGACCGTCTCCGCCCGCTCGGGGTGGCGTTCCGTCAGCAAGCGCCACATGCCGTCGAGCCGGCGGACCCAACCCGCGTGCTCGGCGGGCGGCAGGGGGCGGGGAGGCAGGGGCGCGGGGCCGCCGAGCCGCAGCGGGTCGAGGGTGTCGAGCCGTACGGCGGCCCGGCCGCCGAGGCGCAGCCGCGGCACGGGGAACCAGCCCCCGGTGCCGTCGGGCCCGGCCGCCGGGGCGCCGTGGAGCGGTACCGGCCGCTCTCCGTCCCGTACGGCCGCGGCGCCGCTCCCGTCGCACAGGACGGTGGCGGCACCGGGGCCCGGGGCCGGGAAGAGGACAGCGCCGAGCCCGGGCAGAACCAGCGCCGTACCGTCCGCGACCGGCACCCGGATCCGGAAGCGGAGCCCGGCGCGGAGGGCCGCCGCGGCGGCGAGACGGGCGAGTCCGGCAGCGGGTTCGCGGCCGGTGCCGCGCGCGGCACCGGCCTCGGCGACGCGGGGAGGGGCGTGCCGTGCGAGCCAGGCGCCGGCCTCCGGGTCGCCGAGCAGTTCGGCGAAGACCTCCGGCCGGGCGCGCCGGACCTCGGCGAGCAGGGCCACCGCCGCCGCCCAGTGCGGGTCGGCCCGGTGACACCGGTGGGCGACGCGGAGCAGCAGGAGGTTGCGGTTGCGGCGGGCGGTGCGCAGAGCGGCGAGGACGGCCGGACCGGGGGTACCGGCGGCCAGGGACTCCCAGAAATCCTGCCGGGAAGCGCGCGGGGACAGGGACCGGGTGCTCATCGGCCGTGCTCCGCGCCCCGGCGGCCCGGAGTCCGCCCCGCCGTCTGCTCTGCCTTCGCCGCCGCCCCTGTCCTCGTCACCGCCTTCGCCGTCGTCGGGAAGTCGGCGGCGACGGTCCGTGCCACATGGCCGATGAACCGGGCGAGGTCGGGGCAGTACACGGACGGGTTGTCGTGACCCGCGCCGCCGGATCCCGCCCGGTAGCGGTGCGGGTAGTGGCCACCGCCGCACACGGCGACCAGCGGGCAGGCCCGGCAGCCGGCGCAGAGCCCCGCCCGGCCGGCCTGGCGGGCCGCGACGCCCGGGTGGCGGAGCAGCGCGTCGAACGGGTCACGGTGCACGCTGAGTCCCGTACGGTCGGCCCCGTCGTAGGTGGTCTTGAGATGGTCGGAGAGCGTGAGCGAACCGTCGGTGTCGATCACGGCGAGCCGGCTCGGGCCGCCGCCGATCACCTCGCTGCCGGAGGCGCCGCCGAGCAGCAGGTCGATCACCGACTCGAAGAGGGTGACGCGCGGCGCCCGGCCCGCGCTTCCGTACCAGCGGTCGAAGACCTGGACGAGCCAGTCGGCGTACGGGGTCCGGGCCGGGTCCGGGACGCGGCCGGGCGGGGGGACGGTCCAGTTGCCGAGCGGCAGGATGAAGGTGAGGGCGGGCGGGTCGTACGAGAGCAGGTGGTCGTACGTGGTGAGCGGGTCGGTCGTCGGGTCGACCGTGGTGAGCAGTCCGCTCCAGAGCGGACGGTGCTCCGGGCGGGCGAGGAGTTCCAGCACGGCGGCCACCCGGGCGTGGCTGCCGCGGCCGGCCGGGTCGCGGCGGTACCGGTCGTGCACGGCGGGCGGGCCGTCCAGGCTGACACCGATCCGGATGTCCTCCGTACGGCAGAGCCTCAGGACCGTCTCGTCGAGGAGGGTGCCGTTGGTCTGGAGGGCCACCTCGGCGCGGGTGGCGGCGGGCAGCGCGGCCCGCAGTCCGCGGACGAACCGGGCGAGGAACTCCCCGCCCGCGAGCAGGGGTTCGCCGCCGTGCAGGATCACCCGGACGGAACGGAGGGCGTGGCGGCGGGCGTGCTCGGCGATCCGCAGGACGAGCCGCCCGGCCGTCGCGGGGGCCATTACGACCGGCTGGGTGCGCCAGCCCCGGTCCTCGCTCTCGTACACGTAGCAGTAGCGGCAGGCGAGGTTGCAGCGGCTGTGCACCTTGACCAGGAACTCCCGGAACGGGAGCGGCGGCCGGGACCGCTCGGGCACGGTCACACCGGGGGGTCGTCGATGGGCACGGCGGACGAGTTGTAGGCGGCGAGCGGCGCCTCCTCGGCCATCAGCCGGTCGAGGACGCGCCGGGCGGCGCGGGCGAGCACCGGGTTCGGCGCGTCGAGGAGCTCCTCCAGCGGAAGCCCCGCGAGATCCGGGAGATCCGGAAGACAGGGAACCCCCGGCAGATCCGGCAGATCCGCCGGTTCCGTCCGGTCCATCGGTTCCGGCGCCCTCGCGGGCGGTACGACGTCCGGACCTCGCTCGAGTGGACCGGCCCTCATGCACTCCCCCTGTCGCGCGCGTGTCCCACGGCCCGCCCGCCTCCGGTGTCTTTGCGCCTCGTCGTGCGCGGAGCTGTGCGGGCTCCTCTACCTGTCATGGCCACCTATCGACCCCGCCAAACAGATGACCGATTCATCGACAGTGCGATCGAGGCGGCGCGGCGATGGCGCGGGCCTGCCTCCCCCTGGGCCACAATACGTGCGACGCGGCCCGAACAGCCAGGGAGTTCCGATGAGTTGGAAGCGAAAGACCACAGGCCCTCGCTCCACCACCGATCACCCCCTGCCACGGTCCGTGGCCCGGCTCTTCCCCTCCCCGGAGGCCTCGGCCGACCCGCTGTCCCGCTGGATCGTGCCGGCCCTGCTGATCGGCGCGGTGGCGGGGCTGGGCGCGGTGGCGCTGTTCGGACTCCTGCATCTGTGTACCGAGTTACTCCTCGAAAACATCGCCGGATTCCGCCCGTACCGGACCTCCGCCGAGGGCGGCTTCCGTGAACTGGTCCCGTCCGAACGCCCCTGGGCCGTTCCGCTGGTGGCCGCCGGGGGTGCGCTCCTCGCCACCGCGTTCGCCGTCTGGCTGGCCCCCGAGGCGCGCGGGCACGGGACGGACTCCGCGATCGCCGCCGCCCACCACGGCCCGTCCGGGATGCGCGGCCGGACGACGGTGGTGAAGCTCGTCGCGTCGGCGCTGACCCTCGGTTCCGGCGGTTCGGGCGGTACGGAGGGGCCCGCCGCGCAGATCTCGGCGGCGTTCGGCTCGGTGATCGCCCGTCGCACCGGCATGTCCCGGCGACAGGCCCGCACCGCCCTGGTGATCGGTCTCGCCTCGGGCGTCGGCGCGATCTTCCAGGCCCCGCTGGGCGGGGCGCTGCTCGGCGCGGAGCTCCTGTACCGCAGGGAGATGGACGCCCGGGTGCTGCCGAAGGCGCTCGTGGCGGCCTGCGCGGGCTGGCTGGTCTTCGGCGCGTGCTACGGCTTCGCGCCCGTCCTCGGGCGGCACTCGGCGGACGGACCGGGCTTCGGGGCCGGCGACTTCGTCCTGATCGCCGTGACCGGGCTGCTGTGCGGACTGGCCGGCCGGCTCTACACCGGCGCCTTCTACGCCGTGCACCTGCGCACCGAGGACCGCGTCCGGTCCGTACCGGCCAGGATCGCCGCCCCGGCGGTCGCCGCCCTGTTCGTGGGCGTCCTCGGGCTGCTGGTGCCCGGTGTGCTCGGCACGGGGTACGGCCTGATGGAGGCGCTCACCGACCGCGAACTCGTCGCCGGGCTTCCCGTACTGATGCTGCTCGCCATCCCGCTCGCGAAGATCGCGGGCACGGCCCTGACCGTCGGTTCCGGCGGCTCCGGCGGCATCTTCGGACCGTGCATGGTCGTGGGCGCGGGGACGGGCGCGCTCGCCTGGCGCGTCGGCGAGGCGCTGCACCTGCCGTCGGCCGGACCGCTCCCGTACGTGGTGGTGGGCATGGCGGCCTGCCTGGGCCCCGTGGCCAACGCGCCGCTCGGCGTGCTGGTCATGGCGACGGAGATGGTCGCGGACGCCTCCCTCCTGGGGCCGGGCATGCTGGCGGTCCTGTGCGCGTCGGCGGTGACGGGACGCACGACGCTGTACCGGAGTCAACTGGAGCGTCGGCCGCGGGAGACGGCCGGGGAGCAGGACGAGGCGACGGAGAGCCGGTCCGGGACGGCGCACACCCCGGACCCGGTTCCGGCGGCGGCCCGCACTCCCGTTCGGGAACCCGGGCCGGAGCCGAAGCCCGCGCCCGTGCCCGCCGGCGGGGCGACGGTGGCGGGCGGCTCCACGGCGAGCCCCGCGGCCGAGCCGGTCGCCACTCCCGCGGTCCCGCCGGCGGCTCAGCCCTCGCCGTCCGCCCCCGCCTGCGCGCCCGACTGACCCCCGGCCGCGCCGTCCCCGTTCCCGCCTCCGGCCGGGGGCGCTTCGTCCTCCTCGGGCCGTCGGGGCCGCTCGCCCCGCTCCCAGACCACCTTGACCTTGAGGTGCCCCTCGACCCCGGTACGGGCGATCACCGCACCGGTCTCCACGTTGAACTTCACCCCGAACTCGAGCTCCACCGTCGACGGCGGGGCGGGCAGCGACACCATCCGCTCCAGGGTCCGCCCGGCCATCTGCCGGACCTGGTCGAGCCCTTCCTCGAACCGTCCCGCCGCGACGTCCACGGCACCGTTCCCCGACCGGTCACGGCTCCGGGCCCGTACGATCTCCGGATCCTGGTCCTCGAAAGCCACGTACACCGCGGCATCCCCGTCGCCGAGTCCGAACCGCGCCAGCTCCTCCGGCATGTCCCCTCCGCCCGCTCCGGACCGGGCCGTGCGCCCGGCGGCGCCAGCCTACGGCGCGAGGCGCCGGAGCACACCGGAACGGACCGCCCCCGAACCCCTCACCGAACAGGCCTGACGGAGCGCTCCCGGCCCCGTCGTCGCGGTCACCGCGGCGGCCCCACGACACCTGTCCCCGGTCGGCGCCCCGGAAACGGCCAGGGGCCATTCCAGCTCTTCGCTGGAATGGCCCCTGGACCGCGACTTCGCAAAGTCGGGACGACAGGATTTGAACCTGCGACCCCTTGACCCCCAGTCAAGTGCGCTACCAAGCTGCGCCACGTCCCGGTGCGCTCACACGGGGTGAATCCGCGTGATCGCGCGGACAGCACTTTACCCCACGCCCCCGGCGCGGCCCGAATCGGAGCGGGCGCGGGACAATCGGCGTATGGGCAGCATGGAGAGCACGTCGTCGGGCCGGACGGCCGCCGCGCGGGACCGGGACAGTGAGGGGCGGGCGCGCAACGCCCGGCCGCGGGACGGACTCGGACGGCCCCTGCCGTACGGCGCACCGGGGGTGCCCCGGCAGCCCGAGGGGGTGGTGCGGCGGCCGGAGGAGAGCATCGCGGAGGCGCAGCGACTGCTGGACGAGGGGAAGCCGTTCCACGCGCACGAGGTGTTCGAGGACGCCTGGAAGTCGGGGCCGGAGGAGGAGCGCGAGCTGTGGCGGGGGCTGGCGCAGCTCGCCGTGGGGCTCACCCATGCCGCGCGCGGGAACGTCACCGGCGGGGCGCGGCTGCTGCGGCGCGGGGCCGGTGCGGCGGAGGCGTGGGCCCCGGGAGCCGGCCACCGGCCGCACGGGATCGATCTCCCGGGCGTGATCGCCTGGGCCCGTGGGCTGGCCGCCGAGGTGGAGGCGGGCGCCCCGGTGGACGCGGGGGCGCGGGCGCCCCGGCTGCGTGGGGACTCCTGACGGAGGGACCGGGTGCGGTGCGCGCACGGTCAGTGGCGTGCGGCAGACTCGGGGGCGTGCGAGAGATTCATGTCATCGGTATCGGCGCGGGCGACCCCGACCAGCTGACCCTGCAGGCGGTCAGGGCGCTGCGGAGCACGGACGTGTTCTTCATCCTGGACAAGGGCGAGGCGAAGGCGGACCTGACCCGGCTGCGCCGGGACATGCTCGACACGCACGTACCGGGGGGTGCCTACCGCGTCGTCGAGGCACGTGACCCGGAGCGGGACCGGACGGCCGGCGGATCGGCCTACTCCCCCGCCGTCGGGGACTGGCGCAGTGCCCGCGCGGACATCTACGAGCGGATGATCTCCGAGGAGCTGGGTGAGGACCAGACCGGGGCGTTCCTGGTGTGGGGGGATCCGGCGCTGTACGACAGCACGATCGGCATCCTCGAGGAAATCCTGGAGCGCGGCCGTGTCGCCTTCGACTACGACGTCGTACCGGGCATCAGCAGTGTGTCGGCGCTCGTCGCCCGGCACCGGACCGGGCTCAACCGGGTCGCCCGCCCGGTGCAGATCACCACGGGGCGGCGGCTCGCCGAGGGGTTCCCGGAGGGCGTGGACGACGTGGTGGTGATGCTGGACGCCCACCAGAGCTTCCGCGCGTACGCCGACCAGGACGTCGACATCTACTGGGGCGCCTACATCGGCACGCCGGACGAGATCCTCGTCTCCGGGCCGCTGGCCGAGGCGGCTCCCCGTATCGAGCGGCTCCGCGCGGAGGCCCGCGAGCGCAAGGGCTGGATCATGGACACGTACCTGCTGCGCCGCAGACCGGCCGAGGGCTGAGCGGCCGGTCGGGCACGGCGGGCCGCCGGCCCGCCGGGGCGCACCCGGGCGGAGTGCCGGGCCGCCGGTCACGACCGGCCGGGGACGGCCGGCGCAGGGCCCCGGGACGCCACCGGCGGCGGTCGCGCCGCACGGTGGGGGCGGGCGGCGCACGACGACGGCCCGGAGGCCCGGGCTGCGGGCCTCGGTGAAGGTGACGACCGACCGCGTCCCGCGCGGCGGGGCGCGGGCTGCGGGGCCGGGCACGAGGCGAGCCGTCCGGCCTCAAGGCCGGACGAGGGTGTCCAGCCGGCGCAGGACCGTCGGTACGTCCTCGACCGCCACGACGCCGTCCGGCAGCGGCGGGCGTCGAACGACGACGACCGGGAGGGCGAGGTCGCGGGCCGCGGTGAGTTTGGCGGCGGTCGCCGCGCCGCCGCTGTCCTTGGTCACCAGTACGTCGACGCGGTGGTCGCGCAGGAGGGCCGTCTCGTCGGCCACGGTGAAGGGGCCGCGGGCCAGCAGCACGCGCGTGTGCGGCGGCACGGGCGGCTCGGGGGGCTCGACCGACCGGACGACGAAGCACAGGTCCGTCAGACGGGCGAAGGCCGCGAGGCCGAGGCGGCCGGTGGTGAGGAGGACCCGGCGTCCGAGCCGGGGCAGCAGGTCGGCGGCCGCGTCCAGTGACGGGACCGGGTGCCAGCGGTCGCCGGGGCCCGGCTGCCAGCCGGGGCGGCGCAGCACCACCAGGGGCAGCCCGGTGGCGGTCGCGGCCCGTGCCGCGTTCGCCGTGATGGTCTCCGCGAAGGGGTGCGTGGCGTCGACCACCGCGTCCACGCGCTGCTCGCGCAGCCAGTCCGCGAGCCCCCGGGCTCCGCCGAAACCGCCGACGCGCAGCTCGCCGGCGACCGCGCCCGGCCGGGTCACGCGTCCCGCGAGGGAGGTGGTCACCCTGAGGCCGGGGCGGACGGACAGCTCGCCGGCCAGTGCGCGTGCCTCGGTGGTGCCGCCGAGGACCAGGACGTGGGGGGACATGGCGCCGAGGGTACGAGGCCCGGACGCCGCGACCGGCACCGGCCCGCCCGACGAAGATCGGCATCCGGCCGCACGCACGTACGCACACGCCCTACGATGACGCCGGGTGACTGGAGGAAGCATGGCCGTGGACTGGAGCAGGCGGGGCTATCACGCCCAGCGATGGGCGGCGCGGGGGGCGCTGGCCGCCGCCGCGCTCGCGGTGTCGACCCCCCTCGTCTACGGCGGGCTGCGCGGTCTGCTGCTGCTGGTGTGCGGGATCGCCGGAGTGGGGCTCAGCGCGGCCGCCCTGTGGTGGACACTGACCCTGCGGGGACCGCTGCGGTGGGTGTCCGCGCTGGTCGCCGTGTGTCTGCCGGCCGGGCTGATCGCCCTGTTCGCCGTGACCCTGTTCTGGTCGCTGCCGGTGTCCCTGGCCCTGTGGGGGCTGGCGGTGTGGAGCGGACGGTTCGCGCTGCGCGGCACGGGCGGCGGACAGGCCCAGGTGCGGGAGCGGCGGCTGCCGCCGCCCCGGCGACCGGTGCTGATCATGAATCCCCGGTCGGGCGGCGGCAAGGTGGGCCGGTTCCGGCTGCGGGAGAAGGCGGAGCGCCTGGGCGCCCGGGTGGTGCTGCTCGAACCCGGCAGGCAGCACGACGTCACCGCGCTGGCCCGGGCCGCCGTCGCGGACGGCGCGGATCTGCTGGGCGCCGCCGGCGGCGACGGCACGCAGGCGCTGGTGGCGGCCGTGGCCGCGGAGCACGACATCCCGTTCCTGGTCATCAGCGCCGGGACGCGCAATCACTTCGCCCTGGACCTCGGTCTCGACCGCGGCGACCCGGCCGCCTGTCTCGACGCGCTCACGGACGGTGTCGAGCTCCGCGTCGACCTGGGTTTCGCGGGTGAGCAGCCGTTCGTGAACAACGCCTCCTTCGGCGCGTACGCGGCGATCGTGCAGAGCCCCGCCTACCGCGACGACAAGATAGGCACCAGCCTGGAGATGCTGCCCGACCTGCTCACCGGCCAGCAGGGGCCCCGGCTGGTGGCCCGCGCGGGGGACACGACGCTCACCGCGCCGCAGGCCGTGCTGGTCAGCAACAATCCGTACCGCACCGGCGACCCCTTCGGCCTCGGGCGGCGGGAGCGGCTCGACTCCGCCGCGCTCGGCGTCCTCGGGGTGAGGCTGGAGGGCGCCATCAGCGCCGCCGCCCTGCTGCTGAACCCCGAGCCGAGCGGGCTCACCATCGTGACCGCCACCGAGGTCGTCGTCGAGGCGGACCGCGCGGAGATCGAGGCCGGGGTCGACGGGGAGGCCATGGTCCTGCCCGCCCCCGTCCACTGCCGCATCGCACCCGGCGCGCTGCGCGTCCGGGTCCCGCGCAGGCGGCCCGGCGTCACACAGGCCCCGCCGCGACTGGACTGGCGGCGGCTGCGCAAGCTGGCGGCGACGGTCGGCCGCACCGCCGCGCCGAGCCGGCTCCACCGCCCGTACGAGGCCCCGTACGACCCGCAGCGGCCGGCCGCACCGCACACGGACCCGGACGGGCCGAACGGGCGCAACGAACCGGCCGGGCCCCGCTCAGGGCACCAGTAGCTGGACGCCGCCCACCACCGTCGCCGCGATCACCAGCCGTTCGAAGAGCCGCTGGTCGATCCTGTTCACCGCCCATTTGCCGAGGAACGCGCCGGGCACCACGAACAGCACCAGCGCGGCGTCGAGGAGGAGCGAGTCGGCGTCGATCAGGCCGAGGCCGGCGCTGAAGGGCAGCTTGGAGGTGTTGACGATCAGGAAGAAGAACGCCGAGGTGCCCAGGAAGCCGAGTTTCCGGAAGCCCGCGGAGAGCAGGTACATCGACATCACCGGACCGCCCGCGTTGGCGACCATGGTGGTGAAGCCGCCGAGGACGCCGTAGGAGCGGGCCTTGGCGCGGCCGGCCCGGGTGGTGACCCCGTCGGGCTCCCTCCCCGCGTCGGCCGTCCGCCGCCGCCACACCGTCACCCCGGCCATCAGCAGCAGGATCGCCCCGATGGAGACCCGTACGATCCCGTCGTCCGCCCACACCAGGAACAGGGTTCCCACGACGACGCCCGCCGCGACCGCCGGGAACAGCCGCCACAGCGTGGGCCAGTGGGCGTGCCGGCGGTAGGTGAGGACGGCGAGCACGTCCCCGGCGATCAGAACGGGCAGCAGGACGCCGGTGGAGGCCTTGGCGGGCAGCACGGCGGCGAAGACGGCGAGGCTGACCGTGTTGGCCCCGCTGACGGCGGTCTTGGAGAAGCCGACGAGCAGGGCCGCGAAGGCGAGCGCGGCGAATTCCCAGCCGTTGAGGTGCCAGAGCGTCATCATGTTCATTGCGAGGACAGATGCTATGCGCAGGCAATCGACGCCGGTAAGGACCGTCTCGCCCGATGGCGCCCGGGGCGCCGGTCAGTGCCTCTCGACCAGCACCGCGCTGCCCTGCCCCACGCCCACGCACATGGTGGCCAGTCCGCGTTCGGCGCCGGTGCGGCGCATGCGGTGCAGCAGGGTGGTGAGGATGCGGGCGCCGGAGCAGCCCAGCGGGTGGCCGAGCGCGATGGCGCCGCCGCTGGGGTTGACCAGGCCGGGGTCGATGCCGAGCTGGTCGACGCAGGCCAGGGCCTGGGCCGCGAACGCCTCGTTGAACTCGGCCTCCTGGAGGTCGCCGATCGCCCAGTCGGCGCGGGCGAGCACCTTGCGGGTGGCGGGGACGGGGCCGATGCCCATGACGTCCGGGTGGACGCCGGCGGAGGCGCCGGCGACGTAGCGGCCGAGCGACTCCAGGCCCAGCTCGTTCAGGGCCTCCTCGCTGACCAGGATCAGGCCGGCGGCGCCGTCGTTCATCGGGGAGGCGTTGCCCGCGGTGACCGAACCGCCCGCGCGGAACACCGGCTTCAGCCGGCCCAGCTTCTCGATCGAGGTGTCCTCGCGGACGCACTCGTCGGTGTCGACGACCACCCCGTCCGGGCGGGTCACGGGCAGGAGTTCGTCGTCGAAGTGGCCGTTCTTGCGGGCTTCGGCGGCGCGCTGGTGGCTGCGCAGGGCGAACTCGTCCTGGCGTTCGCGCGGGATGCCGTACCGGGCGGCGACCTCCTCGGCCGTCTCGCCCATGGCCAGCACCCCGTGGAGGTCCTTCATCGCGGGGTTGACCAGCCGCCAGCCGAGGCGGGTGTCGGCGGTCTCCATGCGGTGCGGGAGGGCCTCGTCGGGACGGGGCAGGACGAACGGGGCGCGGCTCATCGACTCGGAGCCGCCGGCGACGACGATGTCGGCCTCGCCGGCCGCGATGGTGCGGGCGGCGGTGGTGACGGCCTCGAGGCCGGAGGCGCACAGCCGGTTGACCGTGGCGCCCGGCACGGACTCGGGGAGCCCGGCGAGCAGCGCGGCCATGCGGGCGACGTTGCGGTTGTCCTCGCCGGCCTGGTTGGCGGCGCCCCAGTAGACCTCGTCGACGCGGGCCGGGTCCAGCTCGGGCACGTCGGCGACCAGGCCGCGGATCACGGCGGCGGCGAGGTCGTCGGGCCGTACGGTGGAGAGGGCTCCGCGCAGTTTGCCGATGGGGGTGCGGCGGGCGGCCGCGAAGTGGACGGGACGCACGAGGGGACTCCTGACCGATGCCGATGGCTGTGCTGTGGGGTCGGCGACTACTCTTAATTAGCACCGCTAGTTTTTGACTATAGACCGCCGGGCGGCTCCCTGGGAAGCTCCCCACCGGCCATGGGCCGGGTTTGCGCCCGGGGGCCAGGGGCACCCGCGCGTTCATGGAGTGGTTGCGGAGCGCGGCCTGTGCGGGAGAGGACACGGAGCTGTTCTTCCCCGTCGGGTCGACGGGGCCGGCACTGCGGGACCTCGCCGCCGCCGAGCGCGTCCGCGCGCGGTGCCGGGCGACCCCGCGGTGTCCCGGCTTCGCGCTCGACAGCGGTCCGGCCTCGGGCGTCCGGGGCGGCACCGGCGAGGACGAGCGCGAGGCACCGCTCCGTCGGACCACGGACGATTCGAGAAGGAGGAACAGCACCCCATGACCGTTGTGAGGAGCACCCTGCCCGACGAGGCCCGCCGGGTTTCCTGCGAGGCCCTCCAGGACACCCTGGTGGACCTGCTCGGGCTGTCGCTGATCGGGAAGCAGGCGCACTGGAACGTCGTGGGTCCGCGGTTCCGTTCCATCCACCTCCAGCTGGACGAGGTGGTCTCCGCCGCGCGCACCCACGCCGACACGGTGGCGGAACGGGCCGCGGCGCTCGGTGTGCCGCCGGACGGCCGCCCGGAGACCATCGCCAAGGTCTTCTCGCTGCCGGCCCCGAACGAGGGCTGGCTGCGTGACTCCCAGGCCGTCGAGGTGATGACGGAGGCGCTCGGCGCGGCCGTCGTGCGCCTGCGCGAACGCATCGACGCCACCGAGAAGGCGGACCTGGTCACCCAGGACCTGCTGATCTCGATCACCGCCGAACTGGAGAAGCAGCGCTGGATGTTCGAGGCGGAGAACTTCCCCGGCGAGTCCTGACCGTCACGGCACCGAAACACACGCACACAAGGGGCACATCATGAGCGACGCCCTCGAGATGGACGCGCTGTGGGACGACTTCCACCGCGTGGTGAACATGACCTCGGCGGAACTGGCGGCCTGGCTGCGGGTGAGTGACGCCGACGAGACGACCGAGCCGCTGCCGGACCGGGCCGGCAGCGAGACGGGACAGCACGTCCTCGCCATCCTGCAGAAACGCCGCACCGACCTCACCGAGGACGATCTGCGGGTGATGGAGGAGGTCGTGGACGCCGTCACGGCGCAGACGGACCCGGAGAACGAGCCCGTGGCCGAGGACACGCCCCGTCGGCACCGTCTGATGACCCTCGGCCACGACCCGCTCAAGCCGTAACCGCCGTGGCCGGCCGGGACGAGCGGGTGGTCCGTGCCCTCGTCGACGCGCACGGCCGGACGTACGCGGAGGAGACCGGCATCGGGCTGAAGGACACCCCTCAGCCGCTGTACCGGCTGCTGGTGCTGGCCCATCTGCTCAGCGCCCGTATCAAGGGGTCGATCGCCGTGGCCTCCGCCCGTGCCCTGCACGAGGCGGGGCTGCGCGACCCCCGCCGCATGGCGGAGGCCGGCCGGCGGGAAAAGGTGGACGCGCTCGGCCGGGGCGGCTACCGGCGCTACGACGAGCGCACCGCGACCCAACTGGGCGACGGAGCCGAGCTGCTGATCGAACGCTGGGGCGGCGACCTGCGCGGACTCCGCGAGGAGGCGGACGGCGACGTCGGCGAACTGCGCCGTCTGCTGCGGGAGTTCCCCGGTGTGGGCCCGGCGGGCGCCGACATCTTCCTGCGCGAGGTCCAGCGTGTCTGGCCGGAGGCGGCGCCGCTGCTGGACACCAAGGCCCTTGACGGCGCACGGCGGTTGGGGCTGCCGCAGGACCCGGACCGGCTCCTCTCCCTCGCGGGACGCACCGAACCGGCCGTCCTCGCGGCGGCGTTGGTCCGCGCGGCGACCGACAGACACGTGGCCGAGGACGCACTCGGCCAGGCCGAGGACACATGACCTCGCGTCAACAGGGCTTTTCCACTCCCCCATTCGCGGGACAACGTGATCACCACGCGGCACAATGGCCGCGGCGGCCCGATCACGGCCGTACGGGCAAGGGAGAGGGAGAGACCGTGAGTGAGAGCCACACCCCGCCGAGCGGCTCGGCGAGGCTGAACACCGGTGTGGCGCACAACGCGCGCGTGTGGAACTACTGGATCGGCGGCAAGGACAACTACGAGGTCGACCAGCAGGTCGGTGACCACGTCGCCTCGATCAACCCGGTGATCCGGGACATCGCCCGCGCGGACCGGGACTTCCTGGGCCGGGCGGTGACGTATCTGACCCGCGAGCGCGGTGTGCGGCAGTTCCTCGACATCGGCACCGGCCTGCCGACGGCGGACAACACCCATGAGATCGCGCAGCGGATCGCGCCGGACTCGCGGATCGTCTACGTCGACAACGACCCGATCGTGCTCGTCCACGCCCGCACCCTGCTGACCGGCACGCGCGAGGGCGCCACCGACTACATCGACGCCGATGTGCACGACCCGGACGCCATACTGGAACGCGCCGCCGGCACCCTGGACGTCACACGGCCCGTCGCGGTGATGATGCTGGGGATCCTCAACTTCGTGCTCGACACCGACAAGGCCAGGGAGATCACCCGCCGGATCATGGCGGCGGTGCCCTCCGGCAGCTTCCTGGTCCTCACCCACCCCACGTACGACCCCGAGGTCGGCGGCGAACTGCAGGTCCCGGCCATGGAGTTCTGGAACGCGAACGCCACTCCCCCGATCACCGCCCGGAGCGCCGCGGACATCACCGCGTTCTTCGAGGGACTGGAACTGGTGGAGCCCGGCCTGGTGTCCTGCTCGCAGTGGCACGCCGCCTCCGACTCCGCCGTCGCGGTCCCGCAGTACGGCGCGGTGGCCGTGAAGCCCTGACCCCTGAAAGTATGATCAAGCAATGTCTGACATGACCGAAACCACGCCGGGCTGGCTGTCCTCCGACGACCTGGAGATGGCACGCGCCCAGATGCCGATCCTGTACGTCGAGGCCGTGCCCGTGCGCGTCGACGACAGCGGTGAAGTCACCAGCGTCGGTCTGCTGCTGCGCATCGGGCCCGACGGAACGGTCAGCCGGACTCTGGTCTCCGGCCGGGTGCTGCACCACGAACGGGTCCGGGACGCCCTGCTGCGCCATCTGGAGAAGGACCTCGGCCCGGTGGCGCTGCCGCGCGTCCCGGCGTCGCTGCAGCCGTTCACGGTCGCGGAGTACTTCCCCACGCAGGGCATCACCCCCTTCCACGACCCCCGTCAGCACGCGGTGTCGCTGGCGTACATCGTGCCGGTGACGGGCGACTGCCGGCCCCGGCAGGACGCCCTCGACCTGGTGTGGTTCAGCCCGCAGGAGGCCGTGTCGCAGGCGGTGCAGAGCGAGATGCCGGGCGGTCACGGGGTGCTGCTGAAGCAGGCCCTGGCCCACGCGGGCTGCGTGATCTGACGCGGGGGCGCTCTAGCTCCCCGCGTGGGTGAGGTTGGTGCCGGTCGACGGGTCGAAGACATGGGCCTTGCCCATGTCGACCCGGAGTTCGACGGGGGCGCCCTCGCGGGCCCGGGTGGCGGCGTTCAGCCGGGCCACGATCTGCTGGGTTCCCCCGGCCCCGGTGTCGCGCGCGCCCGAGTCCGTGGCGAGTTCCTCCAGTTCGGCGGTGGTCACCGGACCGCCCTCCGCGCTGAAGTAGACGTACGCGTCGGAGCCCAGTGACTCCAGCACGTCCACGGTGGCGGTGACGACGGGACCGCCGGTCTCCCGTGCCAGGCTCGCGTCCTCGAAGGCCTCGGGGCGCAGCCCGACGATCACCTCGCGCGGCGCGTCCCGCCGTTCCAGCACCCGGCGCGTACGGTCGTCGAGGGGCAGGTCGCCCAGCGGGGTGCGCAGGACGCCGCCGGACAGGGAGGCGCCCACGAAGTTCATCGCCGGGGAGCCGATGAAGCCCGCGACGAACAGGTTGCGCGGCATGTCGTAGAGCTGGGCGGGGGTGCCGACCTGCTGGACCAGGCCCTGCCGCATCACCACGACCCGGTCGCCGAGCGTCATCGCCTCGGTCTGGTCGTGGGTGACGTACACGGTGGTGGTGCCCAGGCGGCGCTGCAGCCGGGAGATCTGGGTGCGCATCTGCACCCGGAGCTTGGCGTCCAGGTTGGACAGCGGTTCGTCCATGAGGAACGCCTTGGGATCACGGACGATCGCCCGTCCCATCGCCACCCGCTGGCGCTGTCCGCCCGAGAGGTTGGCGGGTCTGCGGTCCAGGAAATCGCTCAGGTCGAGCA
This sequence comes from Streptomyces sp. NPDC059787, assembly GCF_042732315.1. Classification (NCBI taxonomy): domain Bacteria; kingdom Bacillati; phylum Actinomycetota; class Actinomycetes; order Kitasatosporales; family Streptomycetaceae; genus Streptomyces; species Streptomyces sp. NPDC059787. Next base: position 41,835 of record NZ_JBHWHX010000041.1, read on the forward strand.
CCCGGGCGGCCTCCTCGACCTTGCTGTCGATGACGGCCTTGTCCACCTTGGCCAGCCGCAGCGGGAAGCCCATGTTCTCCCGCACGCTCATGTGCGGGTACAGGGCGTAGCTCTGGAACACCATGGCGACGTCGCGCTCCTTGGGGGCGAGGTCGTTGACGACCCGGCCGCCGATGCGCAGGGTGCCCTCGGTGATGTCCTCGAGCCCGGCGATCATGTTCAGGGTGGTCGACTTGCCGCAGCCGGACGGGCCGACCAGGATCACGAACTCGCCGTCGGCGATGTCGAGGTCCACCTCCCGCACGGCGAGGGAGCCGTCGGGATAGCGCTTGGTGACTCCCTCTAGGACGATCTCGGCCATGGGCGGCGCCTCCTTGCCTTCACGCTCATCCCTTGACCGCCCCGGAGGTCAGTCCGGCGACGATCCGCCGCTGGAAGAGCAGGACGAAGATGATGATCGGGACGGTGATCACCACGGCGGCGGCGGCGATCGACCCGGTGGGCTGCTGGAACTGCGAGCTGCCGGTGAAGAACGCGATCGCGGCGGGGACCGTGCGCGCGGACTCGGTGGAGGTCAGCGAGATCGCGAACAGGAAGTCGTTCCAGCAGAAGATGAAGACGAGGATGGCGGTGGTGAACACGCCGGGCGCGGCGAGCGGCACGATGACCAGCCGGAAGGCCTGCGCGGGCGTGGCACCGTCCACCTTGGCGGCCTTCTCCAGGTCCCAGGGGATCTCCCGGAAGAACGCCGACAGGGTGTAGATCGCCAGCGGCAGCGAGAAGGTCATGTACGGGATGATCAGCCCGGGCCAGGTGTCGAAGATCCCGATGATCCGCTCGATGTTGAACAGCGGGGAGACCAGGGAGATCGGCGGGAACATGGCGATGAGCAGCGACATGCCGATGAGGATCTGCTTGCCGGGGAACCGCAGCCGGGCCACGGCGTAGGCGGCCATGGTGCCGAGGACCACCGCGATCACGGTGGCGATCAGGGCGATGCCGATCGAGTTGATCAGCGCCCGGGTGAACTCGGAGGTCTGGAAGATGCCCCGGTAGTTCTCGAAGGTCCAGTCCCGCGGGATGTAGTCGCCGTCGGTGAGGGTGCCGGGGTCCTTGAACGACAGCGCGGCGATCCACCACACCGGGAACAGGGCGTACAGCACCACCACGACGTTGACGAAACCCCACCGGGTGGCGTGCGACGTGCCCGCGGCGGCCATCAGCGCTTCACCTCCGCGCCCGGTGCGGCGGCGCCGAACAGCTTGACGAAGGTGAAGGCGATGATCCCGACGCAGAGGAAGATCAGGACCGAGATCGCCGACCCGATGCCCAGGTTCAGCGCGGTGAACAGGTTGTCGTAGCCGAGGATCGACAGGGAGCCGGTGCCGTGGGCGCCCGAGGTCAGGACGTAGATGTTGTCGAAGATCCGGAACGCGTCCAGGGTGCGGAAGAGCAGGGCGACCAGGATGGCCGGTTTCATCAGCGGCAGCATGACCTTGGTGAACCGCTGCCAGGGGGTGGCGCCGTCGACCATGGCCGCCTTCAGGGTCTCCTCGGGGACGAGGGCGAGGCCGGCCAGCAGGAGCAGCGCCATGAACGGGGTGGTCTTCCACACCTCGGCGAGGACGATCAGCCACAGCGCGGGCCACTGTTCGGTGAGCGGGGCGTCGCCGCTGGGCAGCAGCTCGGCGAGGTAACCGAGTTCGGGGGTCCAGGCGTACTGCCAGGAGAAGGCGGCGACGACGGTGACGATGCCGTACGGGACGAGGACCGCGGTGCGCACCGTGCCGCGCGCGAAGAGCGTGCGGTGCATCACCAGGGCGAGGCCCATGCCGAGGACGAGCTCGATCGCCACGGACACGGCGGTGAGGAACACCGTGACCCAGAAGGCGTCCCACCAGAACGGGGAGGACAGCACCGCGCCGTAGTTGCTCAGGCCCACGAACTCGGCCCGTGCCGGGAAGCGCAGGTCGTAGCGCTGGAGGGACAGGTAGACCGCGTAGCCGATGGGGTAGGCGGTCACGGCGACCATGACCAGGACGGCCGGTGCGCACAGCAGCCAGCCCAGTCGGCGCTCCTGCCTGGCGCCGGCGGAGAGGGGCTTCCTGCCCTTCGCCCTGTCCTTCGCCGGCTCTGCCATGGTGCTCACGGGATCACACCCTCGGATCGCAGGGCCTGGTCGATCTGTTCCCCGATGGTGTCGACCGCGCTCTCGGGCTCGATCTCCGACGGCGGGGACAGGGTGTGGGAGACGGCGATCGACACGTTCTGGTAGGCGGGGGTGAGCGGCCGTACGCTCGCCCTCTCCAGGGAGGACAGGACCTCCTCGGAGAAGGGGTACTGCTTCATGAAGGCGGGGTCGTCGTAGAGGGCGCGCAGGGTGGGCGGGAGTCCGCCCTCGAGCGCGGCGGTGAGCTGGTTCTCCCGGTCGCGCAGGCACAGGGCCGCCTCGAAGGCCAGACCGGGGTGGCGGGAGTAGGCGCTGACGGCGAGGTCGATGCCGCCGACGGTGGGGCGGGACGGGCGGTCGGCGTCGACGCGGGGGTAGGGCGCCCATCGGAAGTCCTTGAACAGCCGCGGGTTGTTCGCCTTCATCGACGGATAGACGAACGGGTAGTTGATTTCGAAGGCCGCGACGCCGGACTCCATGGCCAGGCGGTTCTGGTCCTCCATCTGGTTGGGCAGGGAGGGGTCGGCGGCCGGGGAGTTCGCGAGGTCGCGCATGATCGAGGCGGCCCGTACGGCGGGCGGTCCGAGGGAGGGCTCGGTGGCGCTCGGGTCGAGGATGGAGCCGCCCGCGCTGTTGACCAGGGAGTTGAACCAGACGGTCAGGCCCTCGTACTGGGCGCCCTGGATCTCCACGTAGTGCGGTTCGCCCCGCCGGGCGAGCTCGCGGGACATGTTCAGCATCTCGGACCAGGTCTTCGGCGGGGTGGGCACCAGGTCCTCGCGGTACCACAGGAGCTGGATGTTGGTGTTGTACGGAACGGCGTACAGCTTGCCCTTCCAGGTGGCCGTCTGCAGGGGGACGCGGAGCGTGCCCTCGGTGGCCCGGCGTTTCGTCTCGCCGGTCCACTCCCGGATCCAGCGGGCCTCGGCGAACTCGGCGGCCCAGGTGACGTCGAGGCCCAGGATGTCGAGGGAGTCGTCCTCGGCGGCGAGCCTGCGCACCAGCTGCTGGCGCTGGCCGTCGGCGGCGCGGGGCAGTTTGTGGTAGCTGATGCGGTAACGGCCGCCGGACGCCCGGCTGCAGCGGTCGGCGGCCTGCTGCAGGGCGCCGGAGTCGTCGGGGAAGTTGTACCAGTCGAGGGTGGGCCGGGAGGTGTCCTCGTCACCGCCGCAGGCGGCGAGCACCGATGCCAGCAGGGTCAGCGCGACCAGCGCCCGCGTCCGTCGCGGCCTTCCGGTACGTCCGCGCCTCGCGTGCACGCGCTCCACACCTCGCTTCCGGGATCGCGGCGCGGGTGTCCGACCCCGCTGCGGCGCCTACCCGGCGAACGTTAAACAGGACATAGGTCGATATCAAGGACATTCGCTGATGATTCACCCCGGGCGTTCGGCGTGCGGGTGCCGGTTCAGCCGGTGGAACAGCCCGGCACCACCGGGCCGGTCCCGTAGACCACGACGACGGCCCGGGCGCGGCTGTCGAGGCCGGGCCCGGGCATCGTGCGGTTCGGACGGGTTCGGCGACGATCTTCGGCGTGCGGGGAGCGGTGAGGCTCCGGGCCGTCTTCTTCGACGAGGGCCTCCTCCCCGCGCTCGGCCGTGACCTGCTCGGCGCACGTCGGGTCGCGCGGCTTCCCCGTGCACCACGCCGGGTCCGCGGGCGAGGTGCGGCCCGGGACCGTCACGGCCGTGGTCGCGGCCGGTGCCGCGCGGAGGGAGGCGAGCAGAGCCCTCGTCCCGCCATCACCATTCCTGATCATGGGTGAATTCATGCCGCCGGCTCCGGCGGATCGCCGGCCGACGATCGCGGTAGACCTTGGCGGTACTCCGTCAGGCGCACTCAACCGTGGTTGCGGGCGGCCCCTTCGGCCGGTGCGTGGAGAAATGACGAAGAGGCCGTCTCGGGCATCCCCGATACGGCCTCCGACCTGCTGCTCAACAAGTCGGGACGACAGGATTTGAACCTGCGACCCCTTGACCCCCAGTCAAGTGCGCTACCAAGCTGCGCCACGTCCCGCTGCCCGTCTGACCTGGGGATTCCCCGGGCCGAACGCGCACGGAAACCATACCGCACTCCGGGCGGTGATCGCGCACTCGTTTACGACCACCGGCCCTCCCCGGGGCCCGACCGGGCCGGGACGACGAGGCCGGTCACCCCGGCGACCGGCGGTCCGAGGCGTGTCGGTCCGCGGGCGGCAGACCCAGCCGGGGGTGCGCCTCGAGGAGCCGGGCCGAAGCCGCCTGGCGCCAGGAGTCGGCGAGGATGTCGCGCAGCTCGTCCTCGTTCTCCAGGGCGGCGAGACGGACCCTGACCCAGGCGAACTGTGCCTCGTGGCCGGCGATCCAGAACTTCCCCGGTTCGGCGAGGGCCAGTTCGTCGCGCTCCTCCTTGGGGCAGCGCACGGCGATGGAGGTCTCGTCCTCGGGCAGGGTGGCGAACATCTTCCCCGCGACCCGGAACGTGGGCATGCTCCAGGCGACCTTCTCCGTGGTGTCCGGCAGGGACAGGGCGATCCGTCGTACGTCTTCGGCATCCGGCATGGCAGGCACCGTAGCGGCCGGCACTGACACTCACCCGGGGGCGGGCGGTACGGGGCCCGTTCCCGGACGCTTGTAGTAGATCGTCGTCGGCCGCAGCACCCCGGCGGGGTCCGCCGCGTAGTCGGGGATGGCGCCGACGGGAATCCAGCCGGAGGAGCGGTAGAGGTGCTCGGCCGGACTGCCGGTCTCGGTGTCCAGGTGCAGCAGGGTGACGCCCCGCGCGGCGGCGGCCTCCTCCGCGACGGCCAGCAGCCGCCGGCCGAGGCCCCGGCCGCGGGCCGCGCGGTGCACCATCAGCTTCACCAGTTCCGCACGGTGGGCGCTGTTGGGCTTGTCGGGGAGGGCGAGGCTCACGGTGCCCAGCACCCTTCCGGGTTCCTCGTACGCCACCCACACCGCGAGCCGGCCGGCGGCGACGGCCGTGGCCCGTTCCTTCCACCAGGCGACCGCCTCCGCGCGGTCGAGCGGGGCGAGGAAGCCGACGGAGGCTCCACCGTCCACCGTGTCGGCCAGCAGCTCGGCCAACGACGGTGCGAGACGGTCCAGTCGAGCGGCGTCCAGCCGGACGGTGTTCACGGTCGCACCACCGCCATCACGTAGCGCACGCTTCCGGGGCCGGGGCAGCGGAACCGGGTGGGTCCCCAGACGCGGAGTCTGAGGCAGTCGCCGTCGCCGAGACGGTGCTCGACGTCCTCGGCCGTCACGACGAGGGTTCCCTCCAGGACCCAGATGTGCTGTTCCAGGCCGGGGACGGGCGGCCGGTCGTAGGAGATGTCCGCGCCGGCGTCGAGCCGGCCCTCTACGAGTTCGCCGCGCAGCCCGCCGTGCGGCGGGGACACGGAGCGGCGGACGAAACCGGAGGCCCTGTCCTCCCACACGGGCTGGTCGGCGGCCCGCACCACCGGCGCGGGCTCCGCCTCGATCTCGCTGAGCAGCTGGGACATGGTCCGCCCGTAGACGGCGCACAGCCGGTTGAGCAGGGAGGCGGTGGGACTGGTCTCCGCCCGCTCGGCCCGGGACAGCGTGGACCGGCTGATCCCACTGCGCTCCGCCAGCTCTCCGAGCGACCAGCCGTGCTCGCTCCTCAGCCGGGACAGTCGCGCACCGAGCCGGACGTCGACGGGGTCCGGAGCACCTCCGGACTTCTCGTGTTTCATATTCGGGACGGTATACCAGATTCGAGATACTTGTATGTCGTGCCCATGACGACATTGTTGACAGATGCTCAACTCCCTTGTCCGGCAAGGAAGTCATGGATGAGCCTTGCTTGCAGCCCGGAGCGGAACGCAACGGTCCAGGCAGGGGTGCGCGATCACGCGTACCCACCCCCACAGACGCGTGCCCCACCCAGGCACGCCGCCCGGAGGAGGACCCCCTCGTCATGGCACGACTGCGCAGCAAGAGAATACGGTTCGCGGCGATCGCCGGTGTCGCGACGGCGGCGATCGCCGGCGGTGTCACCTCGGCCCCCGCCCAGGCCGCCCCCGCCGAGGGCACGGTGCTCGCCGCCGGCTCCGCGACCGCGGTCAAGGACAGTTACATCGTGACGCTGAAGAAGGCCGCCGGGCTCAAGGCGTCCTCGGCCGCGGGCAGGGACCTGGTCGAGCAGTACGGCGGCAGCGTGCGGAAGACGTTCGGCAGCGCGCTGAACGGCTACACCGCCGCCCTCTCCGCCACCGCGGCCAGGCGCCTGGCCGCCGACCCGGCGGTCGCCTCCGTCGAGCAGAACCAGCGGGTGAGCGCGGCCGACACCACACAGTCCAACGCACCGTGGGGCCTTGACCGCATCGACCAGGCCTCGCTCCCGCTGTCCGGTACCTACACCTACCCGGACAGCGCGGGCAGTGGTGTCACGGCCTATGTCATCGACACCGGCGTGCGTATCACCCACCAGCAGATCAGCGGTCGTGCCAGTTACGGCTACGACGCCGTGGACGGCGACACCACCGCCTCCGACGGCAACGGCCACGGCACCCATGTGGCCACCACCATCGCCGGATCCACCTACGGAGTGGCCAAGAAGGCGAAGATCGTCGCCGTACGGGTGCTGGACAACAACGGGTCCGGGACCACCGCCGGGGTCATCGCCGGCATCGACTGGGTGACCAAGAACCACTCCGGTCCCTCGGTCGCCAACCTGTCGCTCGGCGGCGGCGCGTCCACCACCCTGGACACGGCGGTGCGCAACTCCGTCGCGAGCGGCGTCACGTACGCGGTCGCCGCCGGCAACAGCGGCGCCAACGCCTCCTCCTACTCCCCGGCCCGGGTCACCGAGGCCATCACCGTGGGCGCCACGACCAGTACGGACGCCCGGGCGAGCTACTCCAACTACGGCTCGGTGCTGGACGTCTTCGCTCCCGGCTCCTCGATCACGGCCGGCTGGCACACCGGCGACACCGCGACCAACACCATCTCCGGCACCTCGATGGCGACCCCGCACGTCGCCGGAGCGGCGGCGGTCTACCTGGCCGGCCACACCTCCGCCACCCCGGCCCAGGTCGCCTCGGCCCTGGTGAACGGTGCGACCACCGGCAAGGTGACCGGCCCCGGCTCGGGTTCGCCGAACCGGTTGCTGAGGCTCGTACCGTGACGGTTCCCCGGCCCGGTGGTGATCCTGTGAGCTGCCGGACCTGAACCGCGGTGCCCCGGAGGCCGGACCGTCCGCCCGACTCCGGGGCACACCGGTGCAGGTCAGGCCTCCTCGGCCGGAAGCGCGTGCAGCCGGGGCAGGTTCACCACGATCGCCTCCTGGGTGCTGCGGGCGATGACCACCACCGCCTCCTCGGCGGGATCGGGGTTCTCCTCCCGGTGCGGGACGAACGGCGGGACGAAGACGTAGTCACCCGGGGACGTGCGCAGCCGCACCTCCTCGGTGCCGTCGCCCGAGTCGTCCAGGAACACGAACTCGGGGTGGCCGCTGACCACATAGATGGCGGTCTCCGACTCCCCGTGGTGGTGGTCGGAGGAGGAGGTCGCGGGAGCGACGTGGGTCCGGCCCATCCACAGCTTCTCGGAGCCCACCGTCCGCCCGCTCACGGCGGCGAATCTGCGCATGCCGCCGGTCTGCGCCGTGTCACCGTCCAGCGAGTCCGCGCGCACATGGTGCAGACGGGTGCGCAACGGGGCGGTCGAACGCCCTGGGCTGTCGTGAAGATGGGGGTGGAAGCCCTCACCGGGGGCTGTCAACGGCTCGCTCATGCCGGGACGCTAGAAGGGCGCCGAAAAAGATGTCAAGAGGTGTCCATTGCTGTTCACCTGCGGCAATGTTCCCGCAACAGAGGGCGTGAAGCGGTGGATCCCCTCGCCGGGAGGGTGCGGTCCGGCATCATGGGCGCATGCATATCTCCGCGAAGGCGGACTACGCCACGCGGGCCCTGCTGGAGCTCGCCCGTGAACCCGCCCGCCCGTTGACGTGCGAGGCCATCGCCTCCTCCCAGCAGATCCCGTTCCGCTTCCTGAAGTCCGTCGTGGGCGAGCTGCGCAGGGGCGGACTGGTCCGCAGCCAGCGCGGCTGCGAGGGCGGCTACTGGCTCGGCAGGCCCGCCGAGGACATCACGCTGCTGGACATCTCCCGTGCGGTCGACGGGGAGTTGCTCACCCTGCGCGGCGAGTCCCCGGCCGCGCTGGACTACCCCGGCGCCGCGGCCGGGCTGCCCGATGTGTGGCGCCGGATCGAGGCGGACGCCGCGGCCGTGCTGGGCGGGGTGACCGTGGCCTCGCTGCTGCCCGCACCGGCCGGCGAGGGGCTGTCCGGGAAGGGAGCCGCGTGACGGCGGAGCCGGACGGGTCCCTGGTGGAGGTGGTGGAGTACACCGATCCGCTGTGCCCCTGGGCGTGGGGTTCGGAGCCCGTGTTCCGCCGGCTGCGCGCGGTGCTGCCCGAGCGGGTCCGTCCGCGTCGCGTCTTCTGCGTCCTCTTCGACGAGGACGACGACCCGCCGCCCGACCCGGCGGCGGAGACCGCCTGGTACGCGGGTTACGTCGACGAGGTCTGCCGGCACACCGGTGCTCCGCGGGCGGCCCGGCTGAGCCGGGTGGCGGCGAGTTCCTGGCCCGCCTCGCTCGCCGCGAAGGCGGCGGAACTGCAGGGCGCCGAGGTGGCCGACCGGGTGCTGCGCAGGCTCCGGGAGACGGTCTTCGTCCTCGGCGAACCGGCCGACACTCCCGCGCGGGTCCTGTCCGCGGTACGGGGCACACCGGGACTGGACCTGGCTCGGCTGTCCGTGGACGCGCTGTCCGGCGCCGTGCTGGAGCGGGTCCGCGCCGACCACGCAGAAGCGCGCCGCCCGGTTCCCGAGGCCCGTTCCGCGCCGGGCGGTTCGCCGCATCCGGGCGCCGCCAAGGAGACCGCCGACGGTGGCTTCCGGTACGCGTTGCCGACCGTGCTCGTCCGGGCGCCGGGCGGCCACCGCGTGGTTCCGGGGTGGCGTCCCTACGAGGCGTACGCCGCCGCCGTACAGGAGCTGTGTTCGCGGCCGATGCGGGACAGGGGGCCGGCCGCCACGGCACCGGACGAGGCGCTGGAGCGCTACGGCAGCCTGACCGGGCCGGAGGTCCGGCTGCTGACGGACGGGCCGTGGCCACCGCCCGGGGCGGTCCGGGTCGAGACCGGGAACGGTCCGCTGTGGCTGCACCCGGACGAGGCCGCGACGCATCCGGCCACCCGGCGGGGCGCTCCCTCCGCCCCCTGACAGGTCCCTGATCCGCGGTCAGCGGCCCGTCCCGCCGAATGAGACACCATTAGGTGTCCATTGACAGGCGCTCGCGACTGCCCACAGGATGTGGCACATGCTCACGACGCACCCCGGCGTGGTGTGCCGCTACGTGGACCTGCGGCGCACCTGCAGCGCCCTCTGTCGCTGACCGGCCGCCCTCCGCGGCTCCCAGGCGCCTGACCTCTTCCGTCAGTTCCGGCCGTCCGCCGCTCAGCCGAGCCGCGCCCGCCGCCCGCGCCGCCCTCCTTCCGCGCGTTCCCGCCAGCCCTCCCTCCTGGTGCGGTCCGCCTCCGCGAACCCGTCGACGCCGTGCGCTCCGAGCCTGCCCCGGCACGCCCGTACCGGCGTCGGGCGCGGCGGCGCGGCCCTCCCCTGCCCCGCTCCCGCCCGCGGCCGTACGGCCCCGGGAGCCGGCACCGTCACAGAAAGTACGAGATGCCCGGACGACTCACGCCCCGACGCCCCGGACCGCACTGCCGATCCGGCCGACCGCGCGCCACCGCACTCGGCACCGCCCTCGCCACCGTGCTCGTCCCCGCCCTCAGCGCCTGCGGCGGCGACGCGGCCTCCGCGAACGGTGCCGCGACCCTGAAGTGGACCTCGACCTACTTCCCCGCCCACTGGGACCCGGTGGTCTCGGGCAGCGGCGCGCAGTTCCGTGAACTCGCCCTCGTGTACGCCTCGTTGACCCGTACCGACGCCACCGGCAAGGCGGTCCCGGACCTGGCCGAGAGCTGGGAGTACAACGACAGGGGCGACCGGATCACCTTCCACCTGCGCCCCGGACTGAAGTTCAGCGACGGGGAACCGGTGGACGGCGCCGCCGTCAAGGCCGCCGTCGAGCGGGCCCAGAAGCAGCAGAACTCGGCCCTCTTCGGCGACCTGACCTCGATCGAGTCGGTGGAGGCCAAGGGTCTGGACGCCGTCGTCCACCTCAATCAAGTCGACTACCAGATCCCACAGTTGCTCGGTCAGCGGGTCCTGCAGATCGCCAGTCCCAAGGCGGCCGCCTCGCCCGAGGAACTGGACCGGAACCCGGTCGGCGCCGGCCCGTTCACCGTGACACAGCTCGTGCCGGGGACCAAGGCGGTGCTGAAGAAGAACCCCGACTACTGGGACGCGGAGAACATCCACATCGACAACGTCGAGCTGACCTCGGCGCCCGACGCCTCCACGGTCGTCTCCGGACTGCGGACCGGCGTGTACGACTTCGCCGACATCGACCCGAGTCAGGCGGACGCCGCCGAGAAGGCCGGCCTCGACGTCTTCGTCCAGCCCGGGTTCAACGCCTCCAACATCAGCCTGAACGTCAACAAGGCGCCGTTCGACAACGACAAGGTCGTCGACGCCGTGCGGTACGCGGTCGACCGGCAGGAGTTCGTCGACAAACTGACCTTCGGTCACGGCGAGGCGACCAACCAGCCGTTCCCCAAGGGGTACGTGGCCTACGACCCGGAGTCCGAGGACGCCTACCCCTACGACCCGCAGAAGGCGAAGAAGCTCCTCGCCGAGGCGGGTTACCGGGCCGGTGACATCGAGCTCGATCTGGTCGTCCCGGCGGAGGACCCCCAGGCGGAGATCGTCCAGTCGCAGCTCGCGAAGGTGGGCATCACCGTCGACATCAGGATAGACAAGAACTGGGCCACGCCCTTCTTCGCCAAGGACCTCACGTTCTCGCTCTACAGCACCACCGGCCGGGACTCGGCGGTGCAGACCCTCACCGCCCACTTCGGCCCCGACGGTCCGCTGAACCTCAGCTCCCCCTACCAGCCGGACGGCTTCGAGGCGGCCGTCACCAAGGTGCGGCAGACCCCGCTGGACGCCCCCGAGTACCCGCGGGTGCTCCAGGCGGCGACGCGGGCCGGCCTGGAGAGCAGGGCGCTGGTGTTCACGTACTCCTCGCCCAACCTCATCGCCAAGAGCAAGTCGGTCTCCGACCTGCCGAAGATCCCCGCCCACATCGACTGGACCGGCGTGACCATCGGCGGCGAGGGGGCGACCCCGTGACGGCCGCCGAGGTGCAGGCGGGACCCGTCCTCCGTGGCGGGCCCGCCATGAGGAGGGCGCGACAGACACTGGTCCGCGTGCTGGTCACCCTCGCCCGGTCGGTCGCGATCTTCGTGCCCGTGTTCCTGGTGGCGACGTTCGTGACGTTCGCGCTGCGGTCGCTGAGCGGGCTCAGCCCGGCCCGTATCCAGCTGGGCGAGGAGGCGACCCCCGAGGCCGTCGCCAGGGTCGAGGCGCAGTGGGGCCTGGACCGGCCCTTCCTGGTCCAGTACGGGGACTGGATCGGCGGTGTCCTGCGCGGGGAGCTCGGATCGAGCTGGACCAACGGCGCGGACATCTCCACCCTCATCGGCCTCGGACTGGGGGTGAGCCTGTCCATCGCGACGTTCGCGCTGGTCATCGGTGTGGTCGTGGGCTTCGCGCTCGGCACGCTGGCGGCGCTGCGCCGCACCACGTGGGTGGACCGCGCGATCACCGGGTTCGTCACGGTGATCTCGGTGATGCCCGCCTTCGTGGTCGGCATCGTGCTGGTCGCCGTCCTCGCCGTCCAGCTGGACCTGTTCCCCTCCGCCGGGTACGTCCCGGCGGAGCAGGGGTTCGGGCCGTGGCTCGCGCACATCACGCTTCCGGCGCTGGCGCTGAGCTTCGACGTCATCGCCGATGTCGCCCGCCAGCTCCGTTCCGGTCTGGTCGCCGCCTACCGGGAGAACTACGTGACGGGCGCGGTCGTACGGGGGCTGAGCCCACGGCGGATCTTCTTCGTCCACGTACTGCGCAACGGCCTGGGGCCGACGCTCGCCACCCTGGGCCTGAAGTTCCCGGCCCTGGTCGGCGCCTCCGTGGTCACCGAGTGGATCTTCGGCCTGCAGGGCTTCGGCCGGTTCGCCAACGACTCCGCGCAGGCCGGTGACGTACCGGCCGTGCAGGGTGTCCTCGTGGTGTCGATCGCGCTGGTCGTCTCCTTCAACGTCGTCGTCAACCTGGTGCTGGCACGTGTCACGCCGGCCTCGCAGCGGGGGGTGTGAACCATGGTGCGTCGTGTCCTCTCCCTCACCTCCGGCCGCATCGCCGTGGCGATCCTGACGGCGGTCGCGCTGCTGGCGCTCCTCGGGCCGCTGCTCGCCCCGCAGGATCCGCTGGCCACCAGCGACAACACCCTCGCCGCCGCGTCCGGCGGCCACTGGCTGGGCACCGACTACCTCGGCCGGGACGTCCTGAGCCGGCTGCTCGACGGCTCCCGCGTCAGCGTGCTGGGCGCGCTCGAAGTCGCGCTCACGGCACTGGTCGTGGGGGCGGTCCCCGGGATCCTGTCGGTGTACCTGGGCCGGGTCTTCGAGTGGATCACCCTGCGGCTGGCCGACACACTCGTCGCCCTGCCGTTCCTGCTGTTCGCCGTCGCCGTGATCGCCCTGCTGGGCAACGGGCTGACACAGGCGATGCTGGTGACGGGGGTGCTGGTGTCGCCGCTGTTCTACCGGGTGTCCCGCGCCGCCACGCTGGCGGTGGCCCGCTCGCAGTACGTCGAGGCCGCGCTGATCTCCGGCGCCTCGGTCGGCTGGGTGGTGCGCCGCCACGTGTGGGTCAAGGTGCTGCCGCCGATCGCGGTGGCGTTCGCCCAGACCATCGGCACCGGCTTCGTCATCGTCTCCAGCCTGACGTTCCTGGGCATCGGCGTGCAGCCCCCGGAGCCGACCTGGGGCGGGCTCCTCGCCTCCGACCTCGGCTACCTCGGCCACCGGCCGTGGGCGCCGCTGACCCCCGCGCTGCTGATCATGGTCACCGTCTGGGCCGGCAACCTGCTCGCGGACGCGATCCGCGACGTGTCCGGCGAGGCGGGGCGCGCGCTGGTCGAGGGCCGCGGCACCCGCGCCGGACGAACCGACCCCACCCCCGCAGGAGGTGTGCGATGACGACGGTTCCCGAGAAGCTCCTCACCCGGGCCGAGGAGACCGGCGCACCCGGGCCCGCGCGGACCCCGGCCCCGCCGCTGCTCTCCCTGCGCGACGTGCGCATCGGTGACGGCGACGGCCGGGAGATCGTGCACGGCGTGAGCTTCGACCTCACCCCCGGCAAGGTGGTCGGGATCGTCGGCGAGTCCGGCAGCGGCAAGACCCTCACGTGCCGGGCCGCCCTGGGCATCCTGCCGGCCCGCTTCGAAATCACCGGCGGTTCGGTCGAGATCGACGGCACCGACATCTCCGCCCTCACGCCCGCACGGTGGACCGCGCTGCGCGGGGCCACGATCGGCGCGGTGTTCCAGGACCCGGCGTCCTACCTCAACCCGTCGCTGCGGATCGGCAGGCAGATCGCGGAGGTCGTCCGGGTCAAGAAGGGCCTCGGGCGCCGCGAGGCGCGGGAGCGGGTTCTCGGCCTGCTGCGCGCGGTGCGTCTGCGGGACCCCGGACTGGTCCACGACCAGTACCCGTTCGAACTGTCCGGCGGCATGCTCCAGCGCGTGCTGATCGCGGCCGCGATCGCCGCGGACCCGCGGATCCTCATCGCCGACGAGGCCACCACCGCGCTGGACGTCACCGTGCAGGCGGAGATCCTCGACCTCCTGGCCGACCTGCGCGAACGGGCCGGGCTCGCCCTCGTCGTCGTCTCCCACGACCTGGCCGTCGTGGCGCGGTCGTGCGACGAGGTCCTGGTGATGCGGCAGGGCGAGGTGGTCGAGCAGGGCCCGACCCGCGCGGTGCTGGACGACCCCCGGCACGACTACACGCGGCTGCTGATCGGCGAGCACGAGCAGTACGGACTGGAGAAGTTCCTGACGCCGAAGGAGGAAGCATGACCGGCGAACGGCCGGACACCGGCACCCGCCCGGTCCTGGACATCACCGGCCTGGAGGTCCGTTACGGTACGCGCCGCCGGCGCCACCGGGCCCTGCACGGCGTCTCGTTGAGCGTCGCGCCGGGCGAGACGGTCGGCCTGATCGGCGAGACGGGCTCGGGCAAGTCCACCCTCGCCCGCACCGTGCTCGGGCTGGTGCGCCCCTTTGCCGGGTCGGTGGTCGTCGACGGTGAGGACGTCGGCGCGTACGGCCCCCGCCAGTGGCGCGAGCTGCGCCGCCGGGGTGTGGTCCAGTACGTCTTCCAGGACCCGCTGCGCAGCCTGGACCCGGACCTCACCGTCGGGGCGTCGCTGACCGAGCCGCTGCTCGTGCGTGGCGTACCCCGTGACGAGGCGGGGGCACGGGTGCGCGCGTTCCTGCCGCGCGTACGGCTCTCCGAGGAACTGCTCGGCCGGCTGCCGGGGGAGCTCTCCGGCGGGCAGCGCCAGCGGATCGCGGTGGCCCGTGCCCTGGTCACCGAACCCCGGCTGGTCATCCTCGACGAGCCGGTGAGCGCCCTGGACTCCGCCAACCGGGTCCAGGTCCTGGAGATCCTCAAGGAGCTGCGCGCCACCGGTGTGGCCCTCGTCTTCATCTCCCACGACCTCGGATCCGTCGCGGGGATCGCCGACCGCATCGCCGTGCTGTACCGGGGCGAGCTGGTGGAGACCGGTACCGCACGCGATGTCGTCAACCGGCCCGGACATCCCTACACGCGGCTGCTGATCGGCTCGGCACCCACCCTGCGCGGTGTCCCCGCCGACCGCTCCGAGCGCGAAGCCCTGCGCGCCCTGCTGCACGCCTGAACCCCCGCTCGCCCTCACCACGGACAGGAACAACCATGCCCCGCAAGATCCATCTCGCCCTGCACCCCTACGGCGTCGGCGGCCCCGGCCAGCACGGCCTGTGGAAGGACCCCCGCGTCGCGAAGAACGCGAGCATCGACATCAACTACTACATCCGGCAGGCCCGGGCCGCCGAACACGCCCTGTTCGACGCGCTGTTCATCGTCGACAGCCAGTTCATCAACGCCACCTACCCGTCGCACTACCTCAACCGGCTGGAGCCGCTCACCCTGCTGTCGGCGGTCGCCACCCACACCCGGCACATCGGCCTGGTGGGCACGGCGAGTTCGACGTACAACTCGCCCTTCAACCTGGCCCGCCGCTTCGCCTCGCTGGACCACATCAGCGGCGGCCGGGCCGGCTGGAACGTCGTGACCAGCTTCGACACCGGCACCTCGCGCAACTTCGGTCTTGACGAGCACCTCGACTACACCACCCGGTACGGCCGTGCCCTGGAGTTCGTCGAGGTCGCCCGCGGGCTGTGGGACTCCTACGAGGACGACGCCTTCCCGGCGGACGTGGCCCGCAACGTCTTCCTCGACCCGTCCAGGCTGCACGAACTGAACCACGAGGGCGAGCACTTCAAGGTCGCGGGACCGCTGAACATCTCGCGCTCCGCGCAAGGGCAGCCGGTCGTCTTCCAGGCCGGGGTGTCCGAGGAGGGACGCGACCTGGCCGCGCGGGTCGCCGAGGGCGTCTACGCGCCGGGCGGGTCGCTGGAGCAGGCCCAGGAGTACTACGCCGACGTCAAGCAGCGGACCGCCGCGTACGGCCGGGACCCCGACCACATCAAGATCTTCATCCACGGGGGTCCCGTCGTCGCCGCCACCGATGAGGCGGCCCGGCGCCGGGAGCGGGAGATCTTCGAGGAGGACAACGACTTCGACCGTCATCTGGCGCTGCTCGGCCGCTCCTTCGGCGCCTACGACTTCAGCGCGCACGACCTGGACGCCCCGTTCCCGGACGTCGCCCACCTCGCCGAGAAGGGGGGCCGCACGGGCGCCGCGAAGATCATCGAGCGGGCGCGGGAGGAGAAGCTGACGCTGCGCCAAGTGGCGCAGTCGATGGCCGAGTTCCGCCGGTCGCCCTTCGTCGGTGCGCCGGAGACCGTGGCCGACACGATCGAGCGGTGGTTCGACGCCGGCGCCTTCGACGGCATCAACCTGGCCTTCCGCACCCAGGACGAGCTCGACCTCTTCGTCGACGGCGTGGTGCCGATCCTGCAGAAGCGGGACCTGTTCCGCACCGCGTACGAGGCCGACACCCTGCGCGGCAACCTCGGCCTGCCGGTCCCGGTCAACCGCCACACCCTCGAACGCCGTCCGGTGAACGGCTGAGCAGGCCTTCCATGACCACCGAGGAACCCCGCCCCGGCTTCCGCGCCGGGGACGTCACGACCGTGGACACGCCCAGGAGCCCCGCATGACCGAGTACACCGACCACCACGCCCCCGAGGGCCTGCGCACCCGCGGCACGATCGTCGTGGTGCCCGGGCGGGGCGAGACCCGCGCGACCTACGGGCGGTTCGCCGGGCGGCTCGCCGCCGACGCGTACCGGGTGCGCGTGATCGACGCCCCGGACCTCGGAGCGTCCGGCACCGACGCTGCGCTCGCCCGCTTCGGGGCCGCACTGGCCGACGCGGTCGACGGCACGGCCGCCGACGGCGGTGTCGTCGAACCCGTGGTGCTGGTCGGGGCCGACGCGGGCGCCGCCGCCCTGGCCGCGCTCCTCGGCCGGGACGGCGCCGGGCGGCGGGCGGACGCCGTCGTGCTCGCCGGCCTCCCGGGCGCCACGTCCACCGCGGTCGGCTCGTGGGACGAGGAGCTCGACGTACGCACCTCCTGCCCCGCGCACCGGGGCACGCTGAGCGACGACTCCCGGGTCCGGCGGGGTTCGCTCGGTGAAGCGGTCCCCGACGCCCTGCTCACCGCCGCCTACGACGCGGACCTGTCCGTCCCGGCCCTGTTCCTCGTCGGCGACGCGGACCGGCTCGCGGACCGCGACGCCCTCACCCGTACGGCCAAGTACCAGTCCCGGGCCCGCCTTTCGGTGGTCCGGGGCGCCCGCCACGACGTCCTCAACGACGTGAACCACCGCTCGGTGGCCGCCGAGACCGTCGCCTTCCTGGAGACGCTGCGCAACAGGCTGGTGCCGGTGGTCTCGGTGGAGTCGAGCACCTGGTGAACGCCGGAGCACTCCCCCGGCCCGGCCTCCCCTCCCGAACATCGATCACGAAAGGTCCGCCCATGGCCTCCATCCTGTCCGTCTCCGGAAGCCCCTCCACCGGCTCACGCACCGCGCGACTGCTGCGCCATCTCGACGACCGGCTGCGGCTGCACGGGCACGACGTGACACCGCTCGACGTACGCACCCTCCCGGCCGAAGCACTCCTGGGCGCCGACTTCCGGCATCCGGCGATCACCGCCGCCACGGCCCTGTTCGCCCAGGCGGACGGTGTGGTGATCGGCACTCCGGTGTACAAGGCCGCCTACTCGGGCCTGCTGAAGTCCCTGCTGGACCTGCTCCCGCAGTACGCCCTGGCGGGCAAGACGGTGTTCCCGCTGGCCACAGGGGGCAGTACGGCCCATGTCCTGGCCATCGACTACGCGCTGCGTCCCGTACTCAACTCCATGGGCGCGCTGCACATCGTCCCCGGCTGGTTCACCCTCGACCGGGACATCACCGTCGACGAGGACGGGGCGACGGTCGTCGCGCCGGGCGCCGCCGAGGCCCTGGCGCAGGTCACGGACCAGTTCTCGGCGGCGCTGGGAGGGGCCACGGCCAGGCTCGCGCCCACCGGCTGACCGGGGCTGCCGCGGCCGGCACGGCGGGGGGTGTCCAGGCGGTTCACAGCCGGGCGCCGCGGCGCTCCCCGCGCAGCAGCCACGCCAGGTAGGCGCCGCCGGCCCCGCCGGCCCCGCGGGCAGTCGTGCCTCCCCCAGTGCCTTAAGGGCCTGGAAGGTGCCCCCAGGGCGGCACGGGTGGGCGGTGGGGGCACCTCCCGCTCATGGGGGTTCCTCCCGCTCATGGGGGTCCCTCCCGCTCATGGGGGTCCCTCCCGCTCGAGCGAAGCCGAGAGTGGGGGAGAAGCCGAGAGTGGGGGAGAAGCCGAGAGTGGGGGAGGCACCCCGCGAACGCCAGGCCGCGCGAACACCCCCGGCCCGCACCAACGCCGGGGCACCCCGTAACCCGCCAGGTCCGGCCGCATGCCCCTTCTCCCTCCCTGTCCCCTCCCCGACCGTCCGAGACCTTCCGAGGAGTCCCGCTCACATGTCCCCCGTACGTGCCCCCGCAGAACCGTCCTGGCTTCCGCCGCAGCCGTCGTGGCGGGAGCGCTGCTCCTGACCGGCTGCGGTGACGGCGACGACGACGCGGGCGGCAAGGAGTCCGGCACCCGCCGGATCACGGACGTCACGGGCCGCGAGGTACGCGGCCTCCGCGGTCGGCCACGTCCGCGTCGGCGGTGAGCGGGGTGGCGACCGCGCTCCAGGGATCACATGGCCGGCTGGGTCGCGGAGCGGCGGGTCATGAGGTGTTCGATCAGGGTGAGCAGGACGTCCCTGCCGTCGGTCCGCTCACGTGCGTCGCACATCACCAGGGGAACCTGCGGGTCCAGGTCCAGGGCGGTGCGGACTTCCTCAGGCGTGCGGTCGCGGACGTTGTGGAAGCAGTTGACCGCGACGACGAACGGGACACCGCGGCTCTCGAAGAAGTCGATGGAGGCGAAACTGACCTCCAGGCGGCGGGTGTCGACCAGTACCACTGCTCCCAGGGCTCCGAGCACCAGGTCGTTCCACATGAACCAGAAGCGTTCCTGGCCGGGGGTCCCGAACAGGTAGACCACCAGTTCGTCACTGACGGTGATGCGCCCGAAGTCCAGGGCGACGGTGGTGGTGGTCTTGGCGTCGATGCCGACCAGGTCGTCCACGCCGACGCTGGCCCGGGTCAGGTACTCCTCGGTGTGCAGGGGGGCGACCTCGCTGACCGCGCCGACCAGGGTGGTCTTGCCCACGCCGAAGCCGCCGGCGATCAGGATCTTCACGGCCTGGGCCGTCTGTGCCGGATCAGAGCCCGCGGAGCCCATCTCTCACCGCCTCAAGGATCGTCATGTCGGGGAGGGTGCCGTTGTGCGCGAAGGCCAGGGGCGGCCGGGCCCGTACCCGGCCGGCGTCGATCAGGTCGCCGATGAGGATCTTGGTCACCGACACCGGCAGGTCCAGCTCGGCGGCGATCTCGGCCACCGCGACGGGCCTGCGCGCGCACAGGCGCAGGACGGTGCGGTGTTCCGGCTGCAGTGCGGGCCGGCCGGCCGCGGTGTCCGTACCGGACGTGGTCCGTACCGTGATCAGAGTGATCAGGGTCAGGTCGTCACGGCCGGCGGTGGTGCGGCCGCCGGTGATGGTGTAGGGGCGGACCAGCGGTTCGTCCGCGTCGTCCTCCAGGTCCTCCGTCCAGTGCCTCACTCGCCGGCCCCGGGGCCGGCGGGCGGGGACGGGTCGGACCCCGGGGTGCGTTCGTCGGTGCCCAGCTTCTGGCCCACCTGCTGGACCAGGGTGTGCATGGCGACCGCCATCACTTCGGCGTCGACCTCCTGGGAGGCGACCACGGCCAGGTGGGTGCCCCGGCCGGCCGCGGTGACGAACAGCCACAGGTCGGCCATCTCGACGATGACCTGGTGGACCGGACCGCCCTGGAAGAGCTGTCCGACGCCACGGGCCAGGCTCTGCTGACCGGTGGCGATCGCGGCCAGCCGCTCGGCGTCGGAGCGTTCGACGGTCTTGGAGCGGCTGATCACCAGGCCGTCGTCGGACAGCACGATGGCATGCCGGGTACCGGCGACCTGGTCGACCAGTCCGTCGAGGAGCCAGTCCAGGTCTGCGTCGGTGGCGGTGGTTCGCTGAGTCATCCTCGGTCTTCCCTCGTGGGCGGTTCGGACTGGTCGGTGCCGGGCGCGGACGGCCGCGCGCCAGCGGCGCGGTTCTTGCGGGACTGCCGCTGGAAGGCGCCGATGGTGGCGCCGGAGCGGGCCGGGGCACTGGACGGGGCCTGGGAGACCGGGGGGTCCTGCGGAGCCGGCGCGCGCAGCTCGGCCACCAGGCTGGCCTGACGCGTCCGGCGGGGCAGGGGCGCGGGCCCGGTCTGCGGGGCCGGCGGACCGGCGGGGGCCGGCGATGCGGGGGCCGGCGCCGGTGCGGTGACGTCGGCCATCGCCTGCCCCCGCGACCGTACCGGCAGGTCGGCCGAGCCGTCCGCGGGACGGGGATCGGCATGCCGGCGCGGCGGGGGGAAGGGGGTGCCGGCGTCCTTCGGTGCCGGGCCGTCGGCCGCGTCCGGCACCGATCGGGGCCGCTCGGCCACGAGGTCCTGCGGGACGAGGACGATGACGCGGGTGCCACCGAACGCCGAGGGCCGCAGTTCCACCTGCAGGCCCAGGCTCGCCGACAGGCGGGCCACCACGTACAGGCCCAGGCGCACGTCGTCGGCGCGGGTCATCACGTCCATCTGCGGGGGCGCCTGCATCAGGGCGTTGACGGCCTCGTACTGCTCGGCCTCCATGCCCAGTCCGCGGTCCTCTATCTCCACCGCGACACCCCGGCTGACCGGTGCCGCCTTGATCTCGACCGGAGCCGGCGGCTTGGAGAACGCGGTCGCGTTCTCCATCAGCTCGGCCAGGATGTGGATCAGCGGCCCCACCGCCCGCTCGGAGATCCACGGCCGGCCCTCGACGTCGATCTCGATGCGCCGGTAGTCCTGGACCTCGCCCTGCGCGGCGCGCAGGACGTCCAGCAGCGGCACCGGCTTGCGCCAGCGGCGCCGGGGCTGGCCGCCCGCGAGGATCACCAGGTTCTCCTCGTAGCGGCGCAGCCGGGCGGTGAGGTGGTCCAGGTCGAACAGGCCTTCCAGCAGCTGCGGGTCCTCGTGCCGGCGCTCCAGCTCGTCCAGCTTCTTCAGCTGCAGGCCGATCAGGAGCTGGGTGCGGCGCGCGATGCGCTGCAACAGCCGCTCGAAGCCGCGGTGCTGCTCCGCCTGGCGCACCGCGGTGTGCACCGCGGTGCGGCTGGCCAGGTTCAGCGCCCGGCTCAGCTCGCCGAACTCGTCCGAGGCCGGGGACAGTTCCGGGACCTCGGCGTCCACGTTCACGTCCTCGCCCCGTTCGAGCCGGGTGACCACCTGCGGCAGCCGCTGTTCCAGGTCCTGCGCCTGACCGTGTACGGCGAGGACGCGCCGGCGCAGGACCGTGGTCAGTCGCCAGGTCATCAGCACGACCAGGACGACGGCGAACAGGCCGAGGGCCGCGACGGAGTACAGGTACAGCTTCAGCTCCCGCACGGCGGTGGCGCCGGCGGCGTCGGAGACCTGGCTGTGCACGCCGATGAGTTCCTCGAGACGGGCGATCGAGGCGTCCGCCGCGGCCCGCCACTCCTTGGCGCGGGCCGGGGACAGCGCGACGCCCTCACCGCCGGAGGCCTGCAGCCGTTCCTCCAGCGCGACCCGCGTCCGCCATTCCCCGCTCTTGGTCATCGCCGTGTAGAGCCGGCTCTCCTCGGCGTCGAGGTTCGGTGCCACGCGCGACTTGAGCAGGTACTCGTGGGTGCCGACGGCGTCGGTGACCAGGTCGTGGTCCTCGTCGGACAGCCGGCCCGAGGGCCAGTTCCGAGCCAGCACCGCGTCCTCGCGATTGATCATGTCCACGGCCCCGTTCAGGTCGAACAGGACCTGCGACAGGCCGGTCACCTCACCGTTGGCGCCGCGGGAGATCGCCGCGAAGACCTCGGTGCCGGCCGCGATGGCCTCGGTGTAGTAGGTGAACGCCCGCTCCTCGTCGGCGGTCCCGGCGTCCACCGCGCGGCGCTCCTGCGCGAGCCTGTCGGCCACCCGCACGGTCCGGGAGATCGCGGCGGCCAGGCCCTGCTGGCCGTCGCTGGTGTCCGCGGAGGTCAGCGGTTCGAAGGCGCGCAGGGCGCGGTCGGTGTCCGCGCGCTGCCGGATCAGGGCGGTCCGGGACGCCTCGGGCGCGGCCAGCGCCTCCTGGGTCAGCCGTCGCTCCCGCTGCAGGGCGTTGAACAGGGCCGCGTTGCGCGGGCCCACGGTCGTCTTCAGGTCGTGCTGGGCGGCCTGCACCCGGTACTCGTTGCCCAGTTCGTACGTGGCCAGGCCCCACAGCGCGACCAGCGCCACGCTCGGTACGAGCAGCAGCACCAGCAGCACCGTGCGCAGCGGCAGACGCCGTTCGCCGGCCGCCCACGGCTGCCTGTCCGTCGCGCCCTTCCGTCGGCGGCCGGCCCGCGCGCTGTTCCCTCCGCGCCGCCCGTCCCTGTTCGATCCGCTCACCCGCAGGACACCCTCCTCGTCACTGGCCAGCCGCACCTGTGACGAGAACGCGCCAGACAGTAGCGGTTGGTGGCCTGATATTAGCCATACAGTGCGCGAAGGCCGAAAACGCATTCGACGGTGCAGGTGGACGCGGCCCGCCGGAACGGACCTGTCACCCCGCGACGGAACACCTGATTCCGGTGCTTCCGTCACAACGGCCGGCCGCCCCGCAGGCGCCGTCGGGCCGTCCGCGCCGGTCCGACAGCAGCGGGAGGAGCAGGTGATCCATGGCCGAAGAGAAGGGGCGGACGGTCCGTGCCGTACCGCTCGACGGCCCTCGGTCAGTTCTCCTGGAGCACGGCGAGGACGTTCCCGGCCGGGTCGGTGAACCACGCGATCGCCGCGGGGCCGTCGCCGCCGACCCGGACGACGCCCTTCTCGTCGTGGTCGAATTCCGCGTAGCGCTCCAGGGTGACGCCGCGCCGCTCCAGTTCGGCGACGGCGGCCACGATGTCGTCGACGGGGAAGTTGAGGATCGTGAACGTCGCGGGGGTGTGCGTCTCCTTCGGGTAGACGAAGACCCGCGCACCGCTGCCGAGCGTGAGAGCCAGCACCCGCATGTCCCCCTGCCCGCTCTCCTCCACCTGGAGGCCCAGAGTCCCGCCGTAGAACCGGCGGGCCTCGCCGAGGTCGTCGACCGAGAAACCGCTGAACGCCTGCGCCTGACCGAACATGCTCCGTGTCTCCTCCGTGGGTGGACCGTCCCGCACGTCCCAGGCCACACCATGCGCGCCGGGCGCGCCACGCGGGTGGCGGCCGGATGGCCGTGCGCTCTCGACCCCCTGCGAGGAGACCGGCCCGCCCGGGAGCAGGTCACCCTGCCACCGGTCCCGGGCGGGCCTGGCGTCAGCCGCCCGAGCAGACGGCGCCGTTGAGGCGGAAGACCGTCGGCTGCGGGTTGGGCCCGTCGTTGGCGCCGACGAAGCCGAACGAGGCCGTCGACCCGCCGTCCGGGGCCAGCGCCCCGGCACCCTCGGGAGCCGTCACCCGTACATGCGCGCCCGTCTGGTGGAACGTGGCGTTCCAGCCGGAGGACACCGACTGGCGGTCGGTCGGCCAGTCCCAGTCCACGGTCCAGCCGGTGATCGGGGTGTCCGAGAGGTTCCGGAGGGTGACCGTGGCCACGAAGCCGTTGCCCCAGCTCGTGTCGCGGTGATAGGTCACCGCGCAGGGGGCGTCCGGCGGAGTGCCGGTGGTGAAGGTCAGCGGAGTGGACGGGGCGGAGCGCCGGCCCGAGGCGTCGGCCGCCAGCACGTTGACCGTGTGGGTGCTGCCCGGGGGCAGGTTCCGCAGGGTCACGGACGTGCCGGTGGTCTCGCCCACCACGTAGGTGTGCGCGCCGTCGCGCTCCTGGACCAGGTAGCGGGTGGCGCCCGCCGCGCCCTCCCAGGACAGGCTCGCGGTGGTGTCGGTCACCGCTTCCAGCCGCGGTGTCCCCGGGGCCCCGGCGTCGGAGGCCCCCGGCCCGGTGCCGGGCTGCGGGGTGAGGGTGAGCGTGAGCATTCCGTACGGTGGCACGGTGGCCCGGGAGACGGACGCCGTACCGTCGGTGATGTCGCTGTCGCCGCGCGCGTAACGGCTGACCTCGGGTGCGGCGGCGGACGGGACGAAGCCCTCGTAGTCGAGGGCCACGGTCCGTGCGGCGTCCGGGTCCTTGTTGATGAGCAGGACGCTCAGCCGTCCGTCGCGACGGTGCACGGCGTGGGCGGAGACGTCCTGCGCGGAGGACGCGGCGGCGACCAGGGTGTCGCCGGCCGTGCCCAGTTCACTGGTCATCTTCATGCCGTAGTAGGGGTGGAACGGTGTGTTGGGCGCCGGCTCGCAGACGTCACCGGTGCAGGCGCCGCTGGAGAGCATCCCCATGTCGCCGTAGTCCGTCTCGCCGTCGACGGTGGTGATCCGCCCCGCACCGTTGTGGGTGTTCCACCAGTCGACGGTGAAGACACCGTTCTCCAGGGCCGTCAGATACGCATCCGCGGCGAACAGGCCGTTGGGGCGGGCGGTCAGCATGGCGCCGCCGGTGTTGGTGTTGATCTCGGTGAGGGCGATGCCGATGCGCGGCGAGTCGGCGCCCGCGTACCGGTCGAGCTGGCTGCGGACCTCGCGCAGTTCGCCGGGCAGCCTGGCCAGCCTCGCCATGGCGTCCTCGGCGGTGGTGTCGGCGCCGCCCGCGTACCAGTGGACGCTCACGAAGTCGATGACGTCGGTGACTTCGGAGAGCACGGTGTGGTTCCAGTCGCCGGGATCGCCCTCGGCGACGATGCCGTCCGGCCACTCGCCCGGGGTGGTGAGGACCGCGCCGATCCTGACGGTGGGGTCGACTGCCTTCATGGCCTCGGCGTAGGCGCGGACCTGACGGGCGTACTCCCGGGGGCTCTTGTCCTCGTGCTCGTCGTGCTCCCAGCCGCTGCCGTAGTGGCCGTTGCCGTAGATCTCGTTGCCGATCTCCCAGTACTTCGCGTCGTAGTCCTTGGTGACGTTGGCGTACCGGACCCAGCCGGCCGCCTCCTCGGGCGTGCCGGAGCCGTAGTTGGCGATCAGGATCGGCTGGGCGCCGGTGGCGCGGACGGTGCCCATGAAGGCGTCGAAGCCGGTGCCGGGGGCGACGTATCCGCCGGGTGCCGTGTGCGTCTCCCAGTGGTAGATGTCCGCGTACGAGCCGCCGGGGTAGCGCATCGCCCCGACGTCGGCCGCCTTCATCAGGTCGGCGACCTCGGGATCGTTCATGTGCGAGTCCCAGACGGCCGTGTTGACCCCGCGCGCGGTGTCGGACATACGGCCCAGCGATGCCTGCGTGTTGACCCGGACGTCGACGTCCGCGGCGGAGGTATCGGGCGCGGCGGCCGGCGCGGCACCGGCGGTGTCCAGCGGGGACAGCAGGGCGAGCGCGGCGGTCAGGGCGGCGGCGGTGCGTACGAGGTGACGGGTGCCGGTACCGGCCGGCCGGCCGGGTCTCTGCGGTAAGGACATGGGGGATCCTCCCTCGGGGTCCGGCGGCACGGACGGGGCGGCGTGTGCCGGACCGTGCGGCCGGACAGGCGGAGTGCCGGTGCGGCAGCAGGACGTTCCGCGCCGGTGGCACGGGAAACGGTGCGTGGATGCGGTGCGGTCGTGCACGGGCGGCGCGCGGCGGATCACACTGGTGGGAGCGCTCCCATGATGGGAGTGGTGTGACATCCTGTCAACAGGAGTGCGGACTCCGGGGATATCGGCGTGGCCGTCCACCCGGAGGAGAGCCCCAGGGACGCAGGCCGGCGCGAGCCGGCGGGGCATCCGTACAGGCACGAGCTCACTCGGGTGTCGCCGCTTCACCGTGCCGAGCACGGACGACTCGGTCCCCGGCGGGGAGCGCGGCCATCCTTGCCATGGAGTGCGGTCCGGATCTCGTCGGCGTGACACCACCGGCGGTCAAGGATGGCCGGAAACCTGCTCGTCATGTGGACCCGGTGCTCGTACGGACGTGCGACGACGTCCTGTGGTCCCCGCCGAGCACCGGGTGTCCGGGGACGGATTCGGTGTTCTCGGTGCTCTCGGTGCTCTCGGTGCTCTCGCCGAGGAAGCCGCCCGACTGGTGCCGCCACAGCTTGGCGTAGGCGCCGTTCGTCGCGAGCAGCTCCTTGTGGGTCCCCTGTTCGACGACGCTTCCGCGGTCGAGGACGACAAGACGGTCCATGCCGGCGACGGTGCTCAGGCGGTGGGCGACCACGAGGGCCGTACGTCCGTCCATCAGCCGCCACAAGGCGTCCTGGACGAGGAGTTCGCTCTCCGAGTCCAGCGCGCTGGTCGCCTCGTCGAGCAGCAGGATCGGGGCGTCGCGGAGGACGGCCCTGGCGAGGGCGACGCGCTGACGCTGACCGCCCGAGAGTTTCACTCCCCTTTCCCCCACCAAGGTGGCGAAGCCGTCCGGGAGTTGATCGGCGAACTCCGTGACGTGTGCGGCCACGGCCGCCGCGTGGATCTCCTCGTCGGTGGCGCCGGGCCGGGCGAAGGCGATGTTGTCCCGCAGACTGCGGTGGAACATCGCGGGTTCCTGCGGGACGTAGGCGATCAGTGAGCGCAGGTCGGCCTGGCGCAGCCGGCTGATGTCCTGACCGCCGATCAGGACGCGTCCGCCGTCGATGTCCGACATCCGCAGCAGAAGCCGGGTGAGTGTGGTCTTGCCGCCGCCGGACCTGCCGACCAGGCCGATCCGTGCGCCTGCGGGCACGTCCAGGTCGAGGCCCTGGAAGATCGGCTTCGCACCGGTGTGGGCGAACGTCACCGCCTCGAAGCGGATACCGGTGTCCCGCGGTGCGAGCGGTTCGGGTTCCACCGGGTCGAGCACGGTGGGCGGGTCCAGCAGCAGCTCCGTGAACTGTGCGGCCTCGGTCATCGAGCTCTCCAGACGCCGGTAGATCTGGTTGAACTCGAACATGATCTGGGTCGCGTTGGAGTAGTAGGTGAAAGCGACGACGATCTCCTCCACTCCCTGTCCCGGGCCTCCGAAGGCGACGGCGACCAACAGGCCCAGCACGTTGGTCAGCACGGACATGGGGGCGACCAGGACGTCGACGCGCAGATTGCCGTAGTCCCACGACTTCAGTGTCAGGCGCCGGGAGTCCGCGACACGACTGCGGTGCTCCTGGGCCTCCCGCCGCTCGGCCGCGAACGCCCGGATGGTCTCCATGTTCATGAGGCTGTCGGCGACATGGCCGGAGACCCGGGCGATCGCCGCCTCACGGTCGTTGACGAGCCTCTGCCGACGCCGGATCAGGGGCGTCGCGGCCACCACGGTCAGCCCGATCATCACCAGGAGGCCGGCGACGAGCATCGGTTCGTAGCTCCACAGCACCACGGCACCGAACACCAGGGGGACGAGGCTGCCCACGATCCGGTACGTCACCGTGTCGACGAAGTCCTCGAAGCGCTTGCCGAAGCTCAACACCCGTTTGGTCAGGGAGCCGGCGAAGTTGTCGTGGAAGAACGCCGCGTCCTGGGCGAGGAGTTCGTCCATGCCGCTCACGTACAGGTGCTCCATGCCGAGGGCGTCCACACGGTTCAGGCAGTGCTGCCCGATCCGCCACACGGTCTCGGCGAGCAGCAGCACCGCGCCGAAGCCCAGCACGTACGGCAGTGCCGAGGCGAGGGTGAGACCACCGTCGTCGGCGGCCTGCCCCGCCAGTTTGGCGATCAGCAGGGGGGCGACGTAGCGGATGCCGATGTTGCCCACGGCCGGCAGCAGCAGCGCGGGCAGGGCCAGCAGTCGTAGTCGCAGCAGTTCCCGGCCGTAGCGGCGCAGCGCCAGAACGACCGCGCTCCTGCCCGGCGTCGGTCCTCGCGTATCTGTTGTCCCCATCACACTCCCGGAGGTTCGGAAGTCGGCAGTCTCCCGTCGGGAGAGGTCCCCGGTCCAGGCATTTACCGCGGACCGGCGATAACCGGACACCGATACGCTCAACGCGCACAGCGGACGTATCCACCGGTGGACTTCCGGTGGCCGGTGCGGCCGTTTCGGCTTCGAAAGGCGGACGGGGTCCGGCAGCGAGAAGCGGTACGGGGCGTGCGGCGACGAGACCGGGCGGGGCAGGGACTCCGCCCCGCCCGAACCGGCACGGGAGTCAGCATGGTGGCCGCGCGCATACCCAGTCCCCGAACTATGGTGTCCCGCCACATGTGCGCCTGACCTGCGTATTTCTACGGTGTGCCGACACGTACCCGTCCCCACCGCACACGAGGAAGTGGCGCACATGGCCTCCCCAGCAACCGCTCCACCGACCCCCGCCAACCTCAAGCGCATCGTCGCCGCGTCCCTCATCGGCACCACCATCGAGTGGTACGACAACTCATCCGCCCAGAGCTGCGACCTGCGCACTTGCCGAGTCTGACCCTTTGAAGCCAGCACCGAACCAGCACCGGGAGATTACGTCGGGTGCAGGACTGTGAGGAACCTGCCCGTACGAACACCTGACCGCGTCAACGACCAACGCGAACGATGACTGCCAGTAATGAATGACATGCACCGCCGAACCGCCCTCGCGGGGTTGCGACAAGCCGTCCGCCCGACGCGGCAACCGCGTACCAGAACGGGTCCGGTGCACTGAAGGAGGGCCGAGAACAAAACGGGCAACAGCGCTGTGACCGGAGAGCTCTGCCGGCACCCCACTGAGCTGTGAGAACTCGCCCCCAACCAACGGTCAGCGCAAATGTGCCGCCAAGCCGCGGTGATGGCGTGGCTGTACACCGAGGCGGTCCACAAGGCACCCGACATCGCCGAGCGCGCCCACCTGACAGGCCAGGCCACCCAACTCAACACCCGCCGACGCCGCTGACGGGTCACGTTCGGATTTTCCCCGGCACTGGGCGCACTCCCGTGGCCGAGCGATCCCCCACAGTGTGTGGACAGGTCAAAACCAACTGCACGACGCGTTGCCGACGGGCAACCCCCGCGGGCGCACTCTTCCCCGTGGGGTGGCGGCGTGGGGCCTCCCCCGGGAAACACTTCCCGTGGTCGGCCCCTCGCTCGTGACCCGGTGCCTCAGCCGATGGCGATGCGGGTCTTCCAGTAGCTCGCGGTTCCGATGATCTCGGTGCCGGATCCGGACAGGACGGTCCTGCCGCCGGCGTAGAAGCGTACGGTTCCGTCGGTGCGCGCGGTCCAGATGTCGGGGATGGCGTCGCCGTTGGCGTCGGGGGTGCCGATGAGCAGGTAGATGTTGGAGCTGCCCCAGCCGGAGGCGCCGTAGACGGCGTCGACGCCGTCGGCGGAGTTGGCGGCGGAGGCCAGGGAGGTGAGGTCGGTTCCGCCGCCGGCGGCCTTGATGCCCTTGCGCAGGAGCAGTCGGCCGGAGGCGTCGCTGCGGTAGACCAGGTCGGTCACCCCGTCGCCGCTGATGTCGGCGGCGGTGACGATGTCGCGGTCGGCCCAGGGGGTGGAGGACAGCCGGATCGCCTTGTCGACGGTGGCGCCGTGGTAGCCGGTGAAGGCCCAGATCTCCTCGCCCACGGTGGCGAAGAAGTCCGTGCGGCCGTCCCCGGTGGCGTCGCCCGCCGAGACGATCTGGGTGAGGGCGGCGGGGCTGGGCGCGTTGGACGGCAGGAGGATCTCCACCCGGCGGTCGATGTCGACCGCGCCGTAGCCGTCGCCGGGGTAGACCCAGAGCTTGC
>NZ_JBHWHX010000042.1:0-70851 GCF_042732315.1 Streptomyces sp. NPDC059787
GCGCCGTACAGCGCCCCCGCCGGGCCTCTTGCCGTATGGACGAGATGTACGAGTGCCTCAGCCGGCCGGGATCCCGTCCCGGTCCTCCGTACGGCGCCCGGCCACCCGCTGCTTGACGACGGCGACGACGAGCACGATCGCGGCGACCAGCAGCGACAGCAGCATCGTCGTACGCCCGTCGTGCTCGGTGTCGGTCAGCATGTAGCCGAGCACGAACACGATCAGCGCGGCGCTGGCCCACGTCAGATACGGGTACAGCCACATCCGCACGACCAGCTTCTCCGGCGCCTCCGCCTCGATGATCTTCCGCATGCGCAGCTGCGAGAAGCAGATCACCAGCCACACGAACAGCGCGACCGCGCCGGAGGAGTTGACGAGGAAGAGGAAGACGGAGTCGGGGAACTTGTAGTTGAAGAAGACGGCGACGAAGCCGAACACCACCGACGCGATGATCGCGGTCTGCGGCACGCCCCGGCGGGTGGTCCGGGCGAACGCCTTCGGCGCGTCCCCGCGCCGGCCGAGCGAGAAGGCCATCCGGGAGGCCGTGTAGAGCCCGGAGTTGAGGCAGGACAGCACGGACGTCAGCACGATGAAGTTCATGATCTGACCGGCGTGCGCGATGCCGAGGGAGTCCAGGGCGGCGACGTACGAGCCGTCCTCGGTGATGGACTCGCTGTCCCACGGCAGCAGACAGACCACGACGAGGATCGAGCCGAGGTAGAAGACGCCGATCCGCCAGATGATGCTGTTGGTCGCCTTGGTGACGGCGCGCTGCGGGTCCTCCGACTCACCGGCGGCCAGCGTGGCGATCTCGCTGCCCATGAAGGAGAAGACGACGAGCAGGATGCCGGTGAGGACGGCGCCGGCGCCGTTGGGCAGGAAGCCGCCGTGTTCGGTGAGGTTGGCGAGGCCCGCCTGGTCGCTGTCGACACCGGGCAGCACGCCGAAGACGGCCAGTCCGCCGACGACGATGAACGCGCCGATGGCGACGACCTTGATCCCGGCGAACCAGAACTCGAACTCGCCGTAGGAGCCGACGGAGACCAGGTTGGTGGCGGTCAGCACCACCATCACGATGAGCGCCCAGCCCCACTGCGGAACGGCCGGTATCCATCCTTCGAGGATCGCGGCGCCGGCGGTCGCCTCGACCGCGAGGACGACGACCCAGAAGAACCAGTAGAGCCAGCCGATGGTGAACCCGGCCCAGGGACCGAGCGCCCGGTCGGCGTGCGCGGAGAAGGACCCGGAGGCCGGGTTGGCCGCGGACATCTCCCCGAGCATCCGCATCACCAGCACCACGAGCGTGCCGACGAGGGCGTACGACAGGAGGATGCCGGGGCCGGCGGTCGCGATGCCGGTGCTGGAGCCGACGAAGAGGCCCGCGCCGATCACACCGCCGATGGCGATCATCGACAGATGGCGGTTCTTGAGCCCGGCCTGGAGCCCGGAATCCCCCGGTGCCCCGGGATCGCCGGGCCTTCCGGGGTCGTCCTCGGGCTTGGTGAGGGTCGGCTGCGAAGTCATGGGGTGGTCTTCCTTTGCGCCGGTGGAGCAGTCCCGTGTGAGCGGGGTACGAGCCGGACCAGTGAAACGGAGGCGAAAGAATTCAGGAACCTTTGATTCCGGATTTTTACTTGAGCTTTTCCATAGCTTCCGTGGATTTGCTCACACTTTTCACGCAGGGCACCCGACGCGCCTTCCCGGGAACCCCCGTGTCACACTCGGACCATGCGCGTGTATCTCGGCTCGGACCATGCGGGCTACGAACTCAAGAACCACCTCGTCGAGTGGCTCGGGGCGGCGGGCCACGAGCCCGTCGACTGCGGCCCGCACATCTACGACGCCCAGGACGACTACCCGCCCTTCTGTCTCCGTGCCGCCGAGCGGACCGCCGCGGACGAGGGCGCCCTCGGCATCGTGATCGGCGGCTCCGGCAACGGCGAGCAGATCGCCGCGAACAAGGTCGAGGGCGTACGGGCGGCCCTGGCGTGGAGCGAGGAGACGGCGGCACTGGGCCGCCAGCACAACAACGCCAACGTGATCGCGGTGGGCGCGCGCATGCACACCCAGGACGAGGCGACGAAGTTCGTCGAGACCTTCCTGAGCACCCCGTTCTCCGGTGACGAGCGCCACATCCGCCGGATCGACATGCTCGCCGCCTACGAGACCACCGGCGACCTCCCGCCCATCCCCCCGCACCACCCGCAGCAGTAACACCGCCGGGGCCCTCCCCTCGACGCACGGACCTCGGGGGAGGGCGCCCGCTCCGTGGCGCGTCCCGCCGGGGCGACGCGCCGGCGGGACGCGGGAGACGCGGTCCCCGCCGGGGCCCCGGAACGAGCCGGGCCGTCCGGAACAAGCCGGGCCGTCCGGAACGAGCCGGGTCGCCGGTCCGCCCGGAGCGGGGCGGGCCGCCCGGAACGAGCCGGGTCGCCTGGAGCAAGCCGGGTCGCCTGGAGCAAGCCGGGTCGCCTGGAGCAAGCCGGGTCGCCTGGAACGAGCCGGATCGCCGGTCCGCCCGGAGCGGGGCGGGTCGCCCGGAACGAGCCGGATCGCCCGGAGCGAGCCGGGCCGTCCGGTCGACCGGGTCGGCCGGGCGGTGGGCACAAGCTTGGAAGGACATCCCCGTGCCGGAAGGCCACACCATCCACCGGCTGGCCGAGGACTACGCCGCCGCCTTCGCCGCCGGCACCCCCCTCCGCGTCACCAGCCCCCAGGGCAAGTTCGCCGACGCCGCCGCCCTCCTCGACCGCACGCCGCTGCACACCACCGACGCCCACGGCAAGCACCTGTTCCTCGGCTTCGGCGACGCCGAGCCCGCCGAGTGGGTCCACATCCACCTCGGCCTCTTCGGCAAGGTCACCTTCGGCCCGGCCCCCGTACCGCCGCCCACGGACACCGTCCGGCTCCGCCTCGCCGACGCCACGTCCTACGTCGACCTGCGCGGCCCCACCACCTGCGCCCTGATCACGGACCCCGAGAAGCAGGCGGTCCACGCCCGGCTCGGCCCCGACCCGCTGCGTCCGGACGCCGACCCGGCCCTCGCGTACCGCAGGATCGGCCGCAGCCGTACGACGATCGCCGCCCTCCTCATGGACCAGAAGGTCATCGCGGGCGTGGGCAACGTCTACCGCGCCGAGGTCCTCTTCCGGCACCGGATCGACCCGTACCGCGCGGGCCGGGACATCACCACGGCCGAGTGGGACGCGATCTGGGCCGACCTGGTCGCCCTGATGCGCGAGGGCGTCCGCCTCAACCGCATCGACACCGTCCGCCCCGAACACACCCCGGAGGCGATGGGACGCCCGCCGCGCGTCGACGACCACGGCGGCGAGGTGTACGTCTACCGCAGGGCCCACCTGCCCTGCCACATCTGTGGCGGCGAGATCCGCACCGCCGGCCTCGCCGCCCGCAATCTGTTCTGGTGCCCGGACTGCCAGCGCCGCTGAGCCGTCAGAACCCGTGCGGCAGCCACGGCGCCGGGTCGCTCCCGAACGCCAGGGACGCCTCCGCCAGCGCGCCCCGCCGCGACTCGTCCACCCGGCCGGCCGCCGCGAGCGCCGTGAGGCTCACCCCGCCCAGATACGCCGCGCCCAGCTCCCGTACCGACAGGACGAGGTCGGCCGACTCCTCCGTACGCTCGCAGGACGCGCCCTTGGTGTCCCCGCTCAGCCGCCAACGCCCCGCGTTCCAGGGACAGAAGGCGTCCTCCACCTCGAACACGACGTCCACCGGCGCCCGGTACGTCCGCGCCCGGAGGGCCGCGCCGACGTCGACCAGCCGTACGTACAGCGAGTCCCGGATCTCCGGCCGGCACCGGCGGATGTCGGACACCATGTACTGCCACGCCTCGTCGACCGGCCGGCCGCGCGCCACCAGCGACGACGTCAGGTCGATGCCGAACAGGAACCGCCACAGTGCCGCGTCCGCCGCCGGATCCAGCGCGGCCAGGGTGCTCAGGACCACCGAGCCCTCGTGCCCCGCCGGACCGTACTCCCCCTTCACCCGGAACCGCGCGTACCCGACCGTCTCGCCGTCCCGTTCGGCGACGACGCACTGCAGCGGCGACGCCCCGCCCCGGCTGCCCGCCGGGTCCAGCGTCCCCAGCCGCTCCCAGCCCGGCTGCCGCGCGAGCATCCCCGCCCGGCCCGGCACGAGCCGGGCGTACACCGCCTCGCACGCGTCGAGCACGTCGGCGGGGGCCGCGTACCGCACCCGTACGTCATCCGTACCGGACGGGACCGACAGACTCGTACGACTCGTGTCGATCTCGGCGTTGACCTGGAAGGTGGCCGCCTCGTACCCGAACCGGCCGTAGATCGCCGGCTCCGACGCCGTGAGCACCGCCAGCGGCTCGCCCCAGGACCGGACGTCGTCCAACTGGCGCCGCATCATCGTCCGCAGCACGCCGCGCCGCCGGTGCGTGGCGGCCACGCTGACGCCCGTGACGCCCGCGGCCGGCACGGAGTCCCCGCCGGGCACGGTCAGCCGGAACGAGAACGCGCCCGCCGTCCCCACACACTCGTCGCCGTCCCAGAACCCCAGAAAACGGTCGTACTCGGTGAGCGAGTTCCACAGTTCGCGTTCCTCGTCCGCCTCCTCGCCGCCGCCGAACGCACGGATCAGGTTCGCGTACCACTTGTCCCAATCATCCGGCTGCAGCACGCGAAGTCCTGTTACGGGGCCCGTTTTCTCGGTCGTCATGAGCCATCCCTACCAGTGCCGTACCGGACGAGCGAGGCAATTTCTCCCGCGCGGCCCCACGGCGGCGCCTGGTGAAGTTGACTGTGAAGTCGGCCCCGGCAAGGGGACAACCAGGACCTCCCGTGCCAAGTGGCCGGTCCGATGGATAGGGTCCCGAACTAATGGCAGCAGGACGAGAGCGGCGCGCGGAAGCCGACACGTTCACGGCCCGGTTGAAGAAGCAGTGGCACCGGGCCCGCGTCGGCGTGCGCCGGAGCGCCGTCGACTACTTCCGCGGCGACGGCTCGGACTGGGTCGCGCTCGCCGGACTGTTCCTCACCGTTCCGCTGATCGCGGCCGGGACACTCGCCAACTCGGTGTGGTGCGCGCCGGCCGCACTGGTCATACCGATCGTCGCCGGCGGCCTGCTGCTGCGCCCGGCGAGCCTGCTCGGCCTGTACGCCGCCGCGGCGACCGCGCTGATCGTGGAGTCGGTGCAACTCGGCCCCTACACCGAGGGCGCGGCCCGGGTCACCCCGGGCGTGGTCCTCACCGTCGCCGCCTGCGGCTTCTTCGGACTGCTCGTCGCACAGTTCCGCAGCCGGGTGGGCGTGCCCTGGCGGCGCGGCGGCACCATGCTGTTCGACCTGCGCGAACGCATCCGGGTGCAGAGCAAGCTGCCGAAACTCCCCGACGGCTGGCACCGCGAGATGGCCCTGCGCCCGGCGGGCGGCCAGTCCTTCTCGGGCGACTTCGTGGTCGCGGCCCGCACCAACGGCGGGCGCACCCTGGAGGTCGTGCTCACCGACGTCTCCGGCAAGGGCATGGACGCCGCCTCACGCGCCCTGCTGCTCTCCGGCGCCTTCGGCGGTCTCCTCGGCAGCCTCCCGCCGCACGCCTTCCTCCCCGCCGCCAACGGCTATCTGCTGCGCCAGGACTGGGACGAGGGCTTCGCCACCTCCATCCACCTGGTGCTCGACCTGGACTCCGGCGACTACGAGCTCTACTCCGCCGGGCACCCGCCGGGCCTCCAGCTCAGCGCGGGCAGCGGACGCTGGGAGGAGAAGGCGGCCGACGGCCCGCTGCTGGGCGTGTACGACGGCGCCCAGTTCGACTCGGTGAAGGGCTCGCTGCGCCCCGGGGACGTGCTGATGCTGTTCACGGACGGTCTGGTGGAGACCTCGGAGCGGGACATCGTCGAGGGCATCGACCGCCTCACCGGCGAGGCCGACCGCTATGTCGCGGGCGGCTTCCACGGCGCCGCCTGGCACCTCATCGAGGCGGTCGCCAAGGACGTCAACGACGACCGGGCGCTGCTGCTGATCTGCCGCGAGGGCCCGACGGCCGCCGCGGCGGCCCGCTGACCCGTGCACACTGGGCGGGTGACCGAGACGACACCGCTGCCCCTGGCCGAGATCGAGGCCACCGCCCGCGCCGCGCACACCGGCCAGACCGACAAGGCGGGCCGGCCCTACGCCGAACACCTCCGGGCCGTCGCCGAGGGGGTACGGGCACGCGGCGGTGACGAGGAGCAGATCGCGGCGGCCTGGCTGCACGACGCCGTCGAGGACGACAAGCTGTCCCGGCGGTGGCTGGAGGAGGCGGCGCTGACCCGGCGGACCAAGGACATCGTCCTCGCGGTCACCAAACGGTCCGGGGAGCCGCCCGAGGCGTACGCGGCCCGGATCCTCGCCACCCCCGGCGCGCTGCTGGTGAAGGAGGCGGACCTGGCGCACAACGCCGACCCGGCCCGCCTCGCCGTACTGGACGGACCGACCCGCACACGACTGACCGAGAAGTACACGCGGATGCGCGCACTCCTCGGTCTCGTGGTCCCGTGAAGGGGGAGGGGTACTCCTAGGCGGAGACCTTCTCGCGAGTCTCCTTCTTCTCCTGCCGCTCACGTTCGCGGGCCTGTTCGGCGGCGTCCCGCTTGAACGCCCACTCCATCCTCGGCTCCATCACGAACCGGAACGTCCGCCGTACGGGGGCGGTGCACAGCAGGGTCACCAGGGCCGCCGCCAGGACGCTCACGGCGATCTCGCCGAGCGGCTGACGCAGCACGGAGTGCTCGAACCAGCCCTGGTAGTCGCCGGCCTTCACCACGAAGCCGTGCAGCAGATAGCCGTACAGCGTGCCCGCGCCGAGCGCCGTGAACCACATGTGGCGGCGCGGCACCCAGGCGAAGAAGCAGGCGGTCAGCAGCAGCGAGCAGCCGAACATCGCGAGCACCATGACCGGGCCGGCCCACCACGGCGCGCCCAGTTCCTGCGCGGCGTCACGGTGGTAGAACCACGCGGTGTTCATCCGCGGCACCGCCCACCAGCCGAAGGCCAGCGCCGCCGCGAACACCGGCACCGCCGCGATCCGCACCGACCGGCGGCGCACCATGTGGAAGTGCTCCGGCCGCATGCACAGACCGAGCACGAAGTACGGCAGGAACTGCAGCACGCGCTGCAGGTCGAGGTCGTCGCCGATCCCGGGGGTGGCACTGGCCAGCATGGCGATGCCGAGGGCCAGCGGCAGCGGATGCCGTACCGCGTTCCAGATCGGCGTGGTCAGCCGCCACACGAACAGCGCGACCAGGAACCAGGTCAGGTACCAGGGGTCGAGCAGGCTGATCTCCTGCTCCGGGGCGTGGTCGACGACCCGTCGGAACAGGGGATAGGCGGTCTCGAACACGATGTACGGCACGGCGACGCCGGTGATCAGCCGGCGCAGCCGGTCGGGCCGTATGTCGAAACTGCGCGAGAAGAAGCCGGAGATGACGATGAAGGCCGGCATGTGGAACGAGTACACGACCGTGTACGCCGCCTCCAGGACCCGGCTGTCGCCCTTGAGGGGCTCCCAGGCGTGGCCGACCGCCACCAGCACGATCGCCAGGTACTTGGCGTTGTCGAAGAACGCGTCGCGCTGTTTGCCGTGCGGGCTCTTCGTGTGCGGGCTCTTCGTGCGCGGGCTCGGCACTCCGGGCGCCGGTGACTGCGCCGGGGGGAGCGGCGTTCTGCGGTTGCCGTACGGTCGCTGCGAGTTCGTCACTGACCCTCCCGGCGGGAACTCGGGGAGTCGATCGGTGAGCTCGCTGCGCTTGCGGGGGACGAGGCAGCGTGGAACATCTGAGGCACCCTAGCGTCGTCCGCGGCATTTCGTAAAACGCCCGGCGTTGTTCCTGGTATTCGGCTCGGGTGCCCCGGATCGGGGAAAGTGATCGGCATGATCGGCGTGATGGCCAACACGCTGTGCATATAAGGGACTTGGCCGGCACTCGGACCGGACTTGTCGTGATTGTTCCGGACTGAACCACGCATAAGCCCGGCAGGCGACTCCGGTGATATGTCCAGCTTGGGTATGTCTCCACCGTATCGGTCCAGGGCTTGCCGGAGTACCCGCGGCGACAATTCGAATTAGCTGCGAACGCGTTGTGTGGAGACGGAAACGATCCTGTTGAATTCCCTGTGCGGGTGTTCCTTCGAATTGCCGTGCGACACGGCGTCGTCGGTCCGCGCGGACGTTCGCGCGCGGGTGGGGCCGGCCACACCGGGACGGATGATGCGTCAGCCGCCGCATAGGGCGGCCGTGTTGGTGGCACGATGGTTCTGGCGGGGTGCGCGGGGTCGCGTCGCCCGGGCCGGGGAAGCGGAACCGACCGAGGGTGTGATCAGTTGTGGCCATTTCACTGTCTGTGGTGCTGCTGTTGGCGATCATCCTGGTGGTGCTGATGAGAAGCGGCTCCATCAAGGCCGGCCCGGCGATCGTCGCCGTCCTCTTCGGCTTCTTCCTCGCCTCCACCGGCATGGCCGACGACATCCAGCGGTTCCTGGACTCGATAGCCGAGATGATCAACTCGATCAGCTTCTGACCCCGCCCGCCCCCGCGCGGAAACGATCCGGGCCGCCCGCCGCGGAGAAAAGCGACCAGGGCCGGGTCGGAGGAAGAACCTCCGACCCGGCCCTGAGCCGTACAGAGCGGGCGACGGGAATCGAACCCGCGTAGCTAGTTTGGAAGACTAGGGCTCTACCATTGAGCTACGCCCGCACGGAGCGCGCCGCGCGTCGGTGACCGCGGCACTGACAGGCATCGTAGCGGGTCGTGCGCCCTCGTCGCACACCCCGTTTCCGGACCGCCCCGGCGCGGCACCGCGCGCGTGAAACGCGGCGGCCGTTCCGCCCGGGTGCATGTACCCTACGTGTCGCACCAGACGGGGTGTGGCGCAGCTTGGTAGCGCGTCCGCTTTGGGAGCGGAAGGCCGTGGGTTCAAATCCCGCCACCCCGACCAGCCACCTGCTCATGCACCGGTGATCGCCTTTTGGGTGCCGTAGCCGCTGCCGTTACTATGCAAGCTGCACGCCCTGTGTGTCTCTGAAGTCCTCCGGGCGGCGAATCGGCCGGACCCCTCTGGTCCCGGCAGAACCCGAGAAGTCAGCCACAAGGAGACCGAACCGTGAAGAGCGCCGTGGAGACCCTGAACCCGACCCGGGTTCGGCTCACTGTCGAGGTGCCCTTCGAGGAGCTCAAGGACAGCCTCGACGCGGCGTACAAGAAGATCAACCAGCAGGTCACGGTGAAGGGCTTCCGCAAGGGCAAGGTCCCGGCCCGGGTCATCGACCAGCGCTTCGGCCGCGGTGCGGTGCTGGAGGAGGCCGTCAACGACGCCCTCCCGAAGTTCTACACCGACGCGGTCAACGAGGCCGAGCTGAGCCCGCTGGGCCAGCCCGAGGTCGACATCACGGAGCTGAAGGACGGCGAGACGCTGAACTTCACCGCCGAGGTCGACATCCGCCCGACCATCGAGATCCCGGACTACTCCGGCATCGAGGTCGAGGTCGACGCCGTCGAGGTCACCGACGAGGACGTCGAGAAATCGGTCGAGCAGCTCCGCGAGCGCTTCGCCTCCACCTCCCCGGTGGAGCGTGCCGCCGAGGACGGCGACGTCGTCACCATCGACCTGGAGGCCAAGGTCGACGGCGAGGTCCTCGAGGACGGCGTCGCGAGCGGTGTGTCGTACACCATCGGCTCCGGCGAGCTGCTGGACGGCATCGACGACGCCGTGAAGGGCCTGGAGGCCGGTGGCGAGGCCACCTTCACCTCCGAGCTCAAGGGCGGCTCGGCGGCCGGCAAGGAGTCCGAGGTCACCGTCAAGGTGTCCCAGGTCGCCGCCCGTGAGCTGCCGGAGCTGGACGACGAGTTCGCCCAGCTCGCGTCCGAGTTCGACACCCTCGAGGAGCTGAAGGCGGACAGCCGCAAGCGCCTGGAGAACATGAAGCAGTACGACCAGGCCACGCAGGCCCAGGAGCGCGTCCTGG
This sequence comes from Streptomyces sp. NPDC059787, assembly GCF_042732315.1. NCBI lineage: Bacteria > Bacillati > Actinomycetota > Actinomycetes > Kitasatosporales > Streptomycetaceae > Streptomyces > Streptomyces sp. NPDC059787. The sequence goes on from NZ_JBHWHX010000042.1 coordinate 9,987, forward strand.
AGAAGCTGCTCGAGCTGGTCGAGGTCCCGGTCCCCGAGAAGCTGCTCGAGGACGAGATCAACACCCGCAAGCACAACCTCGAGCACCACCAGCTCGGCCAGATGGGCCTCGACCTCGCGAAGTACCTGGAGATCCAGGGCAAGACCGAGGAGGAGTTCGAGACCGAGACCCGCGAGGCCGCGGTCAAGGGCATCAAGACCCAGTTCGTGCTCGACGAGCTCGTCAAGCAGGAGAAGCTCAACGTCAACCAGGAGGAGCTCACCGAGCACCTCATGCGGCGCGCGGCCTCCTCCGGCATGTCCCCCGACCAGTTCGCCCAGGCCGTCGTCGAGCAGGGCCAGGTCCCGCTCCTCGTCGGCGAGGTCGCCCGCGGCAAGGCCCTGGCCTCCGTGGTCGAGAAGGCCACGGTCAAGGACACCAACGGCGAGATCGTCGACCTCGAGGACGAGGACGAGGAGGAGACCGAGGCCTCCGAGTCGACCGAGGCCGAGGCCACCGAGGCCCCCGCCGAGGAGAAGACCGAGGGCTGACCCTCGCATCACCTCTGACGTGATCACCAGGGCCCCGGAGTGTGCGACACTCCGGGGCCCTGGTGTCTGGCGTCGGGGCGTGCATCCCGCCGGATCCTGCCGTCGGGCGCCGGGGTGTGCGTCGCTCCGGGGCCCTGCTGTCGGGCGTCGGGGCAGCAAACCAGGGGCGCGGGGCTGTAACGATGTGCGGCTCCGCCGCGTGGGCGCGACCAGCCCCCACCGGCCCGCAGCCGCCCACGAACCAGTGGTCCCCGCCGGAAAGGCGAACGGCGCCCCCCTCGCGGAGCACACGGCGGAGCGCATCGCGGAGCAACCGCGAAGTACACCCCTCTACGCCCCCGGCGAACACCCCCGTTACCGGGATTCCCTGGCGGAGTCACCGCGTTAGGGTCCTTGAATACCAGGGGACGCGAGTCACCGAATACGGCTCCGACCCCGTAGGGACACGTGAGACGGCCCGGCGCCGTCGTAAGACGAGCAGGTGGATACGTGACGAATCTGATGCCCTCAGCCGCCGGCGAGCCCTCCATCGGTGGTGGCCTCGGCGACCAGGTCTACAACCGGCTGCTCGGCGAGCGGATCATCTTCCTCGGCCAGCCGGTCGACGACGACATTGCCAACAAGATCACCGCACAGCTGCTGCTCCTTGCCTCCGACCCGGACAAGGACATCTACCTGTACATCAACAGCCCCGGCGGCTCCATCACGGCCGGCATGGCGATCTACGACACCATGCAGTACATCAAGAACGACGTGGTGACGATCGCCATGGGCCTGGCGGCCTCCATGGGCCAGTTCCTGCTGAGCGCCGGCACCCCCGGCAAGCGTTTCGCGCTGCCGAACGCCGAGATCCTGATCCACCAGCCGTCCGCCGGTCTCGCCGGTTCGGCCTCGGACATCAAGATCCACGCCGAGCGGCTGCTGCACACCAAGAAGCGCATGGCCGAGCTGACGTCCCAGCACACCGGCCAGACGGTCGAGCAGATCACCCGCGACTCCGACCGTGACCGCTGGTTCGACGCCTTCGAGGCCAAGGAGTACGGCCTCATCGACGACGTGATCGCCACGGCCGCCGGCATGCCGGGCGGCGGCGGCACCGGGGCCTGAGCGGCCTCGCGGGGCCCTCGCGGCCCCGTGGACGCCCCACCGGGCCCCCGGGCCCGGTGAACAGCCCCAGCAGCCCCAGCCGACCGCCTCAGCCCCTTTCAGGAGACACCGTGAACAGCTTCCCCGGCAGCGGCCTGTACGACCGCACGCCCGCCGCCTCCGAGGGCCGGTACACCGGCCCCTCGGCCGAGTCCCGCTACGTCATCCCGCGCTTCGTCGAGCGCACCTCCCAGGGCATCCGCGAGTACGACCCGTACGCGAAGCTCTTCGAGGAGCGCGTGATCTTCCTCGGCGTGCAGATCGACGACGCCTCCGCCAACGACGTCATGGCGCAGCTGCTGTGCCTGGAGTCGATGGACCCCGACCGGGACATCTCGGTCTACATCAACAGCCCCGGCGGCTCCTTCACCGCGCTCACGGCGATCTACGACACGATGCAGTACGTGAAGCCGGACATCCAGACGGTCTGCATGGGCCAGGCGGCCTCCGCCGCCGCCGTCCTGCTGGCCGCCGGTACGCCCGGCAAGCGCATGGCGCTGCCGAACGCGCGCGTGCTGATCCACCAGCCGTACAGCGAGACCGGCCGCGGCCAGGTCTCCGACCTGGAGATCGCCGCCAACGAGATCCTCCGGATGCGGAGCCAGCTGGAGGAGATGCTGGCCAAGCACTCCACCCGGCCGCTCGACAAGATCCGCGAGGACATCGAGCGCGACAAGATCCTCACGGCCGAGGACGCGCTGGAGTACGGCCTGATCGACCAGATCATCACCACCCGGAAGATGGACAACACCAGCCTGCGCTGACGCGGGGCGGGGGTGTAACGTCTGCCGCCCCTTGGCACGGTTTGGCACGGTCCACGTCAAAGTGAACCGTGCCAAGGGGGGCCCGAACGGGGGGCCAGGCAAGGTACCGTCGGACATAAGGCAGCACCAGGAGCCGCCGGACGCCCGCGTCCAGGCGACTCCCAGGCGAAGGGGAAGCACACCGTGGCACGCATCGGTGACGGCGGCGATCTGCTCAAGTGCTCGTTCTGCGGCAAGAGCCAGAAGCAGGTCAAGAAGCTCATCGCAGGGCCCGGTGTGTACATCTGCGACGAGTGCATCGATCTCTGCAACGAGATCATCGAGGAAGAGCTCGCCGAGACCAGTGAGGTCCGCTGGGAGGAGCTGCCCAAGCCCCGCGAGATCTACGAGTTCCTCGAGGGGTACGTGGTGGGGCAGGAGGCGGCCAAGAAGGCGCTCTCCGTCGCCGTGTACAACCACTACAAGCGCGTCCAGGCCGGCGAGAACGGCGGTGCGCAGGGCCGCGAGGACGCCATCGAGCTGGCGAAGTCCAACATCCTCCTGCTGGGCCCCACGGGCTCCGGCAAGACCCTGCTGGCCCAGACCCTCGCCCGCATGCTGAACGTCCCGTTCGCGATCGCCGACGCCACGGCGCTCACGGAGGCGGGATACGTCGGCGAGGACGTCGAGAACATCCTGCTGAAGCTGATCCAGGCGGCCGACTACGACGTCAAGAAGGCCGAGACCGGGATCATCTACATCGACGAGATCGACAAAGTCGCCCGCAAGAGTGAAAACCCCTCGATCACGCGCGACGTCTCGGGCGAGGGCGTCCAGCAGGCCCTGCTGAAGATCCTGGAGGGCACCACGGCCTCCGTCCCGCCGCAGGGCGGCCGCAAGCACCCGCACCAGGAGTTCATCCAGATCGACACGACGAACGTGCTGTTCATCGTGGGCGGCGCCTTCGCCGGACTGGAGAAGATCATCGAGGGCCGGGCGGGTGCCAAGGGCATCGGCTTCGGCGCGACGATCATCTCCAAGCAGGAGCGGGAGTCCAAGGACCAGTTCGAGGAGGTCATGCCGGAGGACCTGGTCAAGTTCGGCATGATCCCCGAGTTCATCGGCCGGCTCCCGGTCATCACGAGCGTCCACAACCTCGACCGCGAGGCCCTGCTCCAGATCCTCGTCGAGCCGCGCAACGCGCTGGTGAAGCAGTACCAGCGCCTCTTCGAACTCGACGGAGTGGAACTGGACTTCGAGCGCGAGGCACTGGAGGCCATCGCCGACCAGGCCATCCTCCGCCAGACCGGCGCCCGCGGCCTGCGCGCCATCATGGAGGAGGTCCTCCAGGGCGTGATGTACGAGGTCCCGTCCCGCAAGGACGTCGCCCGCGTGGTCATCACGGCCGACGTGGTCCTCTCCAACGTCAACCCGACCCTGATCCCGCGCGACGCCCGCGGCCGGGGCTCCGGCGAGCAGAAGACGGCGTAGCCGCCACCGCGGCAACGCGAAGGGGCCCCGGGTCGACCCGGGGCCCCTTCGGCGTTCGTACGGTTCAGGCCTTGACGCGGATCTGCTCGCGGAGCTTGGTGGTGAGGTCGACCGCGGTGTCCTTGCCGACGCCCGTGCCGTTGTTGTCACCGGGCGAGACCATGGCGACCGTGCTGTAGTCGGCCCAGGCGCAGAACCAGTCGGTCGACTCCTTCTTGGTCAGCGCGTTGGTGCTCTTGGTCGACTGGCACTTGGCGACCGCGCCGTCGATCTCGACCTCCTCGGGGTCGCCGATCAGCTCGGCGTTCTGCATCCCGCCGGTGTCACTGGTCGAGCTCTCCTTGACCTCCTTCTGGATGTTGGCGAAGAACTTGTCCAGGACGCTCTGGGGGTCGGCGATCTCGCCGTAACCGCCCACCATCGTCATGCCCTTGGCGGTCAGCAGCTCGGCCTGGCCGGGAAGCGTGGAGGGATCCTCGGGGTCGTAGTTGCTGAAGTCGGCGGTCGACCACTGCCCGACGATGGCCGTACCGTTCTTGACGCCGCTCTTCTCCATGTCCTGCGCGGTGTCGGAGTCGCTGCTCTCATTGCCCTCGCCGACCAGCTTGTACTCGCTGATCACCGTCGCCGGCGTCGTCAGCTTGTGCGCCCCGTCGTCCTCCAGGCCGCCCGCGCCGCCGCCCCCGCCGATCACGAAGTACGCGCCCACGCCGATCGCCGCCACGACCGCCACCGCGCCGATGATGATCCCGGCCTTCTTGCCGCCGCCGCCCGAAGCGGGGGGCTGGGGCGGCATGCCGTACTGGGGCTGGCCGTAGGGCGGCTGCTGGCCGTACGGCTGCTGCGGCGGGACACCGGGCTGGCCGGGCTGCTGCGGGTAGCCGTATCCGGGCTGGCCGGGCGGGGGAGCCTGCTGGGGGTAGCCGTAGCCGGGCTGCGGAGCCTGCGGCTGCTGGCCGTAAGGTCCCGGCTGGCCGTACGGCCCGGGCTGCTGCGGCTGCTGCCCGCCGTACGGGCCCGGCTGGTTGTAGCTCATTACGGGGTTCCCCCTCCAGGTGCTTATGCGTTGCTGACATCCTGACTCAGGAGTGACGCGTTCAGACCGCCGGGGGTCGCACCGTTACAGAGAAACGCGTTTCGGGACAGGCCCGTGACGCCTCTAAACTGAGCCCCGTGACCGAGAACGCTCAGCAGGAGCCACCAGCGCCCACGACCGAACTGCCGACCCAGTACGCGCCGGCCGATGTAGAGGGGCCGCTGTACGAGCGCTGGGTAGAGCGCGGTTACTTCGAGGCGGACGCCAAGAGCGAGAAGCCTCCGTACACCGTCGTCATCCCGCCGCCGAACGTCACCGGCAGCCTGCACCTCGGGCACGCGTTCGAGCACACGCTCATCGACGCCCTGACCCGCCGCAAGCGCATGCAGGGCTTCGAGACGCTGTGGCAGCCCGGCATGGACCACGCCGGCATCGCCACGCAGAACGTCGTCGAGCGGGAGCTCGCCAAGGAGGGCAAGTCCCGCCACGACCTCGGCCGTGAGGCGTTCATCGAGCGGGTCTGGCAGTGGAAGGGCGAGTCCGGCGGGCAGATCTCCGGTCAGATGCGCCGCCTCGGTGACGGCGTCGCCTGGTCGCGTGAGCGCTTCACGATGGACGAGGGCCTCTCCCAGGCCGTCCAGACCATCTTCAAGCGGCTCTACGACGACGAGCTGATCTACCGTGCCGAGCGCATCATCAACTGGTGCCCGCGCTGTCTGACCGCGATCTCCGACATCGAGGTCGACTACCAGGACGACGACGGCGAGCTCGTCTCCATGAAGTACGGCGAGGGGGACGAGACGATCGTCGTCGCCACGACCCGTGCCGAGACGATGCTCGGTGACACGGCCGTCGCCGTCCACCCCGAGGACGAGCGCTACAAGCACCTCGTCGGCAAGCTCGTCAAGCTGCCGCTGACCGACCGTTCCATCCCGGTCGTCGCCGACGAGCACGTCGACCCCGAGTTCGGCACGGGTGCCGTCAAGGTCACCCCGGCGCACGACCCGAACGACTTCGAGATCGGCCAGCGGCACGGCCTGCCGTCCATCGCCGTGATGGACGAGCACGCGGTCATCACCGCCCACGGCCCCTTCCAGGGCCTGGACCGGCTGGAGGCCCGCTCGGCCATCGTCGCCGCGCTGCGCGCCGAGGGCCGGATCGTCGCCGAGAAGCGGCCGTACGTCCACTCGGTCGGCCACTGCTCGCGCTGCAAGACCACCATCGAGCCCCGGCTGTCCATGCAGTGGTGGGTCAAGGTCGGCCCGCTGGCGAAGGCGGCCGGCGACGCCGTCCGCGACGGCAAGGTCAAGATCCATCCGCAGGAGATGGAGAAGCGGTACTTCGACTGGGTCGACAACCTCCACGACTGGTGCATCTCGCGGCAGTTGTGGTGGGGCCACCGCATCCCGGTCTGGTACGGGCCGAACGGCGAGGTCGTCTGCGTCGGACCGGACGACGAGGCCCCGACCGGCGAGGGCTGGCACCAGGACACCGACGTCCTCGACACCTGGTTCTCGTCGGGCCTGTGGCCGTTCTCCACGCTCGGCTGGCCCGAGCGGACGGAGTCGCTCGCGAAGTTCTACCCGAACTCCGTCCTGGTCACCGGCTACGACATCCTCTTCTTCTGGGTCGCCCGGATGATGATGTTCGGCCTGTACGCGATGGACGGCACCCCGCCGTTCCACACCATCGCCCTGCACGGCATGGTCCGCGACCAGTTCGGCAAGAAGATGTCGAAGTCCTTCGGCAACGCGGTCAACCCGCTGGACTGGATGGACAAGTACGGCAGCGACGCGCTCCGCTTCACCCTCGCGCGCGGCGCCAACCCCGGTGTCGACGTGCCGATCGGCGAGGACTGGGTCCAGGGCGCGCGCAACTTCGCCAACAAGATCTGGAACGCGACGCGTTTCGCGCTGATGAACGGCGCGACGGTCGAGGGTCCGCTGCCGGACGCGTCGAAGATGTCGTCGACCGACCGCTGGATCCTGTCCCGGCTGAACTCGGTCGTCGCCGAAGTCGACGCGTACTACGACGACTACCAGTTCGCCAAGCTGTCGGACACGCTGTTCCACTTCGCGTGGGGCGAGGTGTTCGACTGGTACGTCGAGCTGTCCAAGACGACGTTCCAGGCGGGCGGGGAGCCGGCCGAGGTCAGCAAGCGGGTCCTCGGCGAGGTGCTGGACGTCACGCTGCGGCTGCTGCACCCGGTGGTCCCGTTCGTCACGGAGACGCTGTGGACCACGCTGACGGGGGGCGAGTCGGTCGTCATCGCCGAGTGGCCGTCCGACAGCGGCTTCCGGGACGCGGACGCCGAGCGGGAGATCGAGACGCTGCAGTCCGTCATCACCGAGGTCCGCCGCTTCCGCGCCGACCAGGGCCTGCAGCCCGGCCAGCGGGTCCCGGCCCGGCTGAACCTCGACGGTACGGCGCTGGCCCCGCACGAGCCGGCCGTCCGGCAGCTGCTGCGCCTCCAGCCGGAGGGCGAGTCCTTCACGGCCACGGCGACGCTGCCGGTGGCGGGTGTCGAGGTCGCGCTGGACCTGTCCGGTGTGATCGATGTCGCCGCCGAGCGGAAGCGCCTGGCCAAGGACCTCGCCGCCGCCGAGAAGGAGAAGGCCCAGGCGACGGCGAAGCTCGGCAACGAGGCGTTCCTGTCGAAGGCCCCGGACCACGTGGTCGACAAGATCCGCACGCGCCTGACCAAGGCGGAGGAGGACATCACCCGACTCCGGACCCAACTCGACCGCCTGCCCCCGGCGTAACCCACCGCGGCTGCGGTCAGCCGCCCGGTCCGGACGGCGCCCCCCGCTGCTGCGGGCAGTCGTGCCGCTCGGGCGGCGCCCACCCCTGTGGCTGCGGGCAGTCGCTCGGTCCGGACGGCGCCCCCGCTGCTGCGGGCAGTCGTGCCGCTCGGGCGGCGCCCACCCCTGTGGCTGCGGTCAGCCGCCCGGTCTGGACGGCGCCCCCCGTCGCTGCGGGCAGTCGTGCCGCTCGGGCGGCACGGGTGGGCGCAGCGGCACCCCGCGAGCGCGGGTGAGCGAAACCCCGCGACGGCAACCGAAGGCTCCCGGAACCACACGGCTCCGGGAGCCTTCGGCCGTCCGGGGGGCGGGTCGCGCCGCTCGGCGCCTACGAGGTGCCTTCCTCGGAGGGGGTACCCCCAGCGCCCACCCGTGCCGCCCCAGCGGCACGAGGGGGCGCGGGCCGGGGTACGTAGACTGGTCCCCGTGAGTGAGCTCCCCCCTGATGACAGCGAGCAGCCCGAGCCCGTCGACGGCTTCGACGAGATCGTCGAGGCCGAGACCGACCGCGACCCCGACCTCGCGGTGATCGAGGCCGGCAGCCGCACCCTGCGCACCCAGGGCGGCCCGCCCCAGGCGGACGTGCCCGCCCGCCCCGCCGACCCCGAGGTCGACAAGGCCCTGCGTGAGGTCGAGGCGGAGCTCGCCACCCGCTGGGGCGAGACCAAGCTGGAGCCCTCGGTCGCCCGCATCGCCGCGCTGATGGACGTCCTGGGCGAGCCCCAGCGCTCGTACCCCTCGATCCACATCACCGGCACCAACGGCAAGACCTCCACCGCCCGCATGATCGAGGCCCTGCTCGGCGCCTTCGAGCTGCGCACCGGCCGCTACACCTCCCCGCACGTCCAGTCGATCACCGAGCGGATCAGCCTCGACGGGGCACCCGTCTCCGCCGAGCGGTTCATCGAGACGTACCAGGACGTCAAGCCGTACGTCGAGATGGTGGACGCCCGGCAGGAGTACCGGCTGTCCTTCTTCGAGGTGCTCACCGGCATGGCGTACGCCGCCTTCGCCGACGCCCCCGTGGACGTGGCGGTCGTCGAGGTCGGCATGGGCGGCAGCTGGGACGCGACGAACGTGATCGACGCCGGCGTCGCCGTGGTGACGCCGATCGACCTCGACCACACCGACCGGCTCGGCACCACGCCCGCCGAGATCGCCGGCGAGAAGTCCGGCATCGTCAAGCGGGACGCGACGGTGATCATGGCGCAGCAGCCGGTGGACGCCGCGCAGGTGCTGCTGAAGAAGGCCGTCGAGGTGGACGCGACGGTGGCCCGCGAGGGTCTGGAGTTCGGGGTCGTGGCCCGGCAGGTGGCCGTCGGCGGCCAGCTGGTGACGCTGCGCGGACTCGGCGGCGAGTACCCCGAGGTGTACCTGCCGCTGCACGGCGAGCACCAGGCCCACAACGCGGCCGTGGCGCTCGCCGCCGTGGAGGCGTTCTTCGGCGTCGGCGCCCAGCACGCCCAGCCGCTTGACATCGACACCGTGCGCAAGGCGTTCGCCGCCGTCGCCTCCCCGGGCCGGCTGGAGGTCGTGCGGCGTTCGCCGACCGTCGTCCTGGACGCCGCCCACAATCCGGCGGGCGCGCGGGCGGCGGCCGCCGCGATCGGGGAGGCGTTCCAGTTCAGCCGGCTCATCGGCGTGGTCGGCGCGAGCGGCGACAAGAACGTGCGCGGACTGCTGGAGGCGTTCGAGCCGGTCTTCGCCGAGGTCGTCGTCACCCAGAACTCCAGCCACCGTGCGATGGACGCCGACGAGCTGGCGGGAATCGCGGTCGAGGTGTTCGGCGAGGACCGCGTCCAGGTCGAGCCGCGGCTGCCGGACGCCCTGGAGGCCGCGATCACACTGGCCGAGGAGGAGGGCGAGTTCGCGGGCGGCGGTGTGCTCGTCACCGGTTCCGTCATCACCGTCGGCGAGGCCCGACTGCTCCTGGGGAGGGGCTGAGATCCCGTGCGTACGCTCTGCGCTTCGACGCTGATCGGCGAGTTCTTCATCATCGGTTTCGCCGGGCTGGTCGCGATGAAGGACGCGGACCTGTCCACCGGCACGGTGTGGACGGTCTGCGGCATCGCGATGTTCCTGTCCGTGGCCCTGTGCGGGATGGTCACCCGGCCCGGCGGGGTGGCCCTCGGCTGGGCGCTGCAGATCGCCCTGATCGCCTCCGGTGTCTTCGTCCCGATGATGTTCTTCATGGGCGCGCTCTTCGCGCTGCTGTGGTGGACGTCGGTGCACTTCGGGCGAAAGGTGGACGAAGCCAAGGCCCGTTTCGCCGCGCAGGCGGAGCAGCCTGACGCTGCGTGACAGATGTCCCGACACGCCCGGTAATCTCGTCCTCCCGCATCACTTCCCGCACAAGGAGCTCCGTCGTGACCCAGCGCACCCTCGTCCTCCTCAAGCCCGACGCCGTACGTCGTGGCCTGACCGGCGAGATCATCAGCCGTATCGAGCGCAAGGCCGGCTGGCAGATCACCGCGCTGGAGCTGCGGGCCCTGGACCAGGACACGCTGGAGCAGCACTACGGCGAGCACAAGGGCAAGCCGTTCTACGAGCCGCTGGTGGAGTTCATGGCCTCCGGGCCGGTCGTGGCGATGATCGTCGAGGGTGAGCGGGTCATCGAGGGTGTGCGCCAACTGGCCGGTCCCACCGACCCGATCGCCGCCGCCCCGGGCTCGATCCGCGGTGATTTCGGTGTGATCGTCCGGGAGAACCTGATCCACGCCTCCGACTCCGAGGAGTCCGCCGAGCGCGAGGTGAAGATCTTCTTCCCGGGTCGCGCGTAACCCGCGTACTCGGACGTGCGCGAATCCCGCGCATAACGATCACATCGCGGCAGCGGCCGACGCGTTTGGCCGCCTGTCGGACGGTCTGGGGGCTTTGCCCCCGGACCCTTTTTTGGCATATGCGCGGCGTTCGGGGGAACGGATGCCCCCGATGGACCGTCTCCACAAGCAGCGGGGCGCGCCATCTGATGACAATGGCGAAGACCCTCGCGCGGTGTTCGCGAAGGCGCGTCTACGATGGAAGCCTTCACGTCACCGTACCCACCTCGCCGACCTGAGAAGCCCTCAAAAGCTCGTGGGAAGGCCAGTCGAATCCTGATGGGGAACTCAATGTCGTTCATCGGCCGTGACATGGCTGTCGACCTCGGGACCGCCAACACGCTGGTGTACGTCAGGGGTCGTGGGATCGTACTCAACGAGCCGTCCGTCGTCGCGATCAACACCAACACCGGTGGCATCCTCGCGGTCGGTGCCGAGGCGAAGAAGATGATCGGGCGCACCCCCGGCAACATCGTCGCCGTGCGCCCGCTGAAGGACGGCGTCATCGCCGACTTCGAGATCACCGAGCGGATGCTCCGCTACTTCATCCTGAAGATCCACAAGCGGCGGTACCTGGCTCGTCCGCGGGTCGTCGTCTGTGTGCCCTCGGGCATCACGGGCGTCGAGCGCCGCGCCGTCATCGAGGCGTCGTCGCAGGCCGGCGCCCGTCAGGTGCACATCATCGAGGAGCCCATGGCCGCCGCCATCGGCTCCGGGCTGCCGGTCCACGAGGCCACCGGCAACATGGTGGTGGACATCGGCGGCGGCACCACGGAGGTCGCGGTCATCTCCCTCGGCGGCATCGTCACCGCCCAGTCCATCCGCGTCGCGGGCGACGAGCTGGACAACGCGATCATCCAGCACATCAAGAAGGAGTACTCCCTCCTGCTGGGTGAGCGGACGGCCGAACAGATCAAGATCACGATCGGTTCGGCGTACGACCTGGACACCGACGAGCACACCGAGATCCGCGGCCGGGACCTCGTCTCCGGACTGCCCAAGACCGTCGTCATCTCCGCCGCCGAGGTGCGCAAGGCGATCGAGGAACCGGTCAACGCCATCGTGGACGCCGTCAAGACGACCCTCGACAAGTGCCCGCCGGAGCTGTCCGGCGACATCATGGACCGGGGAATCGTCCTGACCGGCGGCGGCGCGCTGCTGCGCGGCCTCGACGAGCGGCTGCGCCGGGAGACGGGCATGCCGATCCACATCGCCGAGGACCCGCTGGACAGCGTGGCGCTCGGTTCCGGCAAGTGCGTCGAGGAGTTCGAGGCGCTTCAGCAGGTGCTCGACGCCCAGCCGCGCAGATGACGCACCTCCTCGATACCGCCGTACGGGACGACCTTCTTCCGTGCGGCGGATCGTTGATATAGAGGCACAAACCCCCACAACCCCCCTGTAACGCCTCGAAAAAACCTCCGAAGCATCCTTCGACGCACCCTTCGAAGCATCTTCGACACACCTGAACAGACCCCCACCTCATACCCGTTCTCGACGAGGAAGGCACGGCCGCCGCACGTGAGGGACACACGAGAGAGCCGGCTGCTCCTGGTGCTGCTGATCGCCATCGCGTTCGCACTGATCACGGTGGACATCCGCGGCGGGGAGGATTCACCGGTCGACGGTGCCCGGCAGGCCGCGGCGACCGTCTTCGGCCCGATCGAGAACGGCGTGTCCGGCGCGGTCGACCCGATCGGCAACGCCGTCTCCGCCGTCCGGGAGTCCGGCGACCGGCACGACCGGCTCGCCGAGCTGGAGCGGGAGAACACCGCGCTCAAGGCCGAACTCGGCAGCGACGACCGCGGCCGCAGCCGCCTCAAGCAGCTCGACAAGCTGCTGAAGATCTCCGGCCAGGGCCAGTACGGCATCAAGGGCGCCCAGGTGATCGCCATAGGGGCGGCCCAGGGCTTCTCCTGGACCATCACCATCGACGCCGGAGCCGACGACGGCATCGAACGCGACATGACCGTCCTCAACGGCGACGGACTCGTCGGCCGCGTCACCACCGTCGGCCCGGACACCGCCACCGTGCTGCTCGCCACCGACCCCGACTTCACCGTCGGCACCCGCATGGAGTCCACCGACGAACTCGGCTTCGCCGCCGGCCAGGGCGACCGCCCGCTGCGCGTCGAACTCCTCAACGGCAAGGCCGAGATCAAGAAGGGCGACCGCCTGGTCACCTTCGGCTCGCAGGCCGACAAGCCGTTCGTGCCCGGCGTCCCCGTCGGCGTCGTCTCCCGTGTCGACCCCTCCGGCGGCGACCTCACCCGCACCCTCTCCGTCACGCCGTTCGTCAGCTTCAGCAAGCTCGACGTCGTCGGCGTCGTCGTCCAGGCCCCCGAGAAGGACCCGCGCGACACGGTGCTGCCCAAGAAGCCGAAGCCGACCCCCACGCCGACCGTGACGGTGACCGTCACGCCCTCCGCCCCCGCCGACGGCCTCAACCAGCAAGAGCAGTAGGAGCTGTCACCCCATGCGCGTCAACCGGATCCTGCTCTCCAGCTCGCTGGTCGTCGTCGCCCTGGTGATCCAGGTGAGCGTCCTCGCCCGCCTCCACCTCCCGGGCGCCGTCCCCGACCTGCTGCTGCTCACCGTCCTCGGCCTCGCCCTGGTCTACGGCCATGTCGGCGGCGCCCTCATCGGCTTCGCCGCCGGACTCCTCGCCGACCTCGCCCCGCCCGCCGACCACGCCGCCGGGCGCTACGCCCTCGTACTGTGCGTCATCGGCTACCTCGCCGGACTCGTCAAACCCGAGAGCGGGCAGGTCAGGTCGGCGACCGGCCCGATGGTCGTGGTCGTCGCCGCCGCCGTCGGCTCCACCCTGCTCTACGCCGGTGTCGGCGCCCTCGTCGGCGACACCGCCGCCCGCCATGTCGGCCTCGGCGGGCTGCTGTTCACCGCCGCCCTGTACGACCTGCTGCTCGCGCCGTTCATCGTCCCCGGCGTCATGGCCCTGGCCCGGCGCGCCGAGAACGACCCGCTCGCCGAGACCAGTCCCGCCAAGTCCGGCGACGTCGCCTCCGGCTGGCTCTCCGGCGGCACCGGACTGCGCATCGGCGGGCAACGGGGCGGACTGCGGGTCAAGGCGGCCCGCGCCCGGGTGGCCCGCGCCGGACGCATCAAGGGGGTCAAGCGCCTGTGACCTCGCAGAACTTCACCGGAACGAGTGAACGGGCGATGGAACGCGGGCTCATGGCCCGGCCGTTCATCACTCGTACCCGCACAGTCGTACGCGCTCCGAGGGAGGAGGAAGCCGCGTGACCAACATCCCCGAGACCGGCCGCAGCCCACGGGTCCAGATCCGGCTCGTCGTCATCCAGGTCCTCGTCCTCTCCCTCCTCGGCACCCTCGGCGGGCGCCTGTGGTACCTCCAGATCCGCGAGGGCGACCAGTACGCCAAGGAGGCCTCCGGCAACCACGTCCAGCAGGTCGTCCAGCCCGCGGTCCGCGGCTCCATCCTGGACGCCCGCGGAGTGCCCCTCGCCGACAACGAGACCCGCCTGGTCGTCTCCGCCTCCCGCACCGACCTGCTGAAGATGAAGGACGACGGCAAGGCGGTCCTCGCCAAACTCGCCGGCGTCCTCGGCATGGACGCCGAGGAGGTCCAGCAGAAGGTCCGTCTCTGCGACGCCGAGACCCCCCAGCCCTGCTGGAACGGCTCGCCGTACCAGCCCATCCCCATCACCGACGAGGCCACCGCCAAACAGGCCCTGCAGATCCGCGAGCGCGCCGAGGACTTCCCCGGCATCACCGCCGAACCGCAGGCCCTGCGCCGCTACCCGAGCCCCGGCAAGGCCAACACCGCCCAGGTCCTCGGCTACCTCTCACCCGTCACCGACGAGGAGATCACCAAGGCCCAGGACACCAGCTCGCCCTACCTGCGCTCCGACATGGTCGGCCGCTCCGGCCTGGAGCGCCAGTACGACAAGCAGCTGCGCGGCAAGGCCGGCGTCACCCGCTACGAGGTCGACAACCTCGGCCGCGTCATCGGCGAGGCCGAGGCCGACCCCGCCCAGCCCGGCGCCAACCTCGTCACCAGCATCGACTCCCGCGTCCAGCGCATCGCCGAGTACGAGCTGAACGAGGCGATGAAGGAAGCCCGCAAGCAGCACGACCGCAACACCAACCGCAACTACGAGGCCGACTCCGGCGCCGTCGTCGTCATGGAGGCCAAGACCGGCCGCGTCGTCGCCATGGCCTCCAACCCGACCTACGACCCCAACGCCTGGGTCGGCGGCATCTCCGCCAAGGACTACGCGAACCTCACCGGCAAGAAGTCCAACTACCCGCTGCTCAACCGCGCCATCCAGGGCCAGTCGGCACCCGGCTCCATCTTCAAGGTCATCCCGACGGCCGCCGCCATACAGGCCGGCTACTCCTTCGAAGGCCCCTACAACTGCTCCAGCTCGTACTCCATCGGCGGACAGGTCTTCAAGAACTTCGAGTCCCAGAACCACGGCCCGATCAGCCTCGGCCGCGCCCTGGAGGTGTCCTGCGACACCGTCTTCTACGCCCTCTCCCACCAGGAGTGGAAGCGCGACGGCGGCAACAAGCCGAAGAAGAACGCCAACGACTGGTTCTACAAGACCGCCCACCAGTTCGGCCTCGGCGAGGAGACCGGCATCGACCTGCCCAACGAGGTCACCGGCCGCGTCCCCGACCGCCAGTGGAAGCTGGACTACTGGACGGCCAACAAGGACGCCTGGTGCAAGTACGGCAAGAAGGACGGCACCTACGCCGAGAAGATCGCCTACGAGAACTGCCTCGAAGGCAACCGGCTGCGCGCGGGTGACTCCGTCAACTACTCCATCGGCCAGGGCGACACCCTCGTCACCCCCATCCAGATGGCCACCATCTACGCGGCCATCTCCAACGGCGGCACCCTCTACGACCCCACCGTCGGCAAGGCCGTCATCAGCCCCGACGGCAAGACCGTCACGGAGATCGAGCCCAAGGCGCACGGCAAGCTGCCGACGTCGAAGAAGACGCTCGCCCAGATAGACGAAGCCCTCGAAGGAGTCGCCACCCGCGGTACGGCCGCGTGGCGATTCGGGGGCTGGCCACAGGACGAGATCCCGATGCACGCCAAGACCGGTACCGCCGAGGTCTACGGCAAGCAGACCACCTCGTGGTTCGCCACGTACACCAAGGACTACTCGATCGTCATGACGATCTCCCAGGGCGGTACCGGCTCCGGCGCCTCGGGCCCCGCCGTGCGCAACATCTACAACGCCCTGTACGGCGTCTCCGAGGACGGCGAGATCGACAAGAAGAAGGCGCTGCTGTCCACGCCGCAGAAGAACCTCCCGAAGGTCCGCACGGACGGCACGATCACCTCCCCGAAGATCTCCAAGGACCCCGCCAAGGACCGGTCGACCCCCTCGCCCGACGCACAGGCCACCACCCCGCAGGACGACGGCCCCGCCGACCCGCAGCAGGCGGGCACGGTCCCCTCACCGGAGATCGGCAACCGCCAGACCCGCCGCCACCGGCGACGACGCGGCGGCACCGGCACCGGAAAGGGACTCCGGAGGGCAGCGTCATGACCGGCGGAGTCAACAGCTTCCAGGTCTCCGGATACGGACCGGAGCGGGCCGGCTGGACACGGGTCTTCGCCCGTGACTCCCTGGCCCGGCGCCTCGACTGGCCGATACTGTTCTCGGCGCTCGCCCTGTCCCTGCTGGGCTCGCTCCTGGTCTACTCGGCCACCCGCAACCGCACCGAACTCAACCAGGGCGACCCCTACTACTTCCTGGTCCGGCACTGGCTCAACACCGGCATCGGGGTGGCCCTGATGATCGGCGCCCTCTGGCTCGGCCACCGCGCCCTGCGCACGGCCGTGCCCCTGCTGTACGGCGCCTCCGTCTTCCTGATCCTGCTCGTACTCACCCCGCTGGGCTCCACCATCAACGGCGCCCACTCCTGGATCAAGCTCCCCGGCGGCTTCTCCCTCCAGCCCTCCGAGTTCGTGAAGATCACGATCATCCTGGGCATGGCGATGCTGCTCGCCGCCCGCGTCGACGCCGGCGACAAGCCGTACCCCGATCACCGCACGGTCCTCCAGGCCCTCGGGCTGGCCGTCGTCCCCATGCTGATCGTGATGCTCATGCCCGACCTCGGGTCGGTCATGGTCATGGTCATCATCGTGCTCGGTGTGCTGCTCGCCTCCGGCGCCTCCAACCGCTGGATCTTCGGCCTGCTCGGCGCCGGAGCGACCGGCGCGGTCACCGTCTGGCAGCTCGGCATCCTCGACGAGTACCAGATCAACCGCTTCGCCGCCTTCGCCAACCCCGAGCTCGACCCCGCCGGCGTCGGCTACAACACCAACCAGGCCCGCATCGCCATCGGCTCCGGCGGACTGACCGGCTCCGGCCTCTTCCAGGGCTCCCAGACCACCGGCCAGTTCGTGCCCGAGCAGCAGACCGACTTCGTCTTCACCGTCGCCGGTGAGGAACTCGGTTTCGTCGGCGGCGCACTGATCATCGGCCTGCTCGGCATCATCCTCTGGCGCGCCTGCCGCATCGCCCGCGACACCACCGACCTGTACGGCACGATCGTCGCCGCCGGCATCGTCGCCTGGTTCGCCTTCCAGGCCTTCGAGAACATCGGCATGACCCTCGGCATCATGCCCGTCACCGGCCTCCCCCTGCCGTTCGTCTCCTACGGCGGCTCCTCCATGTTCGCCGTCTGGCTGGCCGTGGGCCTGCTGCAGTCCATCCGGATACAACGGCCGATGTCCGCGTGAACCGTCGCGGGTGCGGAGCGGTGGTCCACTGCCGCTCCGCACCCACGACTAGATTCACCCACGGCGGATAGATTCGCCTCATGGCGGACACCAAGCGCGAGATCGAGCGAAAGTACGAGTCCGACGACAGCGGACTGCCCGACCTGACCCGCGTCCCCGGCGTGGCGACCGTCCTCGACAAGGGCGTCACCCACCTCGACGCCACCTACCACGACACCGCCGACGAACGCCTCGCCGCGTCCTCCGTCACCCTGCGCCGCCGCACCGGCGGCTCCGACGCCGGCTGGCACCTGAAGTTCCCCGTCGCCCCCGGAGTGCGCGACGAGATCCGCGCCCCGCTCTCCGACACCCTCCCGGACGAGCTCGCCGCCCTCGTCCGCTCCCGCGTCCGCGACAGCGCACTGCTGCCCGTCGTCCGGCTGCGCTCCGACCGCGACGTACGCCACCTCGTCGACGCCGACGGCCGGCTGCTCGCCGAGGTCAGCGTCGACACCGTCCGCGCCGAACGCCTCACCGGCACCGGCGGCACCGCCCGGTGGACCGAGATCGAGGTCGAACTCGCCGACGACGGCGACCCCGCCTTCCTCGACAAGGTGGAGAAACGCCTGCGCAAGGCCGGCGTACGCCCCTCGGCCTCGGCCTCGAAACTGGCCCGGGCACTGGCCGACACGGCACCGGACAACACCACGACCGCGGCGACCGCACGCACACCCGCCACGGCGCCCGAGGCCGCCCCGAAGCGGAAACACAGGCCACGGCCGGCCGGGAAACCCGTCACCACCAAAGACCACGTCCTCGCCTACGTCCGCGCCCAGCGCGACGCCCTCGTCGAGCTCGACCCCGCCGTACGCCAGGACGTCCCCGACTCCGTGCACCGTATGAGAGTCGCCACCCGCCGTCTGCGCAGCACCTTCCGCTCCTTCCGCGGCGTCCTCGACCGCGAGGTGACCGACCCCGTCGGTGACGACCTGAAGTGGCTGGCCGCCGAGCTGGGCCTGGACCGCGACCAGGAGGTGCTCGCCGAACGCCTCCGGTCGTCCCTCGCCGACCTGTCCGACACCCTCGTAGCCGGCCCCGTCGGCCACCGGCTCACCAACTGGGCCGAGGCCCGTCACGCCGGAGCCCACGGCCGCCTCACCGGCATCCTCGACTCCCGCCGGTACCTCACCCTCCTCGACACCCTGGACGCCCTGCTCGCCGACCCGCCCCTGCGCAAGAAGGCCGGAACCAAGCCGGAGAAGGCCCTCCCCAAGGCCGTACGCAAGGACCTCGACAAGCTGACCGGCCTCGTCACCCGCGCCCTGGACCTCCCGCCCGGCACCGACCGCGACGTCGCCCTGCACGAGGCCCGCAAGAAGACCAAGCGCACCCGCTACGCCGCCGAGGCCGCCGCCCCCGCACTCGGTGAACCGGCGAACGACCTCGTCAAGGCCATGAAGTCGCTCCAGGGCCTGCTCGGCGACCACCAGGACAGCGTCATGGCCCGCCAGACCCTCCGCGAGCTCGCCGCCGTCGCCCACGCGGCGGGCGAGAGCACCTTCACCTACGGCATCCTCCACGCCCGCGAGGAACACCGTGCGGAGCGCGCCGAGGCCGCCCTCCCCGAAGCCTGGAAGTCCATCACCGAGGACCTCCGGCCCTGGACGACGTAGGGAGTACCCCTCCGGCCGCGTTACGCTGAATGGTCACCCCACTCAGCACACAAAGGTTCGCGAGATGCCTGCCGAAGCCGCCGAGTCTGTGTTCCCGCAGCTCGAAGCTCTGCTCCCGCATGTGCAGAAGCCGATCCAGTACGTCGGCGGAGAGCTCAACTCCACGGTCAAGCCGTGGGAGAGCTGCGACGTCCGCTGGGCGCTCATGTACCCCGACGCCTACGAGGTCGGACTGCCCAACCAGGGCGTCATGATCCTCTACGAGGTCCTCAACGAACAGGACGGCGTCCTCGCCGAGCGCACCTACAGCGTCTGGCCGGACCTGGAAGCGCTGATGCGGGAGCACCGCGTCCCGCAGTTCACGGTCGACAGCCACCGCCCGGTGAAGGCCTTCGACGTGTTCGGCCTGAGCTTCTCCACCGAGCTCGGCTACACCAACATGCTCACCGCCCTGGACCTGGCCGGCATCCCCCTGGAGGCCAAGGACCGCGGCCTCGACGACCCGATCGTCATGGCCGGCGGCCACGCCGCCTTCAACCCCGAGCCGATCGCCGACTTCATCGACTGCGCGGTCATCGGCGACGGCGAGCAGGCCGTCCTGGAGGTCACGCGGATCGTCCGCGCCTGGAAGGAGGAGGGCCGCCCCGGCGGCCGCGAGGAACTCCTCTTCCGCCTGGCGAAGACCGGCGGGGTGTACGTCCCCGGCTTCTACGACGTCGAGTACCTCCCCGACGGCCGTATCGCCCGCGTCGTACCGAACAAGTCGGGCGTCCCGTGGCGCGTCTCCAAGCACACGGTGATGGACCTCGACGAGTGGCCCTACCCCAAGCAGCCCCTCGTCCCGCTCGCCGAGACCGTCCACGAGCGCATGTCGGTGGAGATCTTCCGCGGCTGCACCCGCGGCTGCCGCTTCTGCCAGGCCGGCATGATCACCCGCCCGGTCCGCGAGCGCTCGATCACCGGCATCGGCGAGATGGTCGACAAGGGCCTGAAGGCGACGGGCTTCGAGGAGGTCGGCCTCCTGTCCCTCTCCTCCGCGGACCACTCGGAGATCGGCGACATCGCCAAGGGCCTCGCCGACCGCTACGAGGAGGACAAGGTCGGCCTGTCGCTCCCCTCCACCCGTGTCGACGCCTTCAACATCGACCTGGCGAACGAGCTGACCCGCAACGGCCGCCGTTCGGGCCTCACCTTCGCCCCCGAGGGCGGCTCGGAGCGCATCCGCAAGGTCATCAACAAGATGGTCTCCGAGGACGACCTGATCCGCACGGTCGCGACGGCCTACGGCAACGGCTGGCGTCAGGTGAAGCTGTACTTCATGTGCGGCCTGCCCACCGAGACCGACGACGACGTCCTCCAGATCGCCGACATGGCCACCCGTGTGATCGCCAAGGGCCGCGAGGTCTCCGGCTCCAACGACATCCGCTGCACCGTCTCCATCGGCGGCTTCGTCCCCAAGCCGCACACCCCCTTCCAGTGGGCCCCGCAGCTCTCCGCCGAGCAGACGGACGAGCGCCTCGCCAAGCTCCGCGACAAGATCCGCGGCGACAAGAAGTACGGCCGCTCGATCGGCTTCCGCTACCACGACGGCAAGCCCGGCATCGTCGAGGGCCTGCTCTCGCGCGGCGACCGCCGTATCGGCGCGGTCATCCGCGCGGTCTACGAGGACGGCGGCCGCTTCGACGGCTGGCGCGAGCACTTCTCGTACGACCGCTGGATGGACTGCGCCGACAAGTCCCTCGCGCAGTTCGGCGTGGACGTCGACTGGTACACCACCCGCGAGCGCACCTACGAGGAGGTCCTCCCCTGGGACCACCTCGACTCCGGCCTCGACAAGGACTGGCTCTGGGAGGACTGGCAGGACGCCCTCGACGAGACGGAGGTCGAGGACTGCCGCTGGACCCCGTGCTTCGACTGCGGCGTGTGTCCTCAGTTCGACACATGGCCACAACTGAGCGAGAGCGGCAAGAAGCTGCTGCCGCTGACGGTCAAGAAGTCGGCTCCGAACAGCTGAAACGGGGGAGCGGGGGATGGCTGAGTCACTGCGGCGCATCGCTGAGGCTGTGGCGGACGCCACAGAGGACGAGGTGGCCGTGGTGCTCGGTTCCCTCGGCTCCCCGAAGGCACGGCAGGCTGCCCGGGACGCTCCACGGACGCCCCTGCCGGCCTCTGGCGGACACGTGAGCATCCAGTCAGAGGTGGAGTGGGTCTAACCGCCGTGTGAGAGCCTGGGCGCCATGGGGGACGCGTCGGCTGATCCGGCCATCAGGAGCTTTCTGGCACCGATGCAGGTCGGTGATCGCTGCAGTGGCACGGTGGCGGCCGTCACCCGGTCTGAGGTGACCGTGGCCCTGGACGGGTTTGCCGCTCGTCCACTCGGGGTGGTGGGGCCGCTGGATGTCTCCTGGCAACGACGTATGACGGATGCTGCTGTGGTCGGACAGCGGATCACCGCCGAGGTGCTCGCGGTGGACTTGGAGGAGGGCCGAGTACGGCTGTCGATGGCGGCCACCGAGAACCCGGAACTCTGGGCGTTCCTCAAGCAGCTCCGCTTCGGTCAACGCCTGACCGGCACGGTGGCGGCGATCGAGTCGTTCGGCGTGTTCGTGGCGCTGGAGGAGGGCCCCGATCACCCGGTCCATCCCGGCGTCGGCTTCATCACGTATCCCGAGCTGTCCTGGCGTCGCTTCGAGGCGGCATCCGAGGTTGTTGCGATCGGACAGCGTGTGTACTGCGAGTTCTTGCAGTTCGACACATGGGAAGGAGAGGCCCGGCTGTCCTTGCGGGCTACTCAGCCGGACCCCTTCCTGGGGTTCGCCGAACGCATTGCGGTGGGTCGGAGACTGAGCGGTCGGGTGACCAAGGTGCTTCCGTTCGGTGTCTTCGTTCAGGTCGCGGATGGAGTCGAGGGCCTCGTGCGGCTGCCTGAGCTGAGTGCTGTGCCCGTGGAGAATTCAGAGGGCGTCGTCCGAATCGGTGACGAGCTGATGGTCATTGTCACGGACGTTGATCGAGACCGGCGCCGGCTGTCCCTTTCTCGGCAACAGGCCTGAGCAGTTGCGGTACAGGCCATGTCCCAGTTCGGCACATGGCCGCAAACGGGCTCGTGGGGCAAGAAGTCCATGACCGGCTGAAACGTGGCCAGGCGTGAGTGAGGCGTTGCGGCGCATCGTGGAGGCGCAGGGAGCCGTGCGGGAGGCGCCGGGCCCCTCTGCCGCCTCCTGGACCCTCCCCGACCGTCCATGCTGAGGTGGAGTGGGTGTGAGACGGGACTGGCAGTCCGCGCGGCTCTGAGCGCTGGGCGGTGGTTCCTTCATTCCCGCAAACCCACACTTTCGGGGAATTGGCGCAATGCGTTTGCTTGGTGATCCTTTTCGTGTCCGAAACGCCCCCTGAAAGGGATCCCATGCGTAAGTTCCTGCCCGTCGCGGTCGTGGCGGCTGCTGTTGTGGCCATCACTCTGCCCGTCGGCCCGGCGGTCTCCGCACCGTCGGCGCGGTTGTCGGCCGCAGCGTTCTGCGAGACTGACCACTTCTGCCTCTTCGAGTACTCCGACGGCTCCGGCCGCCGGGGCAGTTACACGAAGGGGACGGACGACGTGAAGCGGCAGAACATTCCCGCCGTCCGTTCCGCCTGGAACCGGACCAATGAGTACTGGTGCGTGTGGAGTCGGGACGAATACATGGGAACCAAGGTGATCGTCCAGCCCAACGAGGGGCTCAAGAGGTTCGGTGGTGCCTTCCGCTCCGCCTTGCCATCGAGCGCTGCCCGCTGCTGAGGTGGATATGACCCATGTGCCGTGAGGCAGACACCGCCTCACGGCAACGGACACGGCCCAAGGCAGTCGGCGTTCGACGGGTGGCCCGACACAGTGCCGACATGACTCGCGCTGGCTTGACTGAGGCGCGCGACGCGAGGAAGGCACGGGACACTGCACTCATCCCTTGCTGACTGCTGTCCGTACCCTGGTCGAAACAGGCTGGGACTACGTGTACAAGAAGCTCTCCATCATGCCGTCGATACCGGGACCCTGGCGCTGCGGAGGCTCCGCGAAGTTGGGTTCCCACGCCCCGGGGTGCTGTCTTCGGAGCCACTGCCACTTCGGATGGGACAACCGGCGATACCATCCGCCGGTACGACACCGCGACGAACCCGGCGAACACCTCCTCGTCCGTTGCTGTAACCACCGGACAGCCGTCTGCGCCCTCTGCTCCCGGCTCCACGTGGGCGACACTTTCCACCTCGTCCGAGTGGGGCCTGATCGATGGCAAGAATGCCCCCGCCACAGTCCGCAACCGTCCTCGCTCTTCGTCACTTTGACCGCGCCGTCCTGCGGGTCCGTGTACCGGAGTGGGGAACACCGCTGCCCTCTTGCCGCGCGGGCGGCACGCGCACGCCTCCAAGCTGTGGACCGCTCCGCCATCGGCGTCTGCCGTCGCCTGACTTCCTCCGCCGGCCTCATACATTCCCGCTTCACCCACCACGCTCGGCTGTCCTTCGCGAGGACTGATCGAAAGTGGGATCGTGATCGTGGATGAGTACGGCACGGAAGAACCGTTCGACGCCACTACATGGTTCGAGTGAGACGTGAAGCCGCCTCCCCATGTGACGGGAAGGCGGCTTCGTCCTTGTGCGGCCTGGGTTCAGGAGGCTTGCGCGAAGTCGTCTTCGCGGATCACGAGCCGTTCGCGTACGTCCTTCGGGATCAGCAAGCGGAGGTGCACCTTCGGCGCCCGGACCTTCGGCACCTTCGTACGGGTGACCTCGCAGCGGATGCCGACTCGGTACAGGTCTGCGGACATGGCCTCCATGCCGCCTTCCTGCCAGTGCTCACGGAAGGTCTTGCCGCCGTGGACGTTGACCCACCGGTCCCTCGCCGTCTCGGGGGCGATGGACTCCAACTCCCCGATGAGCTTGTCGAGCGTTGCCTCTGCCTGCTCCTTCGTGAACCGGGTCTTCGTGTACCGGCCTCCAGGTTCGAGCTCCTTCATGTACAGCGCGATGGAGTCCTGCAGCCGCTTGATCTCCTTTCGTGCCTCGGCGCCCTCTGCGTACTGGCGTACCTGCACGGGGAAGTCTCCGAGGACCTTGAGCACGTCCTCCACCAGGCGCTCGTAGATCCGCTCGGGGGCGGGTGCCCCGAGTCCGCCGCTCTTGCAGTTGCGGCATCGCAGATACTGGTAAGTCCCGTACGTGTTGTTCGTGATCTGAACCGTCATGTTCGTCTTGCAGTCGGCGCACAGGAGAACGCCGAGGAACTGGGTCGCTCCACCGACACGGCGGGGAGGCTGGTTCTTCTTGCGCTTGTCCAGAGCGGCGCCGAGGGCCTCGAACTCCTCCTCGGTGAAGATGGGGGAAGCGACCTTGATCGGCCTGCCGTCCTTGCCGAGGACCGGCTTCGAACGTCGCTGTCCTCCGTTCTTGTCCTTTTCTACGCGGTAACCGAGGAGTGCCGGGTTGCGGAGACGGCGGAGGAGCGTCGCCACGGTGAGCCCTTGGCTCATGAGGCCGGACCGCTTCAGGCAGCGCACCATGAAACGGGCGGAGCGTCCCCGAAGCGCCATGCGCCGAGCCCAGTGCAGTGCCTTGTACGCCTCGGGATCGATGGCGAGAACGACCTTCCCCGTGTCGTCCTCGTCCGTGACGTAGCCGTACGCCGGCTTCCCGACAAGCCAGTCCTCCTGAGACTTCGCGTAGTCCCACAGACTTGTGACGCGTGTGGAGGTGTTGGCCGCTTCGATCTCGGCGATGCCACCGATGATCGTGACCATGATCTTTCCGGCGGTCGTCGTGAGGTCGAGGCTGTCGTTCTTCGAGACCAGGTTCTTCCCGCGCTTCAGGCTCCACTCGATCATCGTCGAGAGATCGGAGAGGCGACGTGCGAAGCGATCGAGCTTCCAGAACAGGATCTCGTCGAACTCGGGGGAGCGGTTGTTCAACCAGTCCCCGAGCTCCTTCCGCTTCCACGGCGGAACCTTCGTCGCGGACACGTTCAGATCCGAGGCGACGCCGATGACTCGGCAACCTCGCTCCCTGGCCAGGATGCGGAGATCAAGCTCCTGTCGCACTGGTGACGTCGTGTCGTCCGTCAGCACCGACAGGCGGATCGACAGGAGTGCCCGAGGAGCGTCCTCGGGGAGCAGGGCCTCGGCCCGCTTCAGCTCCTCCAACAGCGCGAAATCGGCTGCGGTCCACTCGGCTTCCACGTTGTAGGCCGCTCGGTCTGCCGCGAGCCGAAGCTGTCCTCGTTTCCTCATGGTGACCAGCGTAGGCACGGTTTTAAGCGGTTTTCCATGTGTTCGTAGATAGACACCTCCATCCAGATCGGCCCGACCGGGAAGAAGTTGCTGCCGCTCACGGTCAAGAACTCCGCGCCGGCGCCGAGCGGTCACGTCCACTGATGTGAGCGGGGCCTCGAGCGGGTGATCGGGAAGCCCTGTTCCGGGCCGCCCGGTCACGGACTTCCGTCATCTGCTTCAGTCGGCGCCCCTGGTGGTGACGACCAAGCAGCTGACGTACCCTCCATGCTGTTCCCATTCTTCCTGCTTCGGCCACATATACCAGTAGTGTCCGGCCCGTTCCGCCTCGGAGACCCATCGCCCGGGGGCGGTGTCGTAGGCGGTGCCGCAGGCGGCGGCGGCTTTCTGCCGGGCGGCCGTGCTGCCCGGGTAGGGGCCCGTGCCGAGTGTTCTCCGGGCAAAGACCCTGCCGTCGTGCGCGCCCGAGCACGGCACGTCCACGACGGTGTCCACGAGCCGTCGGCCCGTGCTGAAGTCGACGCAGCCACCGGGCTTCACCGAGTCGACGGAACGGACCGCATCGCGGGCCGGGAGAACGGGTCCGTCGGGTTTCGCGGCGGGCTTCGGCACACCGTGTCCGGAGAGGCGGAGGTCGATGGTCAGGGAGGTCATGTCCTCGAACGCGCTGTCCTTCTTCCCCAGGGTCGTCGAGAGGTCGGCTCGCACGTGTGTGACGCGTCCCCGGTCGTCCACGGAGACGGTCGTCGGCAGTGGGGCGCTTTGGGGGAAGGGGAGGGACAGTTCGCGCCTGAGGTCCTCGGGGAGCAGTTGCCCGGCGGTGCTGGTGGGCATGTCCGCCTCGTAGGTGTGCCGGGAGCCGTCGGTCCGCCGGGATGTCGCCTCCGTGGCACCGAGTGCTTCGAGGAGGGTGCCGCCCACCGGTCCTTCGGATCCGCGCAGGTGGTCGATGCCGAGGGGCGGACGGGTGTCGCCCGTCGTGTACTGGAGCCAGTACGCCGCCGACTCGGCGCGGTAGTGGATGTGTTGGGGGTCGACGAGGACGCGTGCCGAGGGGTCGGCGTTGCCCTTGCCCGGGGTGGCGCCCAGGAGCGTGTCCTTCGTTTCCCGGGGGAGTCCCTTCGACAGGTGCCACTCCGTGGTCGCCTCGCCCGTTCCCTTCGCGAAGTCCATCCGCCCGCTGACGGTCTGCACCGCCCGGCCCTTCTTCGATGCGAAGGTCAGGGTCTGGACGAAGTCGGCACCGTCCGCCTTCTGCGTCTGGCGCAGGGCGAGGTGGACCTGGAGGCCGAGTTTCTGGTCGAGGACGGGGTGCTCGGCGGGGGTGTCCTGGCCGCCGGAGCAGGCGGTCAGGAGCAGGGACGCGAGGGTGAGCACCGCACCTGTGCGGGCGAGGTGTCTGATCATGTCCGTAAGACCCGGCCGGGGCGCGGAGGGTTGCCTCCGTGCGGCTCATGGTTCGACCACCCTCGACGGGACGGAGGGGACCGTCACCGAGGGCGTCGTCGTTCCCCGCCCGCCCGAGACGGTCGGGCTGCGCGAGGAGTACGGGCTTCTCCGCGAGCGCGTCCTGGAGAAGCCCGGTCGGCACGACGCGGCCCCCGCCGTCGGCGGAGGCCGCTGAGAGGTCCCCTCTGCCGGCGGCGGTGTATCGGGCCACCGACAGCGGGGGGCTTGCGGGGTGTGCTGTCAGGGGTGCCGGGTGGACGGCGTGTCACGCCGGTAGGAGTGGGCCGCGGCCCGGAAACGTTCCTGTTTGCCGGGATCGGTGAGCGGTGCGGGATGGTCCATGGCGGACCGCAGCCGGTGACGGGGGACGGCCCGGCGGGGCGGCCGGGTCAGGGTGATCTGGCGGACGAGTTGCTGGAAGCAGGCCAGGGCGGCCACGCCCGGGAGCGCCGCGGCGGCTGTGTCGGTGATCGTCCGGGGGGCCTGGGCCACGCAGAGCATCACCGCGACGGTCGAGAAGAGCAGGACGACGAACCACGAGTGCAGGGCGCGCCGTCGGTGCAGTGCCGCGCGGAGGATGGACAACGACCCCGCCAGCCAGGGGCCGTAGACCAGCACGGGCCACCAGGCCGAGGAACTGCCGCTGCTGTGGGCCGTGGTGACGAGGAGCAGGGGTTCGTAGGTGACGACGCCGCTGAAGACGCTCACCATCGACACGGTGACCGCTGCCAGGGCGGCGATGGCGTAGCTGGCGAGGCGCAGTGCGTCGGGGCGTCTGCGCGGGGGTTTGCGGTGGCCGCGCGGTGACGCGCGCAGGGGCGGGAGTTCCGCCGTGATCTCCTGCAGGTTGCCCATGGGGCTGCCGGCCGGGGGATCGGTGACCGGGGTCTCCTCGCGGGGCCCCGGCATGGTGATGCCGGAGGATTCCTCACCGCGGGCTTCCTGGAGCAGATAGGCGAGTTCCTCGGCCGGGTCCCAGGGGGGTACGTGCGATTCCATGGGCGGTGCGTAGACGAGAGGGTCGTAGCGTTCGTCATTCATGTCAGCCGGCCTCGCCGATCCAGCGGTCGGCGAGCTCCGATTCCCACGAATTCCCCCCGTCGAGCCTGATGAGCCCGGACATGCGTGCCTTCGTCATATAGCGACTAACGGTGGCTGTTTCGCTTGGATGCGTGGCGAATGAGTGAACGGCCGTAGGGAAAATCGCTTTACATAAGTCGCGGAATTCTTATGTCCGATCGGCGTTCAGCATATGAGGTAAACAACATCATGAGGGTGGGATCCGGGCGGGCCGCGCCTGCGTCTCCGTAGGTATGGATCTCGAGAAGCCGGCCCGGCCGCCGGCCGCCGCGCCCGCGGGTGAGGGGTGTCTCGTCGTGGCGATCCGCATCCCCGTGCGGATCGTGGCGCTGGTGCTGGTCGTGCCGGTGCGGATGGCGTGGGACGCGCTGGTCGTCGCCGGACGGTTCCTGAACGACACGCTGCTGCGGCCTCTCGGGCGGGCACTGCTGTGGGTGGGACGGGCGGTGTTCGTGTGGCCGTTCGTGGGGCTGTGGCGGTATGTCCTCGTGCCGTCCGGCAAGGGGCTGGCGTGGCTCGGGAAGGTGCTGCTGGTCCTTCCGGCCATCGCGTTCTACCGCCATGTGCTGACTCCCCTCGGTCATGGGGCCGCATGGCTGTACGCGCGCGTGCTGACACCGATCGGCGCCGGGGCGTGGGCGGCTGCGGTGTGGCTGGGTCGACACCTCGTCGTCGTGCCCGTGCTGTGGCTGGGGCGACACCTCGTCGTCGTGCCCGCGCTGTGGCTGTACCGGTGGGTTCTGGCGCCGGTGGGGCGGGCGGTCGCCTGGTGCGGCAGGGGGCTGGTGTGGCTGGGGGCGACGGTCGTGACCGGGATCGGTGCGGGGCTGTACTGGATCACCCGGATCCTGCTGGTGCTGCCCGCGCTCGCGGTGTGGCGGTGGGTGCTGGTGCCCGTCGGGCGTGTGCTCGCGGTCGTCGCGCGGGAGGTCGGGGACGCCCTCGGTCATGCCTGGCGGGTCGCCGGGCACCTCTCGCTCGCCGTGGGGCGGTTCCTCGGGAGGCTCTTCCGGTGGGTGTTCGTGGAGCCGGTGCGGTGGGTGTACCGGAGTGTGCTGACACCGGTGGGGCACGTGGTGCGCGACACGGTGCTGCGGCCCGTCGGGGACGCCGCCCGCGCGGTGGGCCGGGCCACCGGGCAGGCCCTCGCCGCCGCCCGCGCGTCGGTACGGCAGGCCCTCGCCGCCGCCCGCGCGTCGGTACGGCAGGCACGCGCCGACTTCCGCCGGATGCTGCTCGGCGAACCGGCCGCTGAACCGGTCGGTCAGCCGAAGAAACCGCAGCTCGCACACCGGCGGGAACCTACCGGCCCGGAGACACGTACTCTTGGTAGCAGTACGACCGCTCTCACGAAGGACTGAACAACACTGGGCAAGCGACAGCCCGAAGGCCCGCCGCCCGCACCCGCGGTGCAGCGCATCCGACTGCGCTACACCAAGCGCGGCCGCCTCCGGTTCACCAGCCACCGTGACTTCCAGCGCGCCTTCGAGCGTGCGCTGCGCCGTGCCGAGGTGCCGATGGCGTACTCGGCGGGGTTCACACCGCACCCGAAGGTGTCGTACGCCAATGCCGCACCCACCGGCACGGGCAGTGAGGCGGAGTATCTGGAGATCGCGCTCACCGAGACGCGTGACCCGGAGCGGCTCCGGGCGCTCCTCGACGAGTCGATGCCCGCCGGGCTCGACATCGTCGAGGCGGTCGAGGCCCGCACCTCGGGTCTCGCCGACCGGCTGACGGCTTCCGTGTGGGAGCTGCGGCTGGACGGCGTCGGCCCCGAGGACGCCCGCCACGCGGTGGACGTCTTCAACGCGGCCGGGACCGTCGAGGTCCAGCGCCGGACCAAGAACGGCGTCCGTACCTTCGACGCCCGCTCGGCGGTCGTGGGTCTGGAGAGCGCGGAAACGCACTTGTCGCAGCCCGACGCAGACGTCGGCTCCACCGGAGCGGCCGGCGCCGCGCTCCTTACTGGGCCGACCGACCGGCCCTGTGCGATACTGCGGCTGGTTGTTCGGCACGTGACGCCTGCCGTACGACCCGACGACGTCCTGTCCGGTCTCCGCGCCGTGGCCGACCTGGCGCCGCCGGTCCCCGCAGCGGTGACCAGGCTGGCGCAGGGGCTGCTCGATGAAGAGACCGGCACGGTGACCGACCCGCTCGCGCCCGACCGCGAGGCAGCAGCGACCGAGCCGCAACCGGCCGGCGCCACTGCCGCCGCGACGGCGCCGGCGTAAGGAAGGTCCCGCGAAGGGACGGACGTCGTAAGCGCCGCCCTCGAACTCGGGAGCCACCTGAGTCGGGCAGCGCACCGACCAGAAGACTTTCGCCAGGCCGTACGCATTCGGCGTACGGAACCGGCGAGACAGGACACAGAGTGCTCCCGTGCGGCGCCCGCGCCCCGGACGGCGGCGATCGCGCACCGCGCGAGCCGCGGACGTCACCGGCATCGCCGGACCAGGTGCGGCGCCCGGGAGCCTGACGGGAGAAACGCCCGCATGCTCGAACCGATCGAGCCCACCGAGGGCTCCGAACCGAACACCCCCAGCGACACCCTGCCGCCGAGGCGGCGGCGCCGTGCCGCGTCCCGCCCGGCGGGCCCGCCCGCCGGGGCGGCCGACACGACGGCCGAGACCGTCGCGCCGGCCATACCGGCCGCGGAGGCCCCCGAGCCCGACGAGCTCGTGGAGCAGGAGGGCGCCGAGGCCGAGGCGGAGAAGGAGGCCGAGCCCGTCGAGGCACCGGCCGCCGCGCCCCGGCGTCGTCGTGTGGTCCGCCGCGCGGCCGCACCGGCCGGGGCACCCGAGTCGGCGGAGGCCGCCGAGACCGTCGTACCGGCGGCGCCCGCCGCGCCCGAGACCGCTCCGGCCCCCGAGCAGCCCGCCGTCGCCGAGGACGCGGCCCCGCGCCGTACCCGGCGCCGTGCGACCCGCAGCGTGACCTCGCCGACGGCGACCACCGAAACCCCGGAGACCGCACCCGCGGCCCCGGAGACCGCCCCTGCGGCCCCGGAGACCACCCCCGAGGCCGGGGAAGCCGCGGCTGAGGACGCCGCTCCGCGCCGTTCCCGGCGTCGGGCCACGCGCAGCGTGACCTCCCCGGAGGCGTCCACCGAGACCGCCGAGGCCACCACCGGGACCCCCGAGGCCGGGGAAGCCGCGACGGAGGACGCCGCTCCGCGCCGTTCCCGGCGTCGCGCCACGCGGCGCGCCGACGCGCCCGCCGCCGAGGAGACCCCAGTGACCGAGGCCGCCCAGGCTCCCGAGCCCGCCCAGGCTCCCGAGCCCGCCCAGGCCCCCGAGCCCGCCCAGGCCCCCGAGCCCGTCGCCGACGAGGCCGCTCCGCGGCGCCGGCGCCGGGTGGTCCGTAAGGCCGCCGCCGGTTTCGCCGAGCCCGCCGGGTCCGGCGAGGCGGAGACCCCGTCGCGGCGCCCCGCGCGTCCGGCCGTCGCCGTGTTCCAGCCGCCGGTGTTCACCGAGCCCCGCTTCCAGACCCCGGAGCGGGCCGCCGCCGAAGCGGCCGCCGAGGTCGCCGAACCGGTGGCGGAGCCGGAGGAGCGGACCGAGGAGCCTGCCGAGGAGCAGCCCGCCGCCTCCCGCCGCCGTCGCCGGCGCCGGGGCGAGGAGCCCGAGGCCGCTCCCGTGACCCCCGCCGAGGACGAGGCGGAGGAGGACGAGGAGCAGGCCGAGGACCACGCCGAGGCCGACGACCAGGACGACAGCGAGGCCGCCGGTTCGCGCCGGCGTCGTCGCCGCGGCGGCCGTCGCCGCCGGCGGGGTGACTCCGCAGAGACCGACATCGAGGGCGGCGAGCCCGCGGACGTCTCCGTCGAGCAGGCCGCCCAGGACGCCGAGGACACCGCCGAGCAGGACGAGGAGGACGCCGAGGAGGCGGCCGAGCAGGCCGAGGACCGCGAGGACTCCGGGTCCAGCAGCAGCCGGCGCCGCCGT
Source organism: Streptomyces sp. NPDC059787 (assembly GCF_042732315.1). Classification (NCBI taxonomy): domain Bacteria; kingdom Bacillati; phylum Actinomycetota; class Actinomycetes; order Kitasatosporales; family Streptomycetaceae; genus Streptomyces; species Streptomyces sp. NPDC059787. Next base: position 41,680 of record NZ_JBHWHX010000042.1, read on the forward strand.
CGCCGTCGTCGCCGCGCCGGTGACGGCGGCGGTGAGGCCGAGGCGACCGCCGACGACCCCGAGCGCACCGTCGTCAAGGTCCGCGAGCCGCGTCCGAAGGCCGAGCCGTCGGACGAGGTGCAGTCCATCAAGGGCTCCACGCGTCTGGAGGCGAAGAAGCAGCGCCGCCGCGAGGGCCGTGAGCAGGGCCGCCGCCGGGTGCCGATCATCACCGAGGCCGAGTTCCTGGCCCGCCGTGAGGCCGTCGAGCGCGTGATGGTGGTGCGCCAGCACGGCGACCGTACGCAGATCGGCGTCCTGGAGGACGACGTGCTCGTCGAGCACTACGTCAACAAGGAGCAGGCGACCTCGTACGTCGGCAACGTCTACCTCGGCAAGGTGCAGAACGTGCTGCCGTCGATGGAGGCCGCCTTCATCGACATCGGCAAGGGCCGCAACGCCGTGCTGTACGCCGGTGAGGTCAACTTCGAGGCGCTCGGCATGGGCCACGGCCCGCGCCGCATCGAGTCCGCGCTGAAGTCCGGCCAGTCGGTCCTGGTGCAGGTCACCAAGGACCCGATCGGGCACAAGGGCGCCCGCCTCACCAGCCAGGTCTCCCTCCCGGGCCGCTACCTCGTGTACGTCCCCGAGGGCTCGATGACCGGCATCAGCCGCAAGCTGCCCGACACCGAGCGGGCCCGGCTGAAGACCATCCTCAAGAAGGTCGTCCCCGAGGACGCGGGCGTCATCGTGCGCACCGCCGCCGAGGGCGCGAGCGAGGACGAGCTGCGCCGGGACGTCGAGCGGCTGCAGGCGCAGTGGGAGGAGATCAAGAAGAAGTCCAAGAACGGCGCGGGCAGCGCGCCGACGCTGCTCTACGGCGAGCCGGACATGACCGTCCGGGTCGTGCGGGACATCTTCAACGAGGACTTCACCAAGGTCGTCGTCAGCGGTGACGACGCCTGGGAGACCATCCACGGGTACGTGTCGCACGTGGCGCCGGACCTGGCCGGGCGGCTGTCCAGGTGGACCAGCGAGGTCGACGTCTTCGCCACGTACCGGATCGACGAGCAGCTCGCCAAGGCGCTGGACCGCAAGGTGTGGCTGCCCAGCGGCGGCTCGCTGGTGATCGACCGGACCGAGGCGATGGTCGTCGTCGACGTCAACACCGGCAAGTTCACCGGCCAGGGCGGCAACCTGGAGGAGACGGTCACCAGGAACAACCTGGAGGCGGCCGAGGAGATCGTGCGCCAGCTGCGGCTGCGCGACCTCGGCGGCATCATCGTGATCGACTTCATCGACATGGTGCTGGAGTCCAACCGGGACCTGGTGCTGCGCCGTCTGCTGGAGTGCCTGGGCCGCGACCGTACGAAGCACCAGGTCGCCGAGGTGACCTCGCTGGGCCTGGTTCAGATGACCCGCAAGCGGGTCGGCCAGGGCCTGCTGGAGTCGTTCTCGGAGACCTGCGTCCACTGCAACGGGCGCGGTGTCATCGTGCACCTGGACCAGCCCGCCGCCGGTGGCGGCGGCAAGCGCCGGAAGCGGGCGCGGGCCGGTGCGGCGGACCAGCCGCACGAGCACGAGGCGGTCGCGGGCGTGGAGACGGCCGAGCAGGAGGCGGAGACGGAGACGGCGGCCGAGGTCGCCGCCGAGGCCGCCGAGCCGGTCGCGCTCCCCGCTCCGGAGTTCGTGCCGGACGAGGAGCTGTACAGCAGCGCCGCCGAGGCGGAGGCCGCGGCCACCCGTGGGCGCACGCGCCGCCGGGCGAGCCGGCGGGTGTCGGCCCCGGCGGGCGCGCCGAAGCGGGAGACCGCCAAGGCCCGGGCCGGCCGGCACAGGGGCGAGGAGAGCGAGAGGGCCGAGGCCGAGGTCCCGACGGCGCAGGATGTGACGGCCGCCGAGGAGGCCGCGCGTCCGGTGCGGCCGGAGCCGGCCGCCGAGGCGCTGGCCGAGCCCGCGGCCGTCGAGGACGCGGTGGTCCCCGAGCCGGCCGAGCCGGCCGCCGAGGAGGCCGCGCCCAAGGGCCGTACGCGGCGCCGGGCCACCCGCAAGGTGTCCGCGCCGGCCGGTTCCCCGGCGGGAGCGGAGGCCACGGTGGTGACGGTCGCGGAGCCCGCGGCCCCGGTCGCCGAGGCGCCCGCGCCGAAGCCCGAGGAGGTCCCGTCCGAGGCACCCGCCGAGACACCCGCCGAGACCGGGGCCCCGGCCCGCCCGCGTCGCCGCGCGGTGCGCAAGCCGAGCACGTCGACCGCGTCCGAGGAGACGGCCGTCGTGGTCGTCCCGTCGACGGCGACGGAGACGGAGACGGTGGCGGAGGCGGCGCCTGCCGAGGCGCCCGTCGAGGAAGCCGAGGCCGCCCCGGCCAAGAAGACCGCCCGCACGGCGGCCAAGAAGGCCACGGCGAAGAAGGCCGCCACGAAGAAGACGGCGGCCAAGAAGACCGCCGCCAAGAAGACGACGGCCAAGAAGGCGGCGGCGAAGACCACCAAGTCGGCCGCCACCAAGACGACCACCGCCAAGACGACCGCGAAGAAGGCGGCGTCGAAGAAGACCGCGGCGGCGGCCCAGCAGCCGTCGTCGTCGGTGACCGCCTCGACGGAGGACTGATCTCCGGATCGTTCGGTGATCGTGATCCGCCCCCGGTTCCAGCCGGGGGCGGATCATTTTTTGCCATTGGGTGGCTACTTGAGGTTCGAATGCGTGAATGGCCGGTGAATCGTTGTTCCTGGCGCGTGGTTATGATGTGCCGACAGATTGACTGCGAAATCAGACAAACGGGGGCTTTCCGCCCCTGTCAAGGTCCATAGTATTGGGGCGCCACACGTGAAGGCTCTCGTGCTTTCCGGGGGAGCGGGAACCCGCCTCCGTCCGATCACCCACACCTCGGCCAAACAGCTCGTACCGGTCGCCAACAAGCCCGTGCTCTTCTACGGCCTGGAAGCGATCGCCGACGCCGGGATCACCGAGGTCGGGATCATCGTCGGTGACACCGCGGACGAGATCCGCGAGGCGGTGGGGGACGGTTCCCGGTTCGGCATCGAGGTCACCTACATCCCGCAGGACGCGCCCCTGGGCCTCGCGCACGCCGTGCTCATCGCCCAGGACTTCCTCGGTGACGACGACTTCGTCATGTACCTCGGCGACAACTTCATCGTCGGCGGCATCACCGGCCTGGTGGAGGAGTTCCGCACCGAGCGGCCCGACGCGCAGATCCTGCTGACCAGGGTCCCCAACCCCACCTCCTTCGGTGTCGCCGAACTCGGCGCCGACGGCCGCGTGGTGGGCCTGGAGGAGAAGCCGAAGCAGCCGAAGAGCGACCTCGCCCTCGTCGGCGTCTACCTGTTCACCCCCGCCATACACGAGGCCGTCCGCTCCATCGAGCCGTCCTGGCGCGGCGAGCTGGAGATCACGCACGCCATCCAGTGGCTGATCGACCAGAAGCGGGACGTCCGCTCCACCACGATCTCCGGCTACTGGAAGGACACCGGCAACGTCACCGACATGCTGGAGGTCAACCGGTCCGTCCTGGAGGCCCTGGAGCCCTACGACGCGGGCACGGTGGACGAGGCCAGTGAGATCATCGGCCGGGTGCGCATCGAGGAAGGCGCCCGGGTCAGCGGCAGCCGGATCGTCGGGCCCGCGGTCATCGGCGCCGGCACCGTGGTCAACGACGCGTACATCGGTCCCTTCACCTCGGTCTCCGAGGGCTGCCGGATCGAGGACAGCGAAATCGAGTACTCCATCGTCCTGCGGGGTGCGTCCGTGACCGGCGTGCGCCGGGTGGAGGCCTCGCTCATCGGGCGCGACGTCGAGGTCACGCCCGCTCCCCGTAACCCCAAGGCCCACCGGCTCGTGCTCGGTGATCACAGCAAGGTGCAGATCTCCTCATGACTACCAGGATCCTGGTGACCGGCGGCGCCGGCTTCATCGGCTCGCACTACGTCCGTACGGTGCTCGGCCCCCAGGGCCCCGGTGACGTCTCGGTCACCGTCCTGGACAAGCTGACGTACGCGGGCAACCCGGCCAACCTCGACGAGGTGCGCGAGCACCCCGGGTTCGCCTTCGTGCAGGGCGACATCTGCGACCCGGAGCTGGTCGGCAAGCTGATGGCCGAGCACGACCAGGTGGTGCACTTCGCCGCCGAGTCGCACGTCGACCGGTCCATCGACGGCGGCGCGGAGTTCGTCCGTACGAACGTGGTCGGCACCCACACGCTCGTCGACGCCGCGCACCGGGCCGGCATCAAGACCTTCGTGCACATCTCCACCGACGAGGTCTACGGCTCGATCGACGAGGGCTCCTGGCCCGAGACCCACCCGCTGGAGCCCAACTCGCCCTACTCCTCGGCGAAGGCGTCCAGCGACCTGATCGCGCTGTCCTACCACCGCACCCACGGCCTGGACGTCCGCGTCACCCGCTGCTCCAACAACTACGGGCACCACCACTTCCCCGAGAAGGTCATCCCCCTCTTCGTCACCAACCTCCTCGACGGCAAGAAGGTCCCGCTGTACGGCGACGGCGGCAACGTCCGCGACTGGCTGCACATCGACGACCACGTCCAGGGCATCGAGCTGGTCCGCACCAAGGGCCGCGCGGGCGAGATCTACAACATCGGCGGCGGCACCGAGCTCTCCAACAAGGAGCTCACCGGGCTGCTCCTGAAGGCGTGCGGCGCCGACTGGGAGACCAGCGTCGAGTACGTCCAGGACCGCAAGGGCCACGACCGCCGCTACTCCGTCGACTGCACGAAGATCCGCGAGGAACTGGGCTACGAGCCCCGCAAGAGCTTCGAGCAGGGCCTCGCCGAGACCGTCCAGTGGTACCGCGACAACCGCGCCTGGTGGGAGCCGCTGAAGGAGCGTGCGGCGCTGTGAGCGGTACGCGCAGCTGGCTGGTGACCGGCGCAGGGGGGATGCTGGCGCGGGACGTCCTGGCCCGGCTCGCGACCGCCGGGATCCCGGCGGTCGCCCTCACCCGCGCCGAGCTGGACATCACCGACCCCGCGGCGGTGCGCGAGGTCCTCGCCGGGCATCGGCCCGCGGTCGTGGTCAACTGCGCCGCCTGGACCGCCGTCGACGACGCCGAGACCCGTGAGGACGACGCCCTGCGCATCAACGGCGACGGCCCGCGCCACCTGGCCGAGGCCTGCCGCGAGCTCGACGCCGTGCTCCTGCACGTCTCGACGGACTACGTCTTCCCCGGCGACGCGGACAAGCCGTACGCGGAGGACGCCCCGACGGGCCCGCGCAGCGCGTACGGCCGCACCAAGCTGGCCGGGGAGCAGGCCGTCCTGACCACGCTCCCCGACCGAGGATTCGTGGTCCGCACGGCATGGCTGTACGGGGCGGGCGGCGGCAACTTCGTCCATACGATGATCAAGCTGGAGGCCGTCAAGGACACCCTCGACGTCGTCGACGACCAGCGTGGCCAGCCCACCTGGACCGTCGACCTGGCCGACCGCCTGGTGCGCCTCGGCCAGGGGGCCCTCGAGGGGAGCGCTCCCGCGGGTGTGTACCACGGCACCAGCGCCGGCGAGACGACGTGGTTCGGGCTCACCCGGGAGATCTTCCGGCTGCTGGGCGCTGATCCGGAGCGGGTCCGGCCGACCACCAGCGCGGCGTTCGCCCGCCCCGCGCCCCGGCCCGCGTACAGCGTGCTGGGGCACAGCCGCTGGCGGCAGGCCGGCATCGAACCGATACGCGACTGGTCCGAAAGTCTCAGCTCCGCGATGCCCGTGTTGGTCGCGGAGCTCCAGGAGGGGAACCCATGACCGTGAAGGTCAGCATCATCATCCCGGTGTACAACGCGGGGGTCTACATCGAGCGCCCGATCAACTCGATCCTGAAGCAGTCGCTGCCGCAGGACGAGCTCGAGGTGATCTTCGTCGACGACGGATCCACCGATGACTCCGCGGAGCGGCTGCAGGAACTGGCCGACGAGGCGGAGAACATGCGGGTGCTCTCCATGCCGAACTCGGGCTGGCCCGGCCGCCCTCGCAACGTCGGCGTCGCCAATGCGCGTGGCGAGTACATACATTTCCTCGACCAGGACGACGCCTTGGGCCCGAAGGCGCTGGAAGTGATGTACGACCGGGCACGGAAGAACGACTCCGACATAGTCGTCGGCAAGGTCAAGGGCAATATGCGCGGCCCCATCCGCCTTTTCCGCGAGTCGGCCGACAGCGTCGGCCCGGAGTTCGCCGAGCTGTACGAGACGCTGACTCCGCACAAGATGTTCCGGCGGCAGTTCCTGCTCGACAACGACATCACCTTCCAGGAGGGGCGCTGTCGTCTCGAGGACCAGATGTTCCTGGCGAAGGCCTATCCGCTCGCCAAGAGCATCACGATCGTCGGCGATGTCGTGTGTTACGACTGGAGCAAGCGCGACGACGGCAGCAACAACAGCAAGAGCCGCACCGAGCCGGAGGACTACTACCCCTGGCTCGCCAAGACCGCGCAGATCGTCAAGGCGAACACGAGCCCGGGACCGGTGCGCGACGCCTTCCTGACGCGCAACTACCGGGTCGAAGTCCTGCGGAACACCTCCACGCAGGGCTTCCTGAAGGGCGACCCCTTCAGCATGGGGCACTACGAGGCGGCCCGTAAGGTGGTGATGGAGGAGTACTCGGACTCCGTCCGCGAGGGGCTGCCGCCGCTCTGGCGGTTCCGCGCCGAACTGCTCGAGGCCGACCGTGTAGAGGACCTGCGCAAGGTGGCCGAGCGCTACCGCGACACCGTCAGCGAGGTCGAGTTCAGCGGCCCGGTGCGCTGGCGGCGGGGTGTGCTGGTGGCGCCGTTCCGCGCCCGGCTGCGCTACCCGAGCGGCGCCACGGTGAAGGTCAGGAAGCTGGGCGACGGCTACGGCCTCGACCTCGCCGTGGTCCACGGGATAGACGGCGGACCGGAATGGTCCTTCAAGGACCTGGAGAACCGTGCGGCCGTGGACTTCCAGCTGCGTCAGCGCAACAAGGCGCAGGCCTGGTTCGCCGACGTCGAGTCCAAGCTGAACGTCGCCTCCGACGGGACCGTGGAGATCACGGGAACCGTCCGCATCGACCCCGACACCGCGGCGTGCGGAGGCCGGCTCCCCAAGGGGCTCTACGACGTCTACGTCAACGTCCAGCTGCTCGGGATCGACCGCATGGCCCGCATCGAGGGCGGCCCCGTGAGCGAGCTGCTGCCCTGCGGCGGTGAGCGGTCCCAGCGCCGGAACATCCAGGCCGCCCCCTACTGGACGAGGGACGGGCGGCTCGCTCTCGACATCGGCGGGAACATGCACCCGGTCCCGGAGAAGCCCGCAGAGTCCCAGGCCACTTGGCGCAAGGTGGCCAAGAAGGTCAAACGAGCCCTCACATCCTGAACCGGAGGTTCCACCACATCATGAAGCCCCTTTCGATCGAAGGCGCCTGGGTCCACGAGCCCAGCGTCTTCCCGGACGAGCGCGGCAGCTTTCACGAGTGGTTCCGCGGAGCGGATTTCCGCGCGAGCACCGGGCACGACCTGTCCCTGGCCCAGGCGAACTGCTCGGTCTCCCGCCGCGGCACCCTCCGCGGCATCCACTTCGCCGACGTGCCGCCGAGCCAGGCCAAGTACGTGAAGTGCGTACGCGGCGCCGTGCTCGACGCGGTCGTCGACATCCGGGTCGGCTCCCCCACCTACGGGCAGTGGGAGCTGGTCCGGCTCGACGACGAGACGCACGCCTCGGTCTACCTCTCCGAGGGTCTCGGGCACGCCTTCCTGGCGCTGACCGACGACGCGACGGTCGTCTACCTCTGTTCCGAGGGCTACGCGCCGCAGCGGGAGCACGGCATCCACCCCCTCGACCCCGAGCTGGGCATCGAATGGCCGGCGGACGTGGAGCCGCTGCTGTCGGACAAGGACGCCGCCGCCCCGACGCTGGCGGAGGCGGCGGCGCAGGGACTGCTGCCCCGTTACGAGGAATGCGTCGCCTATCGCTCGGAAATCTGAAAGCCTTTGAAGTTACTGGGCGGTAAGTGTTTACTCCCCGGTTGTACCCCGGCTAGCTTCCGTGAATCGCTTGGTCGTCACCCATCAGTGAAGGGCGCGCTTTACGTGGATCGGCACGGGTTCCTCCGCCAGTTGCACAAGGTTTACCGCCCCCGTAACTACCTTGAGATAGGAGTGAATGACGGTCGCAGCCTGACGCTGTCCCGAGTTCCCACGGTCGCCGTCGATCCGGCGTTCAAGGTGACGTCGGAGGTCAGCTGCGATGTGCACCTGGTCAAGGCGACGAGTGACGCCTTCTTCGGCCGCAAGGACCCGTTGATCCACCTGCGCAACGGCCGCAACCCGTTCCGTGCGCTGGCCCGCCGCGATCCGCTGAACCTCCTGGGCGGCGAGCCGCGGCTCGACCTGGCGTTCATCGACGGCATGCACCTCTTCGAGTTCGCGTTGCGGGACTTCATGAACGTCGAGCGGCACTCGCGCTGGTCGAGCGTGATCGTCCTGGACGACATGCTGCCGCGCGACGTCGACGAGGCGGCCCGCGACCGGCACACGGGGATGTGGACCGGCGACGTGTTCAAGGTGGCTCAGGTGTTGCGGCGCTTCCGCCCCGATCTGGTGGTGGTGGAGCTCGACACCAAGCCGACCGGTGTCGTGGCGGTCTTCGGAGCCGATCCGGCCAACACCGTGCTGAAGGACAACTACGACAGGATCATCGAGGAGTACCGCGCCGACGACCCGCAGGTCGTTCCGGAGGAGGTCCTGCTGCGCAAGAACGCCGTCCAGGGCGAGATCCTGCTCGGGGCGGACTTCTGGCCGGCCCTCATGCGGGCCCGCAACCTGCGCCGCCCCCGCTCGGCGTTCGCGCCGATCCGTCGCCGCATCCAGGCCGTGGCCGGCTGACACCGGCTGCCCCGCCGGGCCGGACGCCTCCGGCCCGGCGGACGCGCGTCCGGGTCCGGCCCCGCGGCCGCTCCCGTTCCCCGGCCGGTCCGAGGTCCGGTTTGACCCTCACGTCAGGGCCCCGTAACCTTGACCGTCGGCGTGTCCATCGGGGCCGCCACGTCCCCGTAAACCTCTTCCTTCCGGGTGCTCCGGTGTCCGGGAGAGGTCGTCCGTGTTCTTGGCCGGACGGCTGGCCTGCGGGGATGCCGTTCTTCGAGTGAGAGTGAGATCCGCGTGTACGCCATCGTGCGCAGCGGTGGCCGCCAGCACAAGGTTGCTGTCGGCGACATCGTTGAGGTTGACAAGATTTCCACCGCCAACGTGGGCGACACGGTCGAGCTCTCGACCCTGCTCGTCGTCGACGGCGACGCTGTGACCAGCGACCCGTGGGTGCTGGCCGGCATCAAGGTCCAGGCCGAGGTCGTGGACCACCACAAGGGCCAGAAGATCGACATTCTGCGCTACAAGAACAAGACCGGCTACCGCCGTCGTCAGGGCCACCGCCAGCAGTACACGGCGATCAAGGTCACTGAGATCCCCGCGGCTGCGAAGTAAGGGACTGAGGAGACATGGCACACAAGAAGGGCGCATCGTCCACCCGGAACGGTCGCGACTCGAACGCCCAGCGGCTCGGTGTGAAGCGCTTCGGCGGTCAGGCCGTCAACGCGGGTGAGATCCTGGTCCGCCAGCGCGGCACCCACTTCCACCCGGGCGCCGGCGTCGGCCGTGGCGGCGACGACACGCTGTTCGCCCTGCAGGCCGGTGCGGTGCAGTTCGGCACCCACCGTGGCCGCAAGGTCGTGAACATCGTTCCGGTCGCCTGACCGGAAGCTTTCGAGAGGCGGACCTCACTTCCCGGTCGGGAAGGCGGGTCCGCCTTTCGCGCGTTAAGACAAGAAACCCCTGACACGTCTCTGGAGGCACCCCACCATGACCACCTTCGTGGACCGCGTCGAGCTGCACGTCGCCGCGGGTAACGGAGGCCACGGCTGTGCCTCCGTCCACCGTGAGAAGTTCAAGCCGCTCGGCGGACCCGACGGCGGGAACGGCGGACGCGGCGGCGATGTGATCCTCACCGTCGACCAGTCCGTGACGACCCTCCTCGACTACCACCACTCCCCGCACCGCAAGGCCACCAACGGCAAGCCCGGCGAGGGCGGCAACCGGTCCGGGAAGGACGGGCAGGACCTGGTCCTCCCCGTGCCGGACGGGACCGTCGTCCTGGACAAGGCGGGCAACGTGCTCGCGGACCTGGTCGGGCACGGGACGTCGTACGTCGCCTCCCAGGGCGGACGCGGCGGGCTCGGCAACGCCGCCCTCGCCTCCGCGCGCCGCAAGGCGCCCGGGTTCGCGCTGCTCGGCGAGCCGGGGGACCTGCGGGACGTCGTCCTGGAGCTCAAGACCGTCGCCGACGTGGCGCTGGTGGGGTACCCGAGCGCCGGCAAGTCGTCGCTGATCTCCGTGCTCAGCGCCGCCAAGCCGAAGATCGCCGACTACCCCTTCACCACCCTCGTCCCGAACCTCGGTGTCGTCACCGCCGGGTCGACCGTCTACACCATCGCCGACGTGCCCGGCCTCATCCCCGGCGCCAGCCAGGGCAAGGGGCTCGGCCTGGAGTTCCTGCGGCACGTCGAGCGGTGCAGCGTGCTCGTGCACGTGCTGGACACCGCCACGCTGGAGTCCGACCGCGACCCCGTCTCCGACCTCGACATCATCGAGGAGGAGCTGCGGCAGTACGGCGGCCTCGGCAACCGCCCCCGCATCGTCGTCCTCAACAAGATCGACGTCCCCGACGGCAAGGACCTCGCCGAGATGGTGCGCCCCGACCTGGAGGCGCGCGGCTACCGCGTCTTCGAGGTGTCGGCCGTCGCCCACATGGGGCTGAGGGAGCTGTCGTTCGCGCTCGCCGAACTGGTGGCCCAGGCACGGGCCGCCAAGCCCAAGGAGGAGGCGACCCGCATCGTCATCCGGCCCAGGGCCGTGGACGACGCCGGCTTCACCGTCACCCGCGAGGAGGTCGACGGGGAGCTGCTGTTCCGCGTGCGCGGCGAGAAGCCCGAACGCTGGGTCCGCCAGACCGACTTCAACAACGACGAGGCCGTCGGCTACCTCGCCGACCGGCTCAACCGTCTCGGTGTCGAGGCGGAGCTGATGAAGGCCGGCGCCCGTAACGGTGACGGCGTCGCCATCGGTCCCGAGGAGAACGCGGTCGTCTTCGACTGGGAGCCGACCGTCACGGCGGGCGCGGAGATGCTCGGCCGGCGCGGCGAGGACCACCGCTTCGAGGCGCCCCGCCCGGCCGCCCAGCGCCGTCGGGACAAGCAGGCCGAACGGGACGAGTCCGAGCAGGCGTACGACGGCTTCGAGCCGTTCCAGTCGGAGTGACTCCGGGCGAGGTCGTGATGAACACCCGGGCAGCCAACGGGTGTTCCGGCCGGTCGCACTGAACGGCGCCCCCCGGCCGGTTCCACGACGGAACGGCCGCCACAGTCGCGCCCTCCCACGTCACAGGAACCTCACCCGCCCCACCCGGATCGCGCTCGCGACCGGCGTGGCACGCGTCGTCGCCGGCCCGCTCGCGGTGCCCGGCGCGTACGCGGCGCCCACTCAGGAACCGGCGGCCGGCACCACCCGGCCGCGCGACGGCTTCGGCTTCGCCGCCTGACCCGTACGGGCTCCGGCGGCCGTCGCCCGCCGCTCACCCGGCAGACCCGTCGTGGCCACGGGATGTTCCCGTGCCGCGGCGGGTTTTCCGTTGTCCCCCTGCTTGTCATGCACGCGAACTACGGCGTTCAGCGGACGGACCGTCCGGACCGCGAGCTTCCCAGTGTCCGAGTGTCTTACGACGCAGGGGAGTTCGCCCGATGTCCGGAGCAGTTCAGCCCGACCGCCGCCGCGTCCTGACCGCCGGTGCCGCCGTGCTCGGCGCCGCCGTATCCACCCAGCTGTGGCTGCCGGCCACCGCGCACACGACCGAGATGAAGCTGCCCGACGGCGTGTTCAGCCTGGGGGTGGCCTCCGGCGACCCGCTGCCCGACGGGGTCGTCCTGTGGACCCGGCTCGCCCCGGACCCGCTGAACGGCGGCGGCATGCCCGACCACACCGTGGCCGTGGAGTGGCAGGTCGCCCGGGACGCCCGCTTCAGGAAGGTCGTCCGCCGGGGCGTCGCCCCGGCCCGGCGCACGTACGGGCACAGCGTCCACGTGGACGTACGCGGGCTGGACCCGGACACCACGTACTGGTTCCGCTTCCGCGCCGGCGGGCAGCTCTCGCGCGTCGGCCGCACCCGGACCGCGCCCGCCCCGCACAGCTCCGGCGGCCGTCTGAAGGTCGCGCTCGCCTCCTGCCAGAACTGGCAGCAGGGCTACTTCACCCCGTACGCCGACATGCTCCAGCAGGACCCGGACGTCGTGGTGTTCGTCGGCGACTACATCTACGAGTCCACGCCCTCGGCGACCGGCGTACGACGTCACGAGGGCGCCGGAGAGCCGTACAGCCTCACCCAGTACCGCAACCGGTACGCCCAGTACCGCTCCGACCCGGACCTCGCGGCGATGCACGCGAACGCGCCCTTCGTGGTCACCTTCGACGACCACGAGGTCGACAACGACTTCGCCGGCGAGATCCCGCAGGACCCCGACAAGCAGGCGCACGACCCGTTCGTCGCCCGGCTGACGGCCGCCTACCAGGCGTACTACGAGCACATGCCGGTCCGCGCCACCGCCGTCCCGAACGGCCCGCACATCCGGATGCACCGCCGGCTGGAGTTCGGCCGGCTGGCCCGGCTCAACGTGCTGGACACCCGCCAGTACCGGAGCGACCAGGCCACCAGCCAGGAAGGCGCCCAGGACCCGTCGCTGACCATGCTCGGGGCCGCGCAGAAGCGCTGGCTGGTCGACGGGCTGCGGCACTCGCCCGCCCGCTGGAACCTGATCGCCTCGCAGATCATGATGGCCGAGACCGATCTCCAGGCCGGTGAGGGCAAGCTCTGGGCCTACGACGCCTGGGACGGCTACCAGGCCGAACGCAACGCGTTGTTGCAGGAGTTCCGGCGGGTGAGCAACCCCGTCGTCCTCACCGGCGACCGCCATCTGACCATGATCAGCGACCTGAAGGCGGACTTCGCCGATCCGGGGTCGGCGGTCGTGGGCGCGGAGTTCGTCGGCACGTCCATCTCCAGCAACGGCGACCAGGACCAGGCCGCGTTCCGCGCGCAGTGGGATCCGCGGCGCGCGGACAATCCGCACTGGAAGCTGCTCGACGCCCACCGGGGGTACCACCTGTTCGACATCCGTCGTGACGGCATCGACGCGCGGGTGCGGGTGGTGGACACGGTGGTGCGGCCGCGGGCCACGCCCCGCACGCTGGCCGCGCTGCGGGTGGAGGCGGGGAGGCCGGGCGTGCACCTGGTCTGAGCCGGCCGGGGGTGGGTCGCGCGGTCCGGCGCTCGCGGGGCACCGTCGCGCCCACCCGTGCCGCCCTGCGGTACGGCTGTCCGCGGGAGCGGCGGGGCGGCACTCAGCCGGGTCCCAGGCTGCTCTCACGGGATCCTCAGTGAGTCGTCCTACCGTGCCTCGGCATGGACACCGACTGTACGAGAGAAGAACTCCGCACCCCCGCCCTCCCCGCCGGCACCCGCCTGCTGCACATCGGTCCGCACAAGACCGGCACCACCGCCGTCCAGGGCGCGCTGTTCGCGGCGAAGGAGGAGATGGCGCGGCACGGCGTCGACTTCCCGGCGCACAGCCGGCACCCGATCGAGGCCGTCCTCGCCGCCTGTGCCCGGCCCGCGATGATGGGGGACACCGTCCCCACCGAGAAGCACTGGCGGCGGCTGCTTGACCAGGTGGCGGCCACCGGGGAGCGCACCTCCGTGATCAGCAGCGAGTTCTTCGCCGACGCCGAGGACGGGGCGACGATCGCCCGGATCGTCGAGCAGCTCGGCGGTGACCGGGTGCACGTCCTGGTCACCCTGCGGCCCCTGGCGCGGATCATGCCCTCGCAGTGGCAGCAGTACGTGCAGAACGGGCTGCGGCTGGGTTACGAGCCGTGGCTGGAGCACATGCTCCGCCGGGCCCCGTACGACAGGCCCACCCCCAGCTTCTGGCGCCGGCACCGGCACGACCGGCTGGTCGAACGGTGGGTCGGGGCGACCGGTCCCGACCGGGTGACCGTCGTCGTGGTCGACGACCGCGACCGGGACGCGCTGATGCGCACCTTCGAGGCGCTCCTCGGACTGCCCGGGGGGCTGCTGCGGCCGGTCCCGGAGACCGCGAACCGTTCCCTCACCCTCGCCGAGACCGAAATGCTGCGGAACCTCAATAAGGAATTCCGCGGCAATGAGCTTCCGGAAGAGCTGTATTCGAGGCTGGTGCGGCACGGCGCGATCGCGCATATGAAGAACGCGTGCAGCCCCACCCAGCGGGACGTGAGGATCCGTACCCCGCAATGGGCCCTGGAGGCCGCCGCCGGGATCGGCGCCGAGACGGCCGCGCGGATCGGCTCCCTGGGCGTACGGGTCCTCGGTGACCCGGAGTCGCTGTCCCGCGTACCGGCGTCCGGGGGACAGGCGGGTGAGCCGCGGCTCGCTCCCGAGGTGGCCGCGCAGGCCCTGTTCGGGATGCTCACCACGGTCGCCGCGACGAACGGCACCGACAAAGGGCGTACTGTTCACCGGACATCGTCGAAGGAACTCGTGAAGGTCCTCGGCCACCGCTGCCTGAAACGGCTGCGCCTGCGCTGAGCCGACCGGGTGGTGTCACGCCTGTCACGCACAGCAATGACACAACTCCTGTGGAGTTACTCACAAGAATTCACCGTGCGCCCCTGGAACCCTCCACCGGGCGCCAGGAGTCCTGGGTGAATGACAGGTGGCGCGCACATATGCGGCAGAGGTCGCTCACCTTGCACTGCGGTAACCCCAAGTGGGACCATTTCGAAGTTCCCTGTCGCCCCAAGGTAGGTCACCTGTGTCCCAGCACATAGCCAAGCCCCGTACCACCGCAGTGATCCTGGCCGGCGGTACCGGTCAGCGGGTGGGTCTCTCGATCCCCAAGCAGCTGCTGAAGATCGCCGGCAAGGCAGTCATCGAGCACACCCTGACCACCTTCGAGAAGGCCGACTCCATCGACGACATCATCGTGCTGATGGCGCCGGGATACGTGCCCGACGTCGAGAAGATCGTCGCCAAGGCCGGGTTCACGAAGGTCACCAAGGTCATCGAGGGCGGCTCGACCCGGAACGAGACCACGGAGCGGGCCATCGCCGCGCTCGGCGAGGGCCTGGCCGAGGGCGAGGACCGCAACGTCCTCTTCCACGACGCCGTGCGCCCCCTGCTGTCGCAGCGCGTCATCGACGACTGCGTGACCGCGCTGGGGCGCTACCAGGCCGTCGACGTGGCCATCCCGTCCGCCGACACCATCATCGTCACGCGCACGCACGGCGAGGACGGCGAGTTCATCACGGAGATCCCGGACCGCTCCCGGCTGCGCCGCGGCCAGACCCCGCAGGCCTTCAAGCTGTCCACCATCCGCCGCGCCTACCAGGTCGCCGCCGGCGACCCCAACTTCCAGGCCACGGACGACTGCTCGGTCGTGCTCAAGTACCTGCCGGACGTGCCGGTCCACGTCGTGGCGGGCGACGAGTACAACATGAAGGTCACCCAGCCCGTCGACGTCTTCATCGCCGACAAGCTCTTCCAGCTCGCCTCCACCGCCGCCCCCGAGCAGGTCTCCGAGGAGGCCTACCGGCAGCTGCTCACCGGCAGGACCATGGTGGTCTTCGGCGGTTCGTACGGCATCGGCAAGGACATCGCCGAGCTCGCCGAGTCCTACGGCGCCACCGTCTACGCGCTGGGCCGCTCCACCACCGGCACCCACGTGGAGAACCCGGAGGAGGTCGACGACGCGCTGTCCAAGGCGTACGGCGAGACCGGCCGCATCGACTACGTCGTCAACACCGCGGGCGTGCTGCGCATCGGCAAGCTCGCCGAGACCGACAACGCCACCATCGAGGAGGCGCTGAAGGTCAACTACCTGGCCCCGGTGCAGATCGCCCGCTCCGCCTACAAGTACCTCGCCGAGACCAAGGGACAGCTGCTGCTGTACACCTCCAGCAGCTACACCCGCGGGCGCGCCGAGTACAGCCTGTACTCCTCGACCAAGGCCGCGATGGTGAACCTCACCCAGGCCCTGTCCGACGAGTGGGCCGGTGACGGCGTCCGGGTGAACTGCATCAACCCGGAGCGCACCGCCACGCCGATGCGCACCAAGGCTTTCGGACAGGAGCCGTCGGGCAGCCTGCTCTCCTCCGAGGCGGTCGCCCGGACCTCGCTGGACGTGCTGTTGTCCGAGCTCACCGGCCATGTCATCGACGTACGGCAGCAGGACCCGACGGCGGGCGCGGCGCGGGCCACCGGGTTCGAGCAGGCGCTGGCCGCGGTGCTGGACCGTCAGGACGGCGTGTAATAATTGCCGCCAAATAGCCTTCCGTAATTCAGGCCTCCACGGCCTCCTGTTCACGTAGTCAGTCGACGGGAGTTCGCGGGGGCCTGAATCCGTACCTCCCGAATTGCGCACAGGCACACAACCGGCACTCCCCCTCCAAGAGCAGGTTATTCGTGATATCCACCGCTATTCGCGTCGCCCGGGTGGGCAGCGCGGCCGAGCTGGCCGCGGCGGTCCTCATGTTGCTGGGCTTCCCCTGCCTCATGCTGGCCGCGCTCGTCCCGAGCATCCCCGCCTTCGCGGCAGCGGCCGCAGTGACGTACCTGGCGGACCACTATCTGCACCGCAAGGGCAGCTACCTGGTCAGCCGCCTCAGCAAGGTGCGGGCCGGTCTGTCGATCCGCTTCCTGATCCGACAGCTCCTGCTGATCCTGCTGCTGGCCCGCCTGTCCCTCGCGGACAACCTGATCTACTACGGGGCGATCGCCTGCTTCATCGCCTTCTACGGTCTTCAGGCCCCGCACGGCGCGCTCACCACGCTGATCCGCAACCGCCGCCGGATGCCGGTCGCCACCCGCAACGTCGACCTGGCCTCCCGCATCCGCATCCCGGACGCGCCGCCGCAGGTGCTGCTGAACCGTGCCGCGGAGAAGATGCTCCACCTCGACCTCGCGGCGGTCGTCGGCATACTCGTCGGCGCCTCCCTGGAGTCGGCCGCCGTCGGCTACACCGGCATCGGCGTCACGGTCGCCGCGGGCATCCTGTACGTCCTCGCCCTGCTGCCCTATGTGCGCGGCCGGAAGAACCCGCCGAGCCCGGAGAAGGTGCTGGACGCGGTCGACGGCTGGCTGCGCGAGTACCGCCCGGAGACCGTGCTGTACTTCTCCGGATCCAAGGACTCCGCCTACCAGGTCAACATGTGGCTGGAGACCATGGAGCAGCTGGACACCCGTCCGCTGGTCCTGCTGCGCGAGCGGGTCATCCTGCAGAACCTGGCGCCCACCACGGTCCCCGTCGTCTGCGTGCCCGGAGGGGTGCACCTGATGAACATGGACCTGTCCACGGTGCGGGTCGCGCTGTACGCGGCGAACGTCGGCAAGAACATCCACATGCTGCGCGTGCCCACCATGAAGCACGTCTTCATCGGCCACGGCGACAGCGACAAGCTCGCCAGCGTCAACCCGTTCAGCAAGGTCTACGACGAGGTGTGGACGGCCGGCCGCGCGGGCCGCGACCGCTACGCCATCGCCGACGTCGGTGTCCGCGACGACGACATCGTCGAGGTCGGCCGCCCGCAGCTGGCCCCGATCCAGACCTGGCAGGGCGTCCCCGGCGACCGCATGCCCACGGTCCTGTACGCCCCCACCTGGGAGGGCTGGGACGACAACCCCGGCAACACCTCGATCCTGCTGGCCGGCGAGAACATCGTGAAGAAACTGGTCAAGGCCGACCCGGCGGTACGGGTCCTGTACAAGCCGCACCCCTTCACCGGCACCCGCAGCGCGAAGGCGAAGGCCGCCCACCAGCGGATCACCGCACTGATCGAGGAGGCCGCCGCCGCGCGCGCCGCCGACCCGCGCTTCACCGTCGACGCGGCCGCCCAGAGCAGGGCCCGGGCCGAGCTGACACGCATCGAGGCCCGGCTGGCCGAGCTGACCGGCGGCACCGAGAAGGGCGACGAGGCCGAGGTCTCCCGCGACGGGGTGGCCGACGTGGCCCGGCACGAGGAGACCGCCCGGCTGCGCGCCGAGTGGAACACCGCGTACTGGCGCTCCTTCCCCGACTGGGAGCACCGCGTCATCACGGGCGCCGAGCCGCGCCTGTACGACTGCTTCAACGTCTCCGACGCGATGGTCTCCGACATCTCCAGCGTGGTCTCCGACTTCATCGCCAGCGGCAAGCCGTACGCCGTCACGGACTCCGCCGAGCTGGGTGCGGAGGAGTTCAAGCGGCAGAACACGGCGGTGCGCGCCGCGGTGATCCTGTCCAACGACGCGAAGGAGCTCGGCGGGCTGCTCGACGCGGTCCGCGACCCGGCCGCCGACCCGCTGGCCGGGGACCGGGGGGAGCTCAAGCGCTACCTGCTCGGCCCGGACGAGCCGAAGTCCATCGACCAGTTCAACACCGCGGTCGGGCAGCTCGCGCTGAAGGCCGAGACGCGCAACCTCGGCCAGGAGTCCCGGATCACCACCGGCGGCCCCGACGTGGAGCTGGCGGACGCGGTGCCCGTGCCGCGGGCGTCGGCGGCCGGTGAGGCGGACGGCGTCGACGCCGTCTGACCGGCCCGGCGGGCTCGACAGGGCTCGGCCCCCGAGGAGTTGATCCTCGGGGGCCGAGCCCTTTCGTACACCCGACGGGGCGACGGCGGCCCTATGACGTGGACCACTAAAACAGGTGTCCGAGGCAACCCCTTGTCCCGAACACCCGTCTAACAAGTAGCGAATGAGGTGATACGGGGGCTATTCACATGAACAGGGGGAAATGTGACCGTGGCGCAGCCTGATGTCACCGTGGTCATCGGGGCGTACGAAGCGATGCCGTATCTGGTCGAGTGCCTCGCCTCCGTGGAGGCACAGACCATCGACCCGGAGCGCATCGAGGTCATCGCGGTCGACGAC
This sequence comes from Streptomyces sp. NPDC059787, assembly GCF_042732315.1. Taxonomy (NCBI): domain Bacteria; kingdom Bacillati; phylum Actinomycetota; class Actinomycetes; order Kitasatosporales; family Streptomycetaceae; genus Streptomyces; species Streptomyces sp. NPDC059787. The sequence continues at coordinate 60,631 of NZ_JBHWHX010000042.1, forward strand.
GGCTCGACCGACGGCACGGGGGAGTACCTGGAGGAGTTCGCGGCCCGCGCGCCCATGCCGGTCACCGTGCTGAGGCAGGAGAACTCGGGCGGCCCCAGCGGCCCGCGCAACGTGGGCCTGGGCGAGGCCACCGGGCGCTACGTCTTCTTCCTGGACGCCGACGACCGGCTGGGCCCCGAGGCCCTGGAGCGGATGGTCTCCATGGCCGACCGGGCCGGCACCGATGTCGTACTGGGCCGGATCGAGGGCGTCGACCGGGGCGCGCCGAAGTCCATGTGGAGGAAGACGCTGGAGCGTACGGACGTCTACTCGTCCAACATCAAGTTCACGCTCAGCGCGCAGAAGCTGTTCCGCCGCGCGTTGCTCGACCGGCACGGCATGCGGTTCGACGAGTCCCTGTTCACCGGCGAGGACGCGCTGTTCACCATGGAGGCCTATCTGCGGGCCGACGGCGTCTCCGTGATCGCCGACTACACCTGCTACTACCTGGTGGGCCGCGACGACGGCAAGCACGTCACCAGGAGCGGCGGCTACACCCTGCGGTTCGACTCCGCCCGCGCCCTGATGAACCTGATCGCCGGCCTCGTCCCCGAGGGCCCCCGCCGCGACCTGCTCATGGTGCGGCCCTTCACCGTCACGCTGCTGCCCCAGTTCGGCCCCCGGTTCCTCAAGGACACCGACGACGTCCGGCGGCGCAAACTGGAGCTGGCCCGGCCGCTGATGGACGTCCACTGGACCGAGGGTGTCGCCCGGCTGCTGAAGACCGAGGAGCGGCTGCGGCTGCACCTGGTGGCCGGGCAGCGGCTGGAACTCCTCCTGGACGTCCTCCGGTTCGTCCAGGAGAAGAAGCAGCCGCAGGCACTGCTGGAGCGCCGGGGCCGCCGCGTCTACCTCGCCTACCCGCACTTCCGCGACCGCGCGGCCGGCATCCCCGACTCCGTGTACCTGGCCACCCCGCGCGAGGCCCGCGCGGTCCCCGGTTACCGTGCGGGCGGCACGGGCTCCGTACTGCGACGGGTCGCCCGCAGGGCCCGCCGCCTGCTGACCCCGTCCCGCAAGACCGCCCCGGCCTGAACCTTCCTCGCCCCCGCTCCTCGGCTGGAACTCAGCCCCTCCGGCGTTTGAGGAGCGGGGTCCGGGGCGGAGCCCCGGGTTCGGGACGGGAAGGGGCGGCGGGGGCGAAGACCCTCCTGTGCGGCGCGCCCGCCCCCGGCCGTGGTGTTACGCGGGGCGGGACGGCCGGTGCGGAATGAGTGTGGCGGGTGCCGGCGTGCCGGTGGTCTGGTGGCGCTGGCCGGGGAGATCCGCGGCGAGGCGGTGGGTCGCACGGGCGCGGTGGGCCTGGGACGCCGCGCACAGGGCCTGGACGGCCGCCGCGAAGCGCTGCTGGGACGTCGGAACGGCCGGCCCCAGCAGACGCCGCTTCAACTCCGCACGGGCGTCCACGAGGCCGTCCCCGCGCGGATCGCGGACCGACTCCAGCAGGGCCGGCACCCCGGCCGCGTCCGGCGTCAGCACCGTCCCCGCCGCCACCGTCGGGAACGCCGCACGGAACGCCTCCTCGGGCAGCCCGCTGGTGTTCGCCACCGCGTACGGCTTCTCGCTCGCCAGGAAGTCGCTGATCACGCTCGACACATCACTGATCAGCAGGTCGGCGACGTCGAAGCAGGAGTACAGCTCGGGCCGGGCGTCCGTGACGACCTGGTGCTCCCACTCCGGCAGCGACGCCCAGTACGCCTCCTCCCAGGCCGCCGTCGCCCGCGCCACCGCCTGCGCCCGGCCCGGCTCCGGCGCGGACTGCACCAGCATCCGCTCGACCTGATCGGCACCCGCCCGGAACACCGCCGTGGTGAGCCGGTCCAGCTCCGCGGCGCGCCGGGCCGGTTCACCCGACGGCGCGGGACGCGGACCGGACCGTTCCCGGTTCGCCGCCCGGATCAGCTCCCGCACGCGCAGGTCGGCGGCGCCCGCCCGCGGATCCACCGAGCCGGTCAGCGGATGCGGCTTGTACAGCAGCCGCACCCCAGGGTCGGCGAGCAGCGCCCGCACCAGGTTCTCACCGGCCGCGACCACCGACGTATTGCCCGGGTTGCCGTCCCAGCCCTCCCAGGTCGGCGCGTACAGCACGGTCGTGTACGCGCCGGTGGGCGGTCCCGCGTACGGGCGTACGGCGTCCAGCTGCGGGCGGCCGATCTCCACCACGTCCTTGTCCTCGATCCCCACCTCGGCCAGCGCGTACCGCTCGCGCGCCGCCGGACCGGCCACCCACACCTCGTCGTACGCCTTCGCGTACGGGTTGCAGGAGGACAGCTTGTCGCTCTCGCCGTGGTTGACGAAGGTGTGCTTGATGGTGGGGATCCGCAGCACCTGCGAGGTCTTCCCGGAGTTCGACGGGTGGATGAGCACCTGGAGCGTGGACTGCTCGAGACGCATCAGCGTGGACACCTTCGGCAGGCACACGACGGGGATGTCGGTCGCCGCGATCCTCGGCACCATGAACCGCTCCCGCAGCACGATCACCGGCCGCCCGCCGAGCCCGGCCAGCGGCTCCAGCCACATGTTGGCCTGGTAGGCGGAGGACGGGCCGCCGGAGAAGTACAGGCCGACCGTCGGCCGGTACTCGGCCAGCCACGCGTCGAACCAGTCGAGCACCTCCTGCTCGCCCGCCGGACGCCGCCCCGGCAGCAGCCGCAGCAGCAGCGCGCACAGGCCCGCGGCCGTGAGCAGCAGCGCCAGCGCGACACCGGCCGCCGCGTACCGGGCGTCGTCGGCGACCGCCGTCGCAGTCAGCCCGGCCGTGGCCGGCAGGCCGAACACCAGCAGCCGCCGGCCGGGGCGGCGCAGCAGCGCGGCCGGGGCGGGGGACAGGCGCAGCGCCGAGGCGTCGATGTTGCGGGTCAGTACCGGCAGCGTGCGGGTGCGGCGGACCAGTACGGACACCGCCTGGACCGTGCAGTGCAGCGCGTAGAAGGCGAGCAGCCCGGCGACCAGCGGGGCGTACTGCGTCTCCCGGTGCTGCTCGCCGAGCCGCAGCAGGCCCACCACCAGCAGCAGATCGCGCAGCACATGGCGGACGGTGACGTCCGCGTGCGACTTGGCGAACAGCGACACCATGCCGGGCTGCCACCGGTGCAGCACGCCCTCGACCGCCAGGGACACGGCGGTCGAGACGAGCAGCAGCGGCACATGGGGGCGCAGCGCGGCGACGGCCTGCGCGGCGAAGGCGGCCGACAGGACGGCGAGGACGAGCAACTGGGCGGCGGTCCGCCGCCGGGGGGACGAGGGTTCGGGCACTGCGGTCACTCCAGGGTCGACGCAGAACGGGCGCCCGGGTTAACGCGCGCCCACCTCCGGACGACACGCGGGTGTCCTCGTCGTGGGGAGTGACCAGGGGTGCTACGACCCCCCGGAACCCTGGTTCCGGCCTCCCCGCAGCGCCCGGCGCAGGGGGGCGCCCACCACGCGGCGGGCCCGGCGGTACACCGACGTGGTCGCAGGACCGGCCGCGTACCCGCGCGCACCGGACTTCGCCCGGTCCAGATCCCGCCTCAACCGGGTGTTCTCCTCGGTCAGTTCGCCCACCCGGTTGTTCAGCCAGCCCATGCGGGAGGCGAGGGAGGCGAGGTCGGTGTCGATCCAGGGGCGCACGCCCGCCGGGAAGTCCAGCGAGCGCAGCTTCTTCTCGAAGGCCGCTCCGCCGTCGCCGTGCGAGAAGGTGTTCTCCAGGCCGTTGCGGTCCAGGAACCCCGTGAACCGCTCGAACCGCTCGTGGTGGTTGCCCGTCAGCGCGCCGAGGTCCGTCTCCTCGTACAGCCGCGCCGGGTCGACGTCCTCGGGCAGCTTGTCGATCCGGCGGTGCGGGATCTCGAAGTAGCGGCACAGCTCCAGCGTCCGCGAGTCCGCGCACAGCACGGTCGCGGGCGTGCCGGCCAGCAGCGCGGCGATGTTGCCGTGGATGCGGGAGCCGAAGGAGTAGTCGAAGTCCCGCAGGTCGTCGATCCAGGTGACCGGGTCGACGTAGACGCGGGCCTTGTCCTCCCGGTACATCGGGTGGTCGGGATGCGTCGGCATCGCGGTGACCTTCCCGTTCGGGTCGGACAGGTCCCGCCAGTGCAACTGCTTGGCGTCGCTGAGGTTCTGGCCTATGAACCGCAGGTTCGGGTAGCGGGAGTGGGTGCGCGAGATGATCCGGCCCATGCCGAGTCTGCGCACGGCGTTGTGCGAGCCGTTGATCGCTATGCGCGAGTCGGCGGTCAGCGCCTGCGTCCGCTTCTGTACGACGAGTTCCTTGCCGTACATGAACAGCGACGGGCAGCCGATCACCTCGACGTCGCGGAAGCCCATGTCCTTGAGGTACTTCTCGGTGAACTCGCCCCGCACGCCGATCGAGGCGCTGTGGTCGAGCACCGCGGAGACGAAGGCGCGCACGGACGGCTCCATCGGCTTCAGCCGGTCCGGGTTGTAGTTCAGCCCGGTCTGCGCGCCGACCCCGAGGACGACCACGGGGATCTTCAGCCGGCCGATCAGCCGCGTGAGCCGCTTCAGGCCCGGCTCGAAGGACGGACGGAAGGCGTTGGCGAGCGGGACGACGAAGGCGTCGTACTCCTCGTTGATACGCGCCGCCGCGGCCACCTCGGTCCGCATCTCGTTCGAGACCACCTCGGTGCGGGGCGTCTCGAGGATCTTGTGCGCGGCGTCGCTGAAGATCAGGTTGCCGGAGTTGGTGGCGATGACGTCACGCTGGAGGGCCTCCTCCACGGACATGACCGCGTAAGGGCTCTTGCCGGATCTGAGGAGGATGCGCTTCGTGGGGGGAACGTTGTGTGACACGGAGTTCAAAGTACGTTTGCGGAATCTTTGATTTCTATAGGCAACCGACACAACCTTTCTCTTGTGAGCGAGCCGTGACCGCACGGTTATCCGCACCGGTCCGTTCCGGAGGCTGAAACGACCGCGCGCCGTGCGATCCGCTTCGCGTAGATTGCCTGACGGGTGATCGATCGACGTGAGGGACGGGCGGCAAGGTGGCAGGGGCGAGGCAGACCGTGGGCGAGGCACGCAGGATCGTCGTCAAGGTCGGCTCCTCGTCGCTGACCACCGCGGCGGGCGGTCTGGACGCGGACCGCGTGGACGCGCTCGTCGATGTGCTGGCCAAGACCCGCAGCGGAGGGGAACGGGAGATCGTCCTCGTCTCCTCCGGCGCCATCGCCGCCGGGCTCGCCCCGCTGGGCCTGCGCCGCCGCCCCCGGGACCTGGCCCGGCAGCAGGCCGCCGCCAGCGTCGGCCAGGGGCTGCTGGTCGCCCGCTACACCGCCTCCTTCGCGCGCTACGGCGTCCGGGTCGGCCAGGTGCTGCTGACCAGCGACGACATGAGCCGCCGCGCCCACCACCGCAACGCCTCCCGCACCCTCGACAAGCTGCTGGCGATGGGCGCGTTCCCGATCGTCAACGAGAACGACACCGTCGCCACCGACGAGATCCGCTTCGGCGACAACGACCGGCTCGCCGCCCTCGTCGCCCATCTGGTCCACGCCGACCTGCTGGTCCTGCTCTCCGACGTGGACGGCGTCTACGACGGCGACCCCAGCCGCCCCGGCACCTCCCGCGTCGCCGAGGTCAGGGGCCCCGAGGACCTCGCCCACGTCGAGATCGGCAGCGCCGGCAAGGCGGGCGTCGGCACCGGCGGCATGGTGACCAAGATCGAGGCCGCCTCGATCGCCGCCGCCGCCGGCATCCAGGTGGTGCTGACCAGCGCGGTGCACGCCGCCGACGCCCTCACCGGCGGCGACACCGGCACCTACTTCCATCCCACAGGGCGCCGCTCCGCCGACCGGCTGCTGTGGCTCCAGCACGCCTCCGCGCCGCAGGGCTCGATCACCCTGGACGACGGCGCGGTCCGCGCGGTCGTCCAGGGCCGCAAGTCGCTGCTGCCGGCCGGGATCGCTGGCGTCGAGGGCGAGTTCAGCGCGGGCGACCCGGTGGAGCTGCGGGACGGCGAGGGGCGGGCGGTGGCCCGGGGGCTGGTCAACTTCGACGCCAGGGAGATCCCTCTCCTGATCGGCCGCTCGACCCATGAACTCGCCCGGGATCTCGGACCGGAGTACGAACGTGAGGTCGTACACAGGGACGATCTGGTGGTCCTGCATCCGTAATGTGCCGAAACGTCCGCCCTCGGTGGTGGACGTTCCGCAAAAGTGCCCCGCGGGCCCCGGCGGCCTGCTCAACTTTGTTGCGAGGACACATCCGCCCGACCACCGGGTGGGTCCGCGCGTGAAGGAGGCCGTCGTGAGACGAGTGCGCCCGGGGACGACATCGTCTCGCGGTGCCGGCTCCCGTGCGGCCGACGACGAGCGCGCCCTGAGCAGCGTCGCGGCCGGTGACCGGTTCCAGGGCGGCGACGGCCCCCGGGACCTGCCGCGCCTGTGGCACGTCACCCTCAGCGTCTCCGGCCGGCCGGCCCCGGTCACGGAGGTCCGGCGGGCGCTGGAACAGCTCGCCCACGACCACCCCTTCCTGCTGACCAGCCGCTACGCCGACGACCACGCGGAGATCCGCTACTGGGAGGAGGCCCGCGACCTGCACGACGCGGCCGCCGTGGCGCTGCGCCTGTGGGGCGAACACCGCCGGACCGCCGGACTGCCGCCCTGGGAGATCGTCGGCCTGGAGGTCATCGACCGGGCCACCTACCACCAGCGCGTCGCGGCGGGCTACGGACCGGTTCTGGCGACCCCCGTCGGCGTCCATCCCTTCTAGTGCGCCTAAACCGGCGCCGCTCTCGCGGACCTGGTTGCGCGCCGTCGGGGTTGCTCAATTGACGGCTGCGGTGAGTGGGGGGCAAAAAGGGGCAAGGGGACCTGTTCGTTCCTGTCTCGGGAGCTGGAACAACAGCCGGACGCGGCGCCCGGCGCACTACCCTTCCCCCATGACCACGCTCTCGCCGTACGACTCGATGTCCCCGGTCAGCCAGGCCGCCTACCGGGCCAAGGGGGCCGCCGCCACCCTCGCGCCGCTGCCGCGGGCAGCCAAGGACGACGCGCTGCTCGCCATCGCCGACGCGCTGGAGGTCCGTACGAGTGAAATCGTCGAGGCCAACGCCCAGGACGTGGCCAGGGCCCGCGAGGCCGGCGTCAGCGAGGGCATGATCGACCGGCTCACCCTCACCCCCGAGCGGGTGCGCGCGATCGCCGCCGACGTGCGGGACGTGGCCGCGCTGCCCGACCCGGTCGGCGAGGTCGTCCGCGGCTCCACCCTGCCCAACGGCATCGACCTGCGCCAGGTCCGGGTGCCGCTCGGCGTCGTCGGCATCATCTACGAGGGCCGGCCGAACGTCACGGTCGACGCCGCCGCCCTCTGCCTGAAGTCCGGCAACGCGGTCCTGCTGCGCGGCTCGTCCTCCGCGTACCGGTCGAACACCGCGCTGGTGCGCGTCCTGCGCGACGCCGTGCACGGCGCCGGGCTGCCCGCCGACGCCGTCCAGCTGGTGCCCGGCGAGAGCCGCGACAGCGTGCGCGAGCTGATGCGCGCCCGCGGCCTGGTCGACGTGCTCATCCCGCGCGGCGGCGCCTCCCTGATCAACACGGTCGTCCAGGAGTCGGTCGTCCCGGTCATCGAGACCGGCACCGGCAACTGCCACGTCTACGTCGACGCGGCGGCCGACCTCGACATGGCCGTCGACATCCTGGTCAACTCCAAGGCCCAGCGGGTCGGCGTCTGCAACGCCGCCGAGACCCTCCTGGTCCACCAGGACATCGCCGCCGAGTTCCTGCCGCGTGCCCTGGACGCCCTCGCCGACGCCGGGGTGACCGTGCACGCCGACGAACGGGTGATGGCGTACGCCAAGGACTCCCGCGCCACCGTCGTGGAGGCCACCACGGAGGACTGGGAGACCGAGTACCTCTCCCACGACATCGCCGCCGCCGTCGTCGACTCCCTCGACCGGGCCGTCGAGCACATCCGGCTGTGGACCTCCGGCCACACCGAGGCCATCGTCACCACCTCGCAGCAGGCCGCCCGCCGCTTCACCCAGTTGGTGGACTCCACCACGGTCGCGGTGAACGCCTCCACCCGGTTCACCGACGGCGGCCAGTTCGGCTTCGGCGCGGAGATCGGCATCTCGACGCAGAAGCTGCACGCCCGGGGGCCGATGGGCCTGCCCGAGCTGACCAGCACGAAGTACATCGTCACCGGCGACGGTCACGTACGGCGTTGACCCGCGCACGGAGGGAGAGCGGCGACGGGGCCGTCTCGGCAGACGGATGAATTTCCATACCGTCTGCCCAAAATGACCCCCCAGGTCTACTCTGGATGCGTGCCGGAGGACGTGGGGGGCACGCCGTTCCCTGACGGCTGGGAGCCCGACGACGACCACGACCGCGGGGTGTCGGACGAAGAGTTCGCCTCCGTGGTCTTCGACGAGGCCTTCGTACGGGCGGCCGAGGTCCACGAGCCGACCGCCGTCGAACGCCTCCTGGCCGCCGCGCAGGCCAGAGCCGAGGCCTCCGAGGCCGAGGCCCACCGGGCCCGCACGCGCGGCGAGCGGTACGACGACGGGTACGGCGGCTACCGGGGCGGCGGCTACGACGACCCGGACGACGACCTCGACGTCCTGGAGGACGACCACGGCTCCCCGGGCCCGTACGGCAGGCAGGTGCGCTGGCACCGCCCCGTCGCCTGGATGCTCGCCCTGGTGATGGGCATCGGTATGGTCGCGCTCGCCTTCTCGGCCGTCTACCGGGGCGCCTCCGGGAGCCGCCAGGACCCGGCCCCGCCGCCCGCCACCACGGGCGTGGAGCAGGGCGGCGCGACGGCACACTCCGCGGCGCCCTCCGCGTCGGCCGACTACTCCCAGCCGGCCGTCCCGGTGATCCCGCACGGCGGCCCCTGAGACCGGCCGCCGACCTGATGAGAACCTGTCAGAACTTGTGCCCCGGCCGGGCGTTTACCGGGACCTCCCCGGACCTACCCTGAAGATATGGGAGGGCCTTCGGACCCACCCGAGGGGACGCCCGAGGGAGCCCCCTCAGGTGGCGAGGACGAGTACAGGTCCGTCGTCTTCGACGAGTCCTTCGTCCGCGCTGCCCGGCTCCAGGAGTACTCCGCCGAGCAGCGCATCACCGACCACGCGCCCGCCGTGCGCCGCCGCCCGCCACGGAGCCGCGGCGGCCTGCCCCGGCAGGCGCTGGTCCTGGTCCTGCTGATCGCCGTGGCCTTCGGCACCGCCGTCTACATGGGCCTGCGCCACCCCTACCGCAACCCAGCCGCCGACGAGCCCGCCGAGCCGCTGCGGATGACCGTCGTCCCGCTCGCCCCGCAGGGCGAGGTCCCCGGCACCGCCGACGTCGAACAGCTGTACGCGCACAGTCCGGCGGCGCAGTTCCGGCCCGGCGCCGAGGGGGTGCCGCTCCCGGCGTCCCGGCACACCGCGCACTTCTCCGACGGCCAGGTGGTGGCCGCGCTGCTCACCGCCAAGGACTACCTCGTGCGGTCCGCCCTCGATCCGGGCGTGCTCACCGGCGGCGAGACCCGGCCCGTGCGGGCGCTGCTCGACTCCGGGCAGCTCGACCAGTTCGACCGGAGCTTCGACCGGCCCACCGCCGACGGACGGCACGCGCCCACCGGATGGCTGGTCCGCTTCGACCCCGCCCGCGTGCGGCTGGCCGACCGCGAGATCCGGGCCCAGGGCACCATGCAGGCCACCGAGACCGACTCCTCCACCCTCGAGGTCACCACGGACCACACGTTCGTCTACGCGCTGCGCCCGGCCGGCACGGGGCCGGACACCGAGGCGTCCCTGTTCACCGTCCGGCGCGAACTGCGCTTCCGCTTCGACCGCGACGACCTGCGCCTGCACCAGGCGGAACTCGTCGTCGCCCAGGTCCAGGCCGGCCCGCTCTCCTGCGCCGAGGACTCCGCCGCCCGGCTGCGCCCGCTGCTGGCCGGCCAGACGGCGAAGAAGACCGCCCCCACCGCCACCGACCCGTACGCCACGGGCAGCACCCCGGCCCTGTGCGGCGCCCTGGCGCCGGGCGCACAGCCGAAGCCGTGAGTGCCGGGCGGCGAAGCGCGGGCCCGGCGGGTGGTGTTGTGGCCATGTGACCGATCCCTGTGCGGCTGCTTCGGGCCCGAGGGTTTCTTCGCCCCCGCCGCCCTTACCCGTCCCATCCCGGGGGCGCTGCCCCCGGACCCCCGCTCCTCAAACGCCGGAGGGGCTGAAATTTAGCC
>NZ_JBHWHX010000043.1:0-58980 GCF_042732315.1 Streptomyces sp. NPDC059787
GGGCCCTCGGCTTCACCGGCGCGTTCGTCGGCCTGTGGGCCTGGGACCTCACCGGGGGCGGCCTGCCCGCCGACTTCGACGAGGCGACCTGGCGCACACTTCGTTAGCACCCCGAAGCGCCGTCATCGCCTCCAGGGGGGAGCGGCCGTCGGGGGAGCGGCCGTCCGGGCCCTCCCCTCGGGGCCGGTCCTGCCCGCGGTCACGGCGTCGACCGGGTGTCTGCGTGGCCGCGGCGGCATGGACCGTGGCGTGCCGGCTGAAGTCCTCGGGAACGGTGCCGCCCTCCCGGTGCCGCGCCTCGAACGCGGCGCCACCCGGCCCGCGTCCACGGAGAGCAGGGTCCTGAACCCGTCCCACCCGCACGCGACGATGCCGAACGGCCTCTCGAGTCCGACCACGGTTCCGTCGGGCAGGCCGTGGTCCGGCCGGTGGCGCTCGGCCCCCTCGGGGCGGTTCCTCTCGCGTACCCGGCGTTCCGCCTCGTCGGGTCACCGCTGCCCCGGAACGTGCGCCACCAGCCGCAGCCGCTGCTCGCACCTGCCCACCCGTACCGTCTGCCCCCATGTCAGCTCCAGGGCGTCGCCCTCCACGCCGTCCCCGAAGGCGACGAGACGTTCGGACTCGACGGTGAGGCGCAGCCGGCCGGTGGCGGCGAGTTCGCCGGCCACCAGGGACGTCCCGGTGGCCGGCGACGGCCAGGCCTCGCGGACGAACCAGAGCAGGCGGTCCTCCGTGGGGTGTGGCAGGCGCAGGGCGCTGCCCCGCTCCTGCCACACCGACCGGAGCCAGCCGGTCGCGCCGGTGCCCGTGCCCACCAGCACTCCGGAGGAAGCCTGGGCCTCGACGACACCCCCGTCGCCCTCCAGGCCCAGGCGGTACCTGGCCGTCTGGTGTCCGACGGCGCCGAGGTAGATCTCGTTGAGCGCGACCAGTCGCTGGGTGTCGTCGGCGACGGCCTCGACCATGGTGAGTTCGTCCGCTCGGGCCGTGGACGCGCCGCGCAGCAGCGCCGCCGCGTCGGCCGCCCGGTGCCGCACCAGTACGCCGGGATTGCGCCCCGGTTCGGGATCGACACCGATCACCGGCTGCCCGGCGAGGTACTTGGCCACGTTGGCCACCAGTCCGTCCTGTCCCACCACGACCACGATGTCCTCGGGGGCGAACAGGAAACGGTCCAGATCGTTCCGCTCCACCCGGGCCTGTCGCCAGGTCAGCGGGACCGCGGCCGCCACCTCGGCCAGCGCCCGGTGCGCGCGGCGGTGGCGTTCGGCGACTTCCCCGAGGTCCCGGCCCCGGGAGGAGAGGAAGAAGGCGGCCTGTCCGTGGGTACCGTGCCGGGCCACCAGTTCCTCGTACTCCGTGGTGCGGTGGACCAGGACGGCCCGCGGGGCGAGACTCATCCCCGGGCCCCGCCGCCGAGCCGGGCCAGCAGCCCGGTCAGCACGTCCGGTGAGACGGTCACGCTGTCGATGTGCGGCAGGTTCTCCGCCAGCCGCGTCCCGGTGAGCGCGTGCAGCGTCGCCACGTCGACATCGCCGTGGACGCGCAGCCAGGCCGCCTGGGCCTCGGCCCGGGCCTCGCCGACCTCGCGAGCGGCCTCGGCCTCCGCGCGGGCGAGCGCCACCGAACGGGCGGCCTCGGCCTCGGCGAGCTTGACCGTGCGCGCCGCCTCGGCCTGTGCGCGCACCTGGTCCGCCGCCGCGCCCTCCTCCGCCTCGCGGCGCGCGTTCGCCCCGCGCTGTTCCACCAACCGTTCCTCACGGCGGGCGAGTTCGATCTGGCTGGCCAGTTCGTTCTCGGCGATGGCGCGCTCGCGCTCGACGGCGACGGCCCGCCGCTCGTACGTCGCCCGGTCGGCCTCCTGCTGGATCAGCTCCCGGGCGGGCGTACGCAGCGCGCGCTCCACCTCCGCCTCGGGACGCACCGCCATGACCCGTACGGCCACCACCTCGATCCCGGTGGCCGGCAGCCGCGGCTCGGCGCCGAGGCCCGACGCGATCCGGTCGCGTACCGCGGCCACCCCGTCGACCAGCGCCGCGGACAGCGGGGTGCGGGCCAGCACGTCCAGCGCGTGCTGCTGGGCCGTCTCGGTGAGCAGTGTGCCCAGTTGCTCCAGCGGGGCCCCGCGCCAGGCTCCGGTGTCGGGGTCGACGGAGAAGTCCAGGCGGGCCGCGGCGAGTGCCGGGTCGCCGATCCGGTAGGTGACGGTCGCCTGTACCGACACGTCCTGGAAGTCGGCGGTACGGGCGCGGAAGGTCATGGCCAGCTCCCGGTCCTCGACCGGCACCTCGGAGAGCGCTGCGGCCAACGGGCGGAACCAGAAGCCGAGTCCTGGCCCGTCGTGCACCAGCTTGCCGCCGCGGTGGTGACGGATGTGGGCCGTGGGCGTGGAACGCAGGTGGCGCCAGCCCAGACGCCGGGTGATGTCGGCCATGGGATCCCCTTCTTTCTCGTCCCATTGACGATAATGGGTGACTTTCTTATCGTCAAGAGGACGAGAAAGAAGGGTGAGTGTGGTGTAGCTGTCGTGCCTGCAGGCAGAGGGGAGCCGGCGGCGGGAGGCCGGCACCCGGTGGCGACGGCCGGGCAGCAGACCCTGGCCCACCCGCGGTACGGCGACACCTGTGCGCGGCCTGCCACCGGGCTCGGTGTCGCGGCCGTCCGTCGCTCCGCGCGCAAGGCGGCACGGGACGAACGTCCAAGTCCGCACGGGCCTGTTCGGGCGCCTGCCGTGGGCCTCACCCGCGCTGCCCGGCGCCACGCACGACCCGGCCGCAGCCCGCGCACATCCGCGGCTGCCTGCGGACCACCCGACGCACTCCATACGACGCGCTGCCGGATCCAGGCTGCGTTACCCTACGGCCAATCAGGATCACACCGTGTTGGGGGGCGGGCATGGCGGTGCGGGGCGAGGCGATCCTGGCCGAACTCGGCTCTCTTCCGGCTCACGTGCGCGCGGACTACATCCATGTCCTCGAGACGGTCGTACGGATCGCTCCCCGGATGTGGACCCGTCGAAGGGGCGTCCAGCTGCAATGGATCACGCTTCGTGACGGCGACGACGCCGTCGTGGCGCAGGTGGACTCCGGCGAACTGGACAAGCACGTCGACCGGGACGGTCCACGGTCCGCCCGCTCCTTCGCCGGTGCCCTACGGGAAAAGCTGGGAACGAACCGGTGCGCCGCTCTGGTCTACGGGAACGCGGTCGACTCGCGCACATGGGGTTGGGTCCTCCCGCTCCTGCTCGGGCAGCCACCCAGGCTGGACACAGCGGTGATGGTCGATGTCGGACACCGCACCGGAGCCCGATCCACCTTCTCGTTCCCGATCGGGTACCGGCGCCTGCCCGTCCGGCGCCTGCGGTTCGAGGAGGACGTGCACGCGATCCTGCGGTGCGCCAGGAACACGTGACCCGTGTTCCACACCCCCACCGATGACGTCCCTTTCCGCGGTGCGGGCGATCAGCCGTCCGGCGCGGCGTTCGATCTCCCGGTCCGGCCACTCATCCGGGATCACGGAGACGACGCGTTCCCCGGAGAGGTCGGAAAGGGTGAGGAAAGCGGGGGAGCGAGGAAGGACGGGGACCGCCGTGCGGGCCCCGTCCTCCGAGTCGCGGTCCGGCGCGGGTCAGACCGGGACGGGGGTTTCGTCGCGTGTCTCCGCGTCCAGCCGCCGGTTCAGCTTCTCACCCTCGATGTCGAGGTCGGGCAGGGCCTTGTCGACGGGCCCCGGCAGCCACCAGGCGGCACGGCCGAGCAGTGACATCACCGCCGGGACCAGCGCCATACGGACGACGAAGGCGTCGACGACCACGCCGACGGCGAGGGCGAACCCGATGGATTTGATGATCGGGTCGTCCAGCAGGACGAAGCCTCCGAACACGGACGTCATGATGAGCGCGGCGGCCGTGACGACGCGGGCGTTGTGGCCCATGCCGCTGACCATGGCCGCCTGCGGGTCGGCGCCGTGGACGAAGTCCTCGCGCATACGGGAGACGAGGAAGACCTCGTAGTCCATGGCGAGGCCGAACAGGATGCCGATGAGCAGGATCGGCAGGAAGCTCACCAGCGGGCCGGGGGTGTCGACGCCCACCAGGCCGGCGAGGTGGCCCTCCTGGAAGATGGCGACGGTGATGCCGAAGGTCGCGCCCACGGTGAGCAGGAAGCCCAGGGCCGCCTTCAGCGGTACCAGGACCGACCGGAAGACCAGCATGAGCAGCAGGAAGGACAGGCCCACCACCAGGAGCAGATACACCGGCAGGGCGTCGGCGAGCTTCTCCGAGACGTCGATGCCCAGGGCGGTCGCGCCGGTGAGGGCGATGTCGGCGCCCTCGATGTCCGCGACCCGGTCGCGGATGTCGTGGACGGCGTCCTCGGTGGCGACGGCGGTCGGGCCGGCCTCGGGGATGACGGCCAGCAGGGCGGTGGTGCCCTGTTCGTTCAGCTGCGGCGGGGCCACGGCCAGGATGCCGTCGGTGTCCTTGATGAGTGCGGTGGCCTTCTCGGCGGCAGCCCCGGTGGACTGCGCGTCCTCACCGTTGACGACGGCGATGAGACGGCCGTTGAAGCCCTCGCCGAAGCCCTCGGACGTCAGGTCGTACGCCTCTCGCGCGGGGGAGCCCTCGGCGGCGGTGCCCGCGTCCGGGAGGGCCATGCGCATGTCCTGGGCCGGGAGGGTGAGCGCGCCCAGGCCGAGGATGCCGACGACCAGGAGCGGTACGCGCAGCCTGGTGACGAGCCGGCCCCAGGTGAAGCCGAAGCCCTCGGTGACGGTGCCCTCCCCGGCGGGCTTTTGGCCCGTGTGGCGCTGCTTGCGGGGCAGGATCCTGTCGCCGGCGAAGGAGAGGAAGGCCGGCAGCAGGGTGAGGGCGACCAGCACGGCGACGGCGACGGTGCCCGCCGCGGCCAGGCCCATCACGCTCAGGAAGGGAATGCCGACGACGGAGAGGCCCGCCAGGGCGATGACGACGGTGGCACCGGCGAAGACGACGGCGGAGCCGGCGGTGCCGGTCGCGCGGCCGGCGGCCTCCTCGGGCCGGAGGCCCTCGGCGAGGTACTGGCGGTAGCGGGAGGTGATGAAGAGCGAGTAGTCGATGCCGACGGCCAGGCCCAGCATCAGCGCCAGGATGGGGGCGGTGGAGGTCAGTTCGATGACACCGGTCAGGGAGAAGAGGCCGGCCATGCCGACCGCGACGCCGATCAGCGCGTTCAGCAGGGTCATGCCGGCGGCGACCAGCGAGCCGAAGGTGACGACCAGGACCACCGCGGCGACCAGGACGCCGAGCGCCTCGGTGGAGCCGACCTCCACCTCACCGCCCATGACCTCGCCGCCGTGCTCGATCCGCAGGCCCTCGGTGTCGGCGCCGACGGCCTCGTAGGCCGACTTCTGCTCGTCGGTGACCTCGTCGGCGGCCTCGTCGAACTGCACCTGGATCAGCGCGTAGCGACCGTCCCGGGAGACGGAGCCGGCCTGGAAGGGGTCCATGGCGGCGGTGACGCCGTCGATCCCGGAGGCTTCCTTCACCAGGGGTGCCACCGCGGCGGGGGACAGCTTCCCACCCTCGGGCGCGGCGACGACGATGGTGCCGGTCGCCCCGCCGGCCTGAGGGAACTGCCGGTCGAGGTCGTCCAGCGCCCGCTGGGACTCGGTGCCCGGCATGGAGAACTTGTCGCTGGTCGGGCCCATCAGGGTGGCGGCTCCGACACCCAGCAGGATCAGCAGGAGCAGCCAGACCGCGGCTATTCGGCCTCTTCTGCGGAAGGAGAACCGCCCGAGCCGGTACAGCAAGGTCGCCATGGAAGAGGGGTCTTTCCGTTAGGGGTCAACTGGGGGTGTGGTCAAGCGTCCGCAGCGCACTGCGGATCATTTCGGCACGCAGCACCTCGTCCGGCGCCACCTCGTCGTCGGTGGCGCCGGTGATGAAGACGCCGCCCAGCACCATCCACGCCGCCACCCGGGCCGGCGGGTGCTGCGAGCGGCCGGCCAGCGCGTCCAGCAACCGGTCCGCCAACTCGATGACGTTGAGGTCCTGGTGGCAGGACATCTCGGCGATGTCCTCGAAGAGGAGCCGGATCTCGCGGCGGAACCGCAGCGTCAGGCCGACGTATCCGACGACGGTCTCCTCCACCAGCCGGCCGCCCTCCAGCCCGGCCACGCGGTCGAGCAGCGCGGCGAGGGCGTCCTGAGCCGGGGTCAGCAGTTCGGTGAAGATCTTCTCCTTGCCGGCGAAGTGGTAGAGGAGTGACGCCTTCGAGCAGCCCACGTCAGAGGCGATGTCCTGCAACGAGGTGCCGCGGAAGCCGTGCACGGCGAACAGTCGCAGTGCCGACTCCAGGATCTGACCGCGCATGGCGGAGGCGGAGCGTGCCATGGCCCAACCATAACTGTCCGATCGGTCAGAACTGACCGATCGGACAGTGTGTCGCTATGGCCTGCGTCACTCTTCCTGTCCGGGGCTCGTACGGGGCGCACACGGCCGACTTCGCCGACTCACACACGGAAAGGCGCCGGCCCTCGAAGAACGCGACGCCGCAGGGCGGCTCGCCGTGTCTCCGGCACCCTGCCGGGCCGGCGGTGCTCGCCACGGGTCGGACGGGGCTGCGGACAAGGACCTTGGCGAGCGGACCGGGCCGGACGAACAGCGGGGCACCTTGGCCGAGGGTGCCGACCGGCGCCACCGGGGCGCCGCGCGGCAGCGGCTCCGCACCGTCCTGGACGCTGAGGACGGTGCCCCCGGAAGCACGACCTCGATCAACGGGACGCGCAGCAGCACGCCGCCGAGGACCCGCCGGCCGATGGTGCGGCACGCGGCCGGAACGGCGACGCCGGCGCAGGAAGTGACCGGCTCCGTACCGGGCGGTGCGAACGAACCTGCTCGACAGGCAGCGGATCTCGCTCGCGCTCAACCGGATCAGGACCCGGGGAACGGGTGGGATCATGACGTCGGAGCACACACGGAAACTCCTGTGCACCGCCTCGCACACCTCTGCGATCATCCCCGAATGGCGCACAGTCCCGAATCGCTGGTCATCCGGCACACCCACCGCCTTCCCTCCCCCCAGGGCTCCGCGGGCGAAGGAGCCACCGCCGCGCGGCAGTTCGACGCGGCGTTGGCATCCGTGGGCTTCAAACTCTCGGCGAAGCTGCTGGAGCGGCTGTCCGGGCTGTCCGGGGCCGCGGTCGTGCACACCGCCAGGCGGACGCTGCGCACCGTGAGCGAGATGGTGGGCGACCACGTCCGGCACAACGCGTACTTCATCGACTTTCCGGCGAACGTACCGGACACCGAAGAGTTCTGGATGCGATGTGTGACGCAGGCGCTCGTCGACGACACGTCGCGGGAGAACGTGCTGACGCAGCTGGCACGCGGGGTGCTGGACCTGCTCAGCCTCCCCACATACGGCCGCTACCAGCACACCTACGAGGAGATGCTCGCGGCGCAGGACGAGCTGATCGCCTCGGCGGGCGACCGGGTGACCGTCCTGCACCTCGGGCGGGACCTGGACGACGAACTCACGGACCTGTACCTGGCCTTGGCGGGCAGCACGACGCCACTGGGCGAGGACCACCTGCGCGACCTCGGGATCCTCGCCGAACGGTGCGCGCTCGGCCCCCAGCCGGAGTCGATCCCGGTCAGGGAGAACCGGGCGGTCGTCAACAAGGCCCGTCTCGCCGTCGGCGCGGACCTCCTGCTGGACACCGTCACCGATGTGCTGCGGCTGGCCTGCGCGCTGTCGGGCGGCGACGTGACGCTGCAGGAGCCGACCCGGTTCCGGGCTCTCCCGCGGCCGGCCCGCCGTGCGCTGCTCGCGGGCCTCGACGCCGTGGTCGCGGCGAACCCCGCCAAACTGGCCGATGTGCACGCGCACCGCGAGCCCTTCAAGCGGCTCGGTGAGCGACTGCACCCGCACGAGTACCCGCGCTGGCCGCACGCCGCCGATGTGTTCGCCGTGGCGCGGGGCGAGAAGGAGGCACGGTCCTTCGACAGCCGTGTCGAGGAGCTGCTCGACGAGTTCGACGTCCTCGGCGCGGTACGACTGCTGAAGTCCGCGCCCGGCAAACTGTTCCGCGCCCTGGACCTCCTGCTGCGTGTCGCCGCCGACCAGGAGCAGCGGGACGCGGTGGTGGCCGCCGCGGCGCGGGTCGCTCCGGAGGTCTCCGGCCGGGTCGTGCTCTCGATCCGCGAGCACTTCCAGAACCGGGAGCGGGAGACCGGCGAACCCCGGATCTTCGTCAACCGCCGGGGCCGCGGCTGGGTCGCCCCCGACGCCCGGCGGCCGGTCCCCGCCGCCGACCGCGATCGTCTGATCGCCGCCCTCGACGCCGAGATGCGCCGCAGGCTCCCGGCACCGGGCCGGCTGCTGCTCGGCCCCGACATCCTCGACGTGGCTCTCCCGCTCAGCGGCAGGGCGACCGCGACCGGGCTCGGCGTACTGCCGCGAGGCTCGCTCTCGGCGGTCGACGGCGAACGACTGCGCTTCTTCGTGTACTGGAAGGAGACCGGGCACCGGACCGACTACGACCTCTCGGCGCTGCTTTTCCACACCGATTACAGCACCGACTCCTGGCTCTCCTACACGTCCCTCAAGGCCGTCGGGGGCACACACTCGGGCGATGTCACCGAAGCACCCGACGGGGCCTCGGAATTCATCGACCTGTCCCTGGACCGGGTACGCGGCACATTCATCGTTCCGCAGGTCAACATCTACGCAGGCGAGGGCTTCGAGGAGGTCGAGGAGTCGTTCTTCGGTTTCATGCTGCGCGACGGTGAGCAGAGGGGCCGGCCGTTCGAACCGCGCACGGTACGCATGAAGTCGGAGCTTCGCGGGGTGGGCCGAGTGGCGCTGCCCCTGGTGTTCCGGCGCGAGGACGACGGCCGGTGGCGCGCGAAGTGGCTGCACCTGTACCTGAAGGGCGTCTCGTCGGCCAACCGGGTCGAGGAGAACCAGGTGTCGGTGTCCAAGGTGGTGCGTGCCGTCGTGGAACGCGAGCATCTGACGGTGCGGTACCTGATCGACCTGATGTCCCGCGACACCACGTCCGTGGAACTGTGGGACGGCGGGCCGGTCCCGGACGAACCCGTGACGTACATCGGCCTCGAACGTCCCGAAGGACTGCACCCGGACTCCCGGGTCATCACCCCTGAGAATCTGCGCGACTTGATCCCGGGCTGAGTGCTAGCCTTACCCACGGCGAGGCCATGAAGGGGCTTCCTTCTCAACTCCTTTCTGAAACAAGCTCTTTCGCTTTCCTCGCCCTCGATGTCGCTTGGAGCGGCGCCCGCGGGCGCCGCTCGAGCCGTTTTCACGGTTTGTTCCGCGTGGTCATGGTCGAAGAGCACGGTGTGCACCAGCAGCGGGACGAACTGCCGCAGTCCGACGCGGTCCGCTCAACCGTTGGCGGTGTGCGCGTTGTGCGCCAGGGCGCGGACACAGACGAGTGTGTCGAGTCCGCCCTCGCGCCACAGAGCCGGCAGGTTTCGCGCGGGGAAGAGGCGGATCACCGTTGGCCGTTTCCCGTGGGCTGCTCACCATGACGGCTTGCGGCACTGGGCGTAGACGAACGGGCCCGCCGGGTGGTCCTCGAAGTGGAGGTGCGGGCCGGTGACGTTGCCGGTCCTGCCGACTTTGCCGATCCTCTGGCCCGCCTTGACCGACTGGCCCGGCCGGACGCCTTGCTGCGACAGGTGGCAGTAGACGTAGACCCGGCCGTTGTCGCCTTGAAGGCCGATCCAGTGGCCGTACGCGCCCCCGTTGGCGTTCGACCACCGGACCGTGCCGTTGCGGACGGCGACCACCGGGGCCCCCTCCGGCGCGGCGTAGTCGTTCCCGGTGTGGTAACCGGCCTTGTAGCGTGGGTTCTTGACCCCGAAGGCGTAGGTGACGTGGTGCTCGGGCACCGGGGAGGCCACCCGGCCGCCCGAAGTGCCCGGGGGCTGGTGGCCGTCGAGGCTGACCTTGAAACCGAAGCGGTCGCCGAGCTTCTTGAGCGACACCTCTCCCGGGATTCCGTCCGCCTGCGCGCCCGAGAAGCCGAGGTGGCGCTGCCATTTGGCGTACGCGTCCTGGGTGAGTCGGCCGAAGACTCCGGGGCCCGAGCTGAAGTCGAGTCCCACGGCCGTTGCCAAGGCCTTCTGGACGACCAGGACGCTGTCGTTGTGCGCGCCGGGTTTGACCTGGGACAGGAGTACGGACTTGGACATGAGGAACATTCCTTCGTCGGCTGGTGATCAGTAACCGCCGGGTCGACGGGTGGGGTCGAACTGGCGGACGCGGCCTGCGAGGTTCGATCCGTCCCGGTAGACGCCGTACCGGACCATCACGTAATGCATGGCGGCGCAGATGTTGGCGACGCCGTCGTAGATCGCGTTCGAGGTGCCGGGGTGGTGGTACGCGGCGAACGTCGGCGGGATGACCTGGAGGACGCCGCGCGAGCAGTTGAGTGGATGGCCGTCGCCCTGCCTGGGACCGACGGCGTTGCTGTCCCAGGCGTTGACCGCGTTGAAGTTGTAGGAAGACTCGCGCCTGGCGGCAACCAGGATGCCCGGCACCCAGTGGGTCTGCGGCACGCCGAGGATCCGGCATGCCTCCTTGGCCGCGGCCGCGGTGCTGCCGTCCGTTTTCCGAACCGCGTCCGGTTGTTGTAGCCGGTCCCGGGAGGATTCGTCTCATGGACACCCTCGGGGACACTCTGGATGTGATCAACGAGTTTTCGCCACTGAGGTACTGCCATCCTCGTCCCACCTTCCGAAATCAGCAGCCGGCATCGGCGGTGTTCGGCGGTTCCAAGGGGTTCGAGAGGCTCTGGGTACTCATTGGTTCTTGATCCAGTACAGCACCCGAGACCCTTGATCACCACTTGGGGCATGGCCTGGCCGTGTGTGTGCTGCAGGGCGTCCTGGCGTTTTCCGGGGCCCCGATGGTGCTCCGCTCGCGTTCCGGCGAGCGCCTGCGCCTGACCTCGCGCCTTCATGGAGCGGGTTGTCCGGCAGGCGGGCAGGAAAACAGAAAACGTCTCCGACCAGCAAGAACGAGGGTTGTCGAGGTCCTTGTTCCTGCCGCTGCCGGAGGCACTTCCCAGGTGAGGCACCTTATCGGGTCCTGTTCCCATGTCCGTGTCCAGGACGACAGCCGCCAGGTCGTCTTCCGGGGCGGGCCGTTCGGTCCGCACGCCCCGAAGTCCGTACTCGGCTCCGGTCGTTGGCCGGCGAGAACGCCCCGGACACCGACGTCCAGGTCGTCGTCGATCTCGACGGTGTCCTCGTGATCGCCCACTCCGACGAGGAGGACGCGGCCGCGGCCTGGAAGAAGACCTACGGCCATCACCCGCTGACGGCCTTCCTCGACCACGGACCGGGCGGAACCGGTGAACCCGCCGCCGCCCTCCTGCGGCCAGGGAACGCGGGCTTCGGCACGGCAGCCGACCACACCACCACCGCCCAGCTGCCGAGGAAGTACGGGCGAGGGCGGCAGACGCTGATCCGCACGGACTTCGCCGGCGGCACCCACGACTTCGTGTCCTGGCTCGCCAGGCGAGGACGATGGCTCTCCTGCTCGGTCGGAGTGGTGATCGCCGAAGCGATCCACGAACACGTGCTGAAGGTCCCCGCCTCGGCCTGGACCCCGGCCGATCACCGGACTCGAGCTCCGTCGCCGACTGCGGGCCCGGGCAGTGGAACCCGGCTCCCAGCCGACGCGACAGCAGGGCCGCCGGCCTGCCCACCACCAGCCCCGCAAGGCAGAAGGGCCCACCGACTCGGTCGGCGGACCCTGGCGAAAGATCGAGGCCGGCAAACCCCCGGCGGTATGTTCACACCACATCCCAGACGTCTTCGCCGAGCCAACCTCGCGGATCCCTGAGTTCGTCGGGAACATCGAGCGTCGGTGTCACGATGGAATCATTACCGGACCGCGCCATGACGGCGTAGAGCTTGAATGTGTGCAAAGCGAAGGTGTCTAGTTTTGCTTTTAGGTTCGGCCCGACAGATGCGACGAACGAATCATTGCTCTCGCCCCCCGGGTGAGTCCACTCGATAATCCACAAGTAGGTTCGCTTTTCGGTGCTTCCCTTGACGAACAAATGCCGATCCGCGTGCAATCCCGCCCTGCGGTCCGTGAAGGTTCGCGCAAGAGGGAGAAGCTCTTCGGTGACGAATTCATTGAATTCGTCCTCTTCCGCCTCGGGGCGTAGTTCGATGTAATGAACGCAAACCGCCATATCTGAACCTTTCCGAGGATTCGCCTGTAGGGCGCGGTGGATGGCATTCAGTGGACGACCGCGGGTCCGCCTGGTCTCGCCCATCCGGAGGGAAGTGCCGCTCGCTGACGGAGTTGCCGCTGTGTCCGGTGAGAGTTGGCGATCATCGGCGAGGGTGCTGTCACACGGTATGTCGGCATCGGCGCAACATTCTTTGGTACTTCCCGTCCGTGTCTTGCATGCTGCAGGAAGAAAGGTTGATATGGCCGTGTTGTGATGACCTTACGCCTGCGTGATCCCACTCGTCAGAATCATCGCAGCCGCTTGCGGGGTTTGCCACCGCGGCCTGCGACCGCTGAGCCGGATGGCGTACCCAGACCCCTCTCGTGCGACGAACAATTCCGTCCGGTGGGATTCTTTGAGCTGCTGAACCTGAACTCATGATGTCGCTCGACAGCTTGCTGTGTCGCGGTGACAACTGATCCGCGCGCCGGTACTCCCCAGCCGGGAGACCACGACAACCACCGTCACGGCTGCGGGGCCCGGAGTCGGTGACACAGGCGCCGAGGGGGTTCCTCCCGGAACCATGCGGGTCTTGCTGAGTTCGAAATGGCCGATCCGGCCATCACTCACACCGGTCCCGGTGAACAGAGCGCAGTGCAGATCGCCGTCGTAGTCCCAGGCCGCCAAGAGGGTGTCTCGCGTGGCAGGTTTCGCGAGCTTCTTGTGGCAGGTCAGGCCGGCGGCCAGGCCGGGGAAGGTGAGCAGTACGGCTGTGCCGGGGTCGTTGCGCGAGACGTACCTCCGCCGCCTCGGCGTCGATGTGCCGACCGGGGGAATCCGCTGGACGGGTGATTTCGGCGCCCACGCCGAAGCCGCCCTCGTCCGCCTCCCGGGTCGGCCCCGCGGTGCGGATGCCCTGGGTCCACTCGGTGTCACGGCGCCGGTCCATGGCGCGACGGGCCGTCTGCTCGGACGGGAGCGGGATCACGCGCTCCGCCCGCACGTCGATCGTCATCGTGCTGCCTTGCCTTGCCCTGCCTCGCCAGGCCGGGGACGGGGGAGGTGAGTCCTTGGCGCTGCGACCAGGATCCTCGACGGGGATGGTGGGCGCACGGCGAGTGGCCCGACGCCAGGTACGGGTGCTGTGCGGCCGTGCACCGAAACAGGACAATTCGCTTTTTCCGCGAGACGCTGCCGTCGGGGCGGCGCGCAGTGCCGCCTCCCGAATCTGTCCGCCTTCCTTCCCGGGAGTCCGCCATGGCAGTACCGCCCGCCCCGTCCACCGAGGACGGCTACCGCTACGACGACCTGCACGCGCTCTTCATCAACTGCACGCTCAAGCCGTCCCCCCGGCTCAGCCACACCCAGGGGCTCATCGACAGGAGTCGGGCGATCATGGAAGCGCGGGGGGTGACCACGGAGCTCGTCCGCGCGGTCGACCAGGACATCGCACCAGGCGTCTACCCGGACATGACCGAGCACGGCTTCGCCACCGACGCCTGGCCCACGCTGTACGAGAAGGTGATGGCCGCGGACATCCTGGTCCTGGCCGGGCCCATCTGGCTCGGCGACAACAGCTCCGTCACCAAGCAGGTCATCGAGCGCCTGTACAGCTGCTCGAGCTTGCTCAACGACCAGGGACAGTACGCCTATTACGGGCGGGTCGGAGGGTGTCTGATCACCGGTAACGAGGACGGCGTCAAACACTGTGCCATGAACGTCCTCTACAGCCTGCAGCACCTGGGCTACACGATCCCTCCGCAGGCGGACGCGGGCTGGATCGGCGCGGCCGGGCCTGGTCCCTCGTACCTGGACCCCGGTTCGGGCGGGCCAGGCAATGACTTCACCAACCGCAACACCTCCTTCATGACCTGGAACCTGATGCACCTGGCAGCCCTGCTCAAACGCGCGGGAGGTATCCCGGCGTACGGAAACCAGCGGTCGGAATGGGACGCCGGCTGCCGGCCGGAGGCGGACAACCCCGAACACCGCTGAGTGGGACGGTGCGCCGTAAGGATTTCGTCATCACCTGCGGGGTGTGGGACCGCCGCCAGCTTCCGTTGAATGGGGCAGGACGGACGAACCCCCAGGAGGCGAAGCAGAGATGGGACGCGTACGGAAGGTGCCGGCACGGTCGTTGGTCATCACGGTGCTGGTGGCCGCGGTCGTCGGAGGCGGCTTCGGGCTGTACTGGTTCCAACCATGGAAGCTGTGGCAGGACGAGACCGTCGAGGAGGCGCTGCCCCCGTCGGCGGCAGCCTCCGCTCCTCCCGCGGCGGTGTCCTCCCCGACGTCCACCACGTCGGCCGGGCCGCGGACACTGGCGAGCGGTGAGCTGATCAGCCACGAGCACGCGACATCGGGCACGGTGAAGCTCGTACGGCTTGCCGACGGCTCCCGCATCGTCCGGCTGGAGAACCTCGACACCAGCAACGGCCCCGATCTGCGCGTGTGGCTCACCGACGCACCGGTGAAGGAAGGGAAGGCCGGCTGGCACGTCTTCGACGACGGGCAATATGTCAGCCTCGGCAGGCTCAAGGGCAACAAGGGCAGCCAGAACTACGCCCTGCCCGAAGACGTCGACCCGACTCGGTACACCAGCGTCAGCATCTGGTGCGACCGTTTCGACGTCTCCTTCGGCGCCGCCGAACTCGCCCGCCTCTGACTCCGGTCCCGGCACGGTGCCCTCGGCCGGTCGCGCGATGGCCGCGGAAGCCATGGCCCGTCTATGCCGCGTGGCCGTCGTGGTGCCCTGGGCGGCCGATTCGGCGCAGGTGGCGCAGTCGGCGTTGACGAAGGCCCATGGGTGGGACCGCCATGCCGACCGTTCCGTCGGCCCGGCCGACAAGCACCTTGCCCGGGTCCGCTCGGTTGACGATGCCCGTCCTGGTGCCGGGGAGCCGCTGCCGGGCAGGAGGTCACGCTCGGGGTACCAGTCGCGCGGGTGCCGTTCAACGATCGGTTCTGTCGCACATTCGGTGGTGACGGTAGGTCATGACGGCGGCAGAGGGGTCATCGGTCGCGAAACCGCGACCCGGTGCCTCGCAACAGGCATTCCCGGGTCCGGGTCGGCCGGTGGCCCGGCGTGTGAAGGCTTCGGTCAGCCGTTGAGGGCGCCTTGCAGGGTGGGGTGGCAGTCGATGATCTCGTCGATGCCGACGATCTGCAGGGTGCGCAGTACGGCGGGGGTGGGCGCGGCCAGTCGTAGCCAGCCGCCTGCCGCGGTGGCGGTGTGGTGGGCGGTGAGGAGGATGTTGATGCCGCTGGAGTCCATGAAGGTGACCTGCCGCAGGTCGGCCACGACGCGGGGCCGGCCGGTGAGGGAGGGGGCCAGTGCCTGGCGGAGCGTTTCGCCGGTGTCGTGGTCGATTTCGCCGGCCAGCGTCAGGACGCGTGCGTCGTGGGCGGTGGTGGCGGTGACCGAGAGCCCGCTGCCAGGATGCGGCGCCTGCTCGGTGGGTTGTGCGTCTGTCATATGTTCCTCGGCCATATGGGTGATACTGGCACATCGGACCGTGCCTGCGGTGCCGCCCTGCACGGGGCGGGCAAGGGCCTTGACGGTGCGGGCAGTCGGGGGAGGGGCACGGGGTGTATGCCGCGCACGGGCGGGTATGCGCGCTGGGTGGTGAACGGGGCAGTGGAGGCGGCGGGGATGGCAGCAGTGCCCGTGGGCGGGGACGGCGCTACGCCGGAGGAGAAGGTCATACAGGCCACGCTCGTGTTGGACGGGGACGGGGCGGGTATCGCTCAGGCCCGTCACCTGGCCGTCGGCTTTCTTGTCCGGGTGCAGGCCGAGTACGGCCTGCCGGTCTCCCCGCGTGCGATGGATGTGACGCAGTTGGTGGTCAGTGAGCTGGTCACCAACGCCCGTAAGTACGCTCCCGGTCCGGCGCTGATGGACCTGCGCATCGCCGGTGACACGGTGGAGGTGTCGGTGTGGGACTCCGATCCGGTGCTGCCGATCGCCCGGGCCGCGGACGCCGGCCGGGTCGGCCAGCACGGCCTGGAGATCGTCATGGCCGTCGCCCAGGGTTTCGAGGCCCGGCGTGAGCCGGTGGGCAAACGCATCACCGCCCGCCTCGCCCTGGCCGACGACCCCGGCGGCGGCCTCACCGGACACCCGCCCCTGTAGAGGATCCGGCCCCCGGCGTGACACTCTCGCCGCCCGCTCGAGTTCGCCGGCCTGTGCCGCGGCCTTTTCCGGCGCCGACGCACGGGCCTCGCCTGCCCGCGCCCCGGCGTCGTCCCTCCGGCTCCGCCACGCAACATTTCCCCGACGGGGAGTCGCGGTCACGCGCGGCAGTGTGCGACGGTGGACGGACAACGAGACCGGCCGACACCCTCCAGTGCCGGCCTTCGGGGAGCCGGGCGTTGCCCCCATCCCGGGCACCCGGCCCCTGCCATCGTCGTTCACCCCTCTCCCCGGGGTGCTTCGTCTTTGGGCTCATCAACCCCCGGAAGGGGGCGCGCCCGCCGTGAACATCACCACCGTCATCGACGGTACGTCCGCACGCATCACCCCGTACGGGGACATCGACTTCGACGCCCTGCCCCCGCTGCGCGCCGCCGCCGACGCCCTGCCGGCACACGTGACCGACCTCATGTGGGACCTGAACCACACGGCCTTCATGGACACCGCCGGCCTCCACCTCCTCTTCACCCCCCGCCCGTCCGACGTCCCGGACCGCCGCACGACCGCGACGGGACTGCGCCGCCAGCCGCTGCGCCTGCTGCTCCTGGCCGCCGACCTGCACCCCGCCACCTTCGACCTCACCCGCCTGCTCCCCGACACGCCGCCCACCGCCCCCCAGCAGACGGCACCCGGAGGGCCGTGAGGGAGCACCCGGACACCAACCCGGGAGGGAAGGCCGCAACGGGAGGACCCGGAACCGAATCGATCAGCCAGTGGGTACGTCATGCGATCGTGTGGCGCCGCTGATGATCCCCGGGCGACAGCCCCGGCCAGGGATCAGGGGACGCACTTCGGCGAACGTACGGGACTGCTGCGTCCACGACGGCCGGGCGAGCCTCGCACCGCATGTCCCGCGCGTCGTCACGCTGCCCGAGGAACCGGCTCGAGAGGGCGTTCCTGTTCGCGGTGCACCAGGAGAAGCGCAGACAGGCTGTCGGCGGCTCCCGCCGGCTCGGCTCTCGGGCCCGGACCGCGAAACGACGGAACAGCGCAAGGGCAACCGCGGCACACTCTTCACCGAGCACGGCGTTGAGCCTCGCACTGCCTGGTGACGTCCTGATCAGGCCGCCGTGCCAGGACCGGGCGGAATGTGAACGGTCATGATCAGGTGGCATGTCCCGGTGCCCGAGCCGCGGTAGGTGTGGGGGGCGTCGCCGTCGAACGTCGCGGTCTGCCCGGCGTTGACCGGATGCTCGCCGCCGTCGCCGTCGGCCTCCTCGCCCTCAGCTGAGCACCCTGAGCTCCTCACGGAAGGACCCCCGCGATGTTCATCCAGCCCTGGGACGCCACCCTGGACGACGCCGAATGGCGGACCTGGATCGCCGACGGCCACGACTTCGGCATCCCCGACGACCCGGAGCAAGCCCGGGCCCGTGTCGAGCACCTGCGCCGGCTCCTGCCCGACACGGTGACGGTGGGCATCAGCGGAGACGCGGCCGCAGCCCGGGGCCTGAACGCCTGATGCGACGCCTGGACGGGCTCCTGCGGCCGGGGTTCCGCTTGCGGCAGGGGTTCATCCGTCCGGCGCAACGGTTCGCGCTCCGGGGCGCGCGATGGGCACGCTGTGAGCGCGCGTGTATGCGGACGCTGTGGAACGTGCGCCGTGTACCACCCGGCGTTGTGGTGAGATCCGGTGCGTACAGGTGTGCGCGTCGTCGGGCCACGGGACTTCTCTGATAGCTGCTGGTGCCGGTGCGGCGAACGGGAAGGCTGACGAGAGGCCGGATCGCTGCCACCGCCATGGCAGTGGTCCGTTGAACCCGCGCGACCACTACCCTCTGCGACGGTTTCGCTTCACGGGGTGCAGTGCGCGGTGCGGTCAGCCGTTCAGCGAACCCGCACACCCCTCCAAGGAGTCAACTGATCATGAGCGCCCCTGTCGTCGACCTCTGGGGCCCCGCGGCCCCTGGGGCTCGCACCTCGTTTCCCCCCGCGCCGGAACCCCACGACGAATGGTCCCTTCCCGGCGGGACGGCCTGGGTCTACTACAGCCCGCTGAACCGCAGACAGCTCATCCGGCCGGTCATCCTCTCCGACGGGTTCTCGGGCGGGTCGAGCAACCTGGACCAGCTCTGGCACGGCCTGGAGGAGAACGGCGACCACCGTTTCGTCTCCGAGCTCCACGCGACCGGCCGGGACGTGATCATCCTCGGCTACGACGACCGCACGGCGTCGATCACGGAGAACGCCGACACCGTCATCGACTGCGTCCGCCGGGCCGTCAGCGAGCGGGTGGGCCGGTCGAAGCTGGTCGTGGGCGGATTCAGCATGGGCGGACTGATCACCCGCTACGCGCTGGCCAGGATGGAGCGGGACCCCGCCCTTCCCGACCACGAGACGTCCCTGTACATCTCGTACGACACCCCGCACCAGGGCGCGTGGCTGCCCGTCTCCCTTCAGGCGTTCACCCACTTCGCGGCGGACCACTGGGGAGAGGCTCCCGTCGTGGGGGAGAAACTGCGCCAGTTCTCCGGACTGCTCAACAGCCCCGCCGCCCGGCAGATGGCACGCTGGCACCTCGAGAAGGTCGGCGGCACCGTGAAGGAGGCACCGGAGCGGGCGGAGTTCCTCCGGGCCCTCGAAGAGCTCGGCGGCTGGCCGCGGGCCGTCCGCAGGATCGGCGTCGCCAATGGCGTGGACACCGGCACGGGCAACGGCCTCAAGCCCGACGTGACAGCGGTACGGGCCAACGGCGAGACGCTCGTCGACACATGGCTCAAGACCCAGGCGCAGGGCGACCAGGAGGTCGCCCGCCTGCAGAAGAAGGGCGGCGAAACGATCCCGGTCACCACGGGAGGGCTGCCCGACATCGACGGCGCTCCCGGCGGCCTGTTCGCCGCGCCGTCACCCCAGGGCGACCCCGGAAGCTTCGGCCTGGTCGCCCTCCTCGCGCGCCTCCTCGGCAACGAGGTGGACCCGGACGTCATCACGACGTCCTGCTTCATCCCGGCCATCAGCGCCCTCGCCGCCGGTGACATCAGCGACCCGAAGGCGCTCTACCAGCCGATCACGCCCGACAACAGCGAGCTCGACGCCTTCGTCGCCGCCGGCCGCAACGAGGGACACACCACCATGACCGAAGAGCTCGGCGCGTGGATCGTGAACGAGATCGTCGCCGGCGGATGACTCCCTCCCCGGGGCAGGCGGGCCGAACCCGCGCGAGCCCGCCCGCTCCGGGGCCCTGTCGACGGGGGCTCGAGCCCAGTACCGCACGCGAGCCCGAGACGTAGTGTCCCAGAGCCACCGGTCGCTCATGGCTCCACCCTCACGGTGAACGCCCTGCGCGGAACCCACCGCGTGCGATGTCGTTCGGCCGGCAGACTTGCTCCTTGCCGTGGGGCTTCGGACGGGGGCGTGGTGAGCAGGCGCACGAAGGGGTGACTGGTCGGCGGTTGGCTCGTGCTGGTTGTCACCGGCTGGTCATTCACGGAGTCGATCGACGACGGGATCGAACCGACGTCGGGTCACTGGCCGGAGCCGTCGTCATCGAGTTCCTCTTCGGGATGCCCGACGCCGACGCCGTCGGCCGACCGGGAGCACAGCCGTACTGCCTGCACCGGCCATCCCGTCTTGGCTCCCACAGCCCCTCCCCAGAGCGTTACGCCTGATGGTGGGCGCGCCCTGGCCGCGCACACCGGCAAGGCGACTCGACCTACCTGCCGACCGGGCGTCCCCGGGCTGTCCCAGGACGCCCGGCGGTGGCCGATGACGACCGATGACGACCACCAGGCGCACGAGCCCACTGCCCTTGACCAGCGAAGTCCCAGCTCACCAAGATGCCCGGCCGGACCCGGGGCAAGAAGAAGTGAGCCCGCACCCACAGGCCCCCTGTCCGCGGTTCTTCCGCCGGTAGGGGGCCTGCCGCTGTGCCGGAGCCCCCGGAGCGCGCGTCCTGTCCACGTGTTGCCTCCGTGCTCGGCATGTTCCTGACCGGTCGGCACGGGTGCGACCGGGCGGATCGCGGTGAAGTCCGGGAACACGTCGCGGGTGGCGGAGAGCAACAGCAGCCATTCGTCGCGGCCCTGCCACGGAGAGAGGTCGCCGCCGCCTCCGCGCACCACCCGCGGGCCGTCCCCGGTGCGAGGGCGTACGGCCGCCGGTGCGTTCGTGAAGTGCGGGATCCCCCCGTCGGCGCAGATCTCGTTCGCCGGCCCCGTCGCGGCCGGCCCGAAGACGTTCCCGGCCGCGGCGGTGCGCTCCTCGTCGGAGAAGTCGTCGAGCACCTGGTCCTCGTCCGGCCTCCCGTTCCCGCGGAAGGTCAGGGTGGCCGTGCCCGCCCGGGCCGCGTACTCCCACTCCGCCTCACCGGGCAGCCGGAACGGCAATACTTCGAGCAGGTCGTCCTCGAGCCGGGCCGTTCTCGAATCCGATTCGGCGAAGCTGTCCTCGTACTCGGGCAGCCAGCGCCGTACTTGCGCCGCTTTGAGCGGATGCCGGGCGATCAGGAACGGCTCGACCCGTACTTCTCGCACCGGCCGGGCCCGGGCGGCACCGGCGAGGAACGCTTCGAGGTCGTCATCGGTGTCGTTC
The DNA here is from genome assembly GCF_042732315.1 of Streptomyces sp. NPDC059787. NCBI lineage: Bacteria > Bacillati > Actinomycetota > Actinomycetes > Kitasatosporales > Streptomycetaceae > Streptomyces > Streptomyces sp. NPDC059787. Next base: position 20,921 of record NZ_JBHWHX010000043.1, read on the forward strand.
ATCCGCTCGACGGCGCGAACGGCGACCAGTTCCTCGTCGGGCATGCCCATCCGGAACGTCCCACCGGGACCGGCTCGGCGTGGACCTGGTTGACTCCGGCCGCAGTTCGCCCTCCGGACGGCCCGCCGCGCGGCGCAGCCGACGGCAGGGGGACCGGGGCCGTTACGACTCGACGTGCGCCGGACGGCGCTCGCGACCGCCGGGATGCCGGTGCCGCCAGATCCAGAAGACCGCACACGACAGCATGGCCCATCCGCCCAGCACCAGGAACGGGAACGCGTGCTGGTGCCCCTGGAAGTACACCGCCGTGTGCTGAGCGTTGACCGAGGCACCGGGCGGCAGCCACTTGCCGATCTCGCCCAGCGGTGACGGCAGCAGCGGCCAGGACACCGCGCCGCCGGACGAGGGGTTGCCCAGCAGGATCATCAGCCCCCACGTCGGCAGCATCGCCCAACGCCCGAACAGGGTGTTGAACATGGTGAAGACCATGCCGCTGGCGAACAGGGTGAGCGCCAGGATCAGCCACGACTCCACGAACGGCAGGTCGAGCGCGCCGAGCAGCCAGTCCACAGTCGCGGCGATGGCGAATCCGCCGAGCAGCGCGTAGGCGAGGGTGAACAGGATGCGCTCGAAAGGCGTCAGGGACCGTGCGTGCACGCTGAGCTGGATCGCCCCGACGAAGCCGATGATGACGGCGGCCAGCGAGATGTAGAAGATCGCCAGTCCGCGCGGGTCGCCCTCCTGCAGCGGATTGAGGTCCTGGACGGTGACCTCGACGCCGGTTTCCTCCCCCACGGTCGGCGCCGTGTCGGCCAGCACCTCCGCGACCGAGGCCCCGGAGGCACCCGACAGGTCAAGGACCGCGGTCCTCCCGTCGTCGCGGATATCGAAGATCGCGAAGACCTCTTGGTCGTCCATGGCCTGACGAGCCTCGGCGGCACTGTCGTACGTGTGCACTTTCACGGACGCGTTCAACGCCTTCTCCAGGGCGTCCAGAAAGGCCTGCCCGCGGGCCTGTTCGTACGAGCCGACCACGGCCGTGGGGATCGAGCGCGGCGTCGGATCGGCCATGGAATAGGTGTACGAGCCGGCGAAGAGACCGGCCGCAGCCGCCAGGATGAGCACCAGCACGATGGCCGGCCACAACGGTGACTGCCGGAACTCGGACCACCGCTGTCCGCGCGTCGGCGGCTGGGCGTGGGCACCATGAGACATCTCTGCCATGACCGGGACGTTTCCATAAACAAGGTGAAAGAGCATCAATAGCGCCGTCACCCGTGGGAGCACTCAGAAGGAGTGTGCACCGCCCCCGCGGGCGTTTTGGTACGGAGGGAAGGCGGGCACCGCCCCACGGCGAACCTGTGCGGCCGGACCCTTCAGGACGAGGCCGGCCGCACCCGCACCGCCCACCCACCACCGCCTGGACGGCCTGGGCCCACCGTCTGCATGTACACCGGCGTCAGCCGCGACACCCTCCCGAGCAGCGCACTTCGGCTTCGGCCCCGCCCACCTGGTCACCGGGTACGTCCGGGGACCTGGCGCCGCGCGCTAAGGGCCGGCCAGGGCGTGAGGTTGGAGTCCAGGATCGGCTCCTTGTAGGTCTCGTCCCCGGGCAGCGGCACGATGAGCCACCGGCCGGGCGGGAACAGCCGCCCCTTGGTGGTGGCGAGCCCGCCGTGGACGGACTTGAGGAACCGGGGGGACGGAGTCCCGTGGTACGTCGTGGAACTCCACCCACTCGACGGTGATCCTGGCATCGTCCTCGGGGGACAGCCGGACGCTCACGGCGGGCGACCCCGCCGGCTCCACGAACGCCTCGTGCGGCAGCGAGCCGGCGGGACCGAACACGGTGAACAGCTCGGCCGACGTGCACCGCGAGGCCTGGTCCGCGCCGGTGTCGTCCGTGACGGACATGCTCGCCCCGAACTCCACCGCGATCTCACGAATCGCCTGGACAGCGGCCTCGGCGGTCGACGGACGCGCCATCTCCGTGCTCCGATCACGCCGGAGAACCCAGGAGAGGTCCAGACCGGTGTCGTTCACCTGTCCGGACCCCACCCGCTCAGACCCCGGGTCCCTCCGGTACCGCAGGAGGCTCGGCCGGCGTCGGCGCCGGCCGGGCGAAGAGGACGGCGCGGACCACCGGCGGAGCGAACAGCGCGGAGACGGGCCGGGCGAGCGTCAGTACGGCACGGAAGGCACCACCCACGACCGGGTCGCCGGGTGCCCTCTCCTGGACCCGGCGCAGGTACCAGTCCGCGACCCGGTCCGCGGGGCCGCCGTCGAGGGCGTTGCCAAGGGCACCCGGCATCTTGCGGTCCGCCCCGGCGGAGATGTCCCACGCCTGCCGGGACGCCGCGAGCAACGCCCGCTGCACGCGCCGGGTCGTAGGCGTACGGCGCGGATCAGCGAGCGCGTCACGCAGGGCGACCGCGCTCATCGCGGCGACGGCCATGCCCTGGCCGTAGATCGGGTTGAAGGTGCACAGCGCGTCGCCGGTGGCGAGGAATCCCGCCGGCGGGCCAGGCAGGTCGTAGCGGCGGCGGACGTTGGCGGTGCGCCGGTAGCCGAATGGCGGGGAGAGCGGTTCGGCCTCGTCCATCCAGCGGTCCAGGAGCGGATGGCCCAGCCGCTTGGCGTACGTCACGAACTCGCCGTCGTCCGTGGGCGGTTCGTCGCCGCGCAGTCCGGAGACGATCACCAGGTGGGTGCCGTCCTCCAGGGGCAGCGCACCGCCGCCGTGCAGCTGGGAGGGGCCGGGATAGACGTAGTACCCGACGGTCGCACCGTCGAGAACCCCCTTCGGGCCGCGGTAGACACGGGAGGCGTAGGCGAGCCCCGTGTCGAGGGTCTCCTCGTGCGGGGCCGCGGCGCCGATCGCGGCAAGCCACTGCGGGGCCTTCGTACCGGCGCCGGAGGCATCGACGACCAGGTCGGCCTCCAACGCCCGGGGCTCCGCGCGCGTGTCCCCGGACCGCTCCCGCAGCAGCACGCCCCGCACCCGCGAGGCGTCACCGAGGAGCCCCACGACATCGGCGCCCTCCACGGTGCCGATCAGCGGGTCGGCGAGAACCCGCCGCCGTACCAGCTCCTCCAGTTGCGCGCGGGACCCGGTGCAGATGTGCGTGGAGGCGGACACCCGGCGGAACCAGCGCCCGGCCTGCCAGAGCACCAGGTCCGACGGCATGCCCACCCACGGCGCGCCCGCCTCCCGCAACTCCGCGAGGAAGCCCGGCAGCAGCGCTTCCACAGCCACCTGTCCACCCTGCAACAGCACATGGGGATGGCGCCCCTGCGGCACCCCGGACCGCGGCTCGGCACCGCCCGGGAACCGGTCCCGCTCGACGACGGTCACCCGGTCGGCATGCCCGGCCAGCACACGCGCCGCGAGCAGCCCCGCGAGGCTCCCGCCCACGACCACCACATGCCGCCCACCCCAACGTCCCGCCCCTACGGCAGAGTTCACCGGCCCACTCCCTGGTCGTCCCGACACCGAGTCGACACGAGTATCCCGCCGCCGAGGCCGGGTTGACCGAGTTTCGGCCCTTCTGCTCACCCGTTCGAGGACGCAGCACAAACCGAGAGGCCCATCCGCGCCGCGCGCTGCAGGCACCGACCGGTCACGGGCGGGAGTTCCCCGGCGCGGTGAAGGGGAAGGCCACGACCACCAGCACCCATCTGACGGTCGCCGCCGCCACCGACGCCGCTGAGGCGGCGCTGAAGGCCGCGCAGAAGGAGGGGCAGCGGCTGAGCGTCGCGGTGGTGGACCGCAACGGCAACACGATCGTCACCCCGCGTGGCAACGGTGCCGGGCCGCAGGCCTACGACTCCGCGATCAAGAAGGCCTGCACCGCCGTTTCCTGGAACGCGCCCACCTCCCAGCTGGTCAAGCGCCTGGAGTCGGCGCCCACCCTGAAGGACATCCCGGACACGCTGTTCCTGGCGGGCGGCGCCCCGGTCGCATACTCCAATGCGCCCATCGCGGGTATCGGCGTGGCGGGCGCGCCCTCCGGCGCTCTGGACGAGAAGTTCGCCCGGGCCGGCGCCGCGGCCGTCCCCAACGGCCGCTGATCCCGGCCCGGCACTGATCCCGGCGCTGGTCCCGCCGGGCTGAGCGGCGGTCCCGCCTCCGGGGCCGCCCGGCGCGCGGGGCGGGGAGGCCCTCCGTCCCGCGCGCCGCCCCGCTCTTGTCCGCACCGCTCTCACGCCACCGCGGGCCCGCCCTGCCGTCCGTTGTCACCGCCGCCCCGTGAAGGAGTTCCGCCGTGGCCGGGAAGTCGTTCCCCCCCTGCCGACCGAGCCCTGCCGGATGCCGCCCGGTACGGTGACGTTCCCACCGTCCGCGCGGCCCTGACAGCGGGCGCGAACCCGGAGGCACGCGACGAGGAGGGCTGTGCGCCGCCGCTGAGGGCGGTCCTCGCCGACGAGGTGGCGGCGGCTGAGGTACTGGTCGGCGCGGGCGCGGGCGCGGACGTCGACGCCGATGCCACGGCGTGGGCGATGATCGCGCTCGTGCAGGGCTGCGCGGCCCGGACGGCCCTCTTCGGCGGGCTCTCCGAACAGAGACCGGGTGACGGGCTGCGGGCGCTGACGGCCGTGCAGCCCGCCACTTCGAGCACCCGGCGCCGACTCACCGCACGGTTAACGTCCCCGAAACGCCGCCCGACTAGCCTCCGGGACCACGCCACCGGGCGACACGCCCTGGTGGCCTCGGCCACCGGGCCCCGCACGGCCCGGAGCGAGGACTGAGGTGGGAGCCGTGCAACTGACTCCGCACGAGCAGGAGAGGCTGCTGATCCATGTCGCGGCCGATGTGGCGGACAAACGCCGTGCCCGAGGGCTGCGGCTGAACCACCCCGAGGCGGTCGCCCTCATCACCTCGCACGTCCTCGAGGGCGCCCGGGACGGCCGCACCGTCGCCGAACTCATGGCGTCCGGGCGGCACCTGCTCACCCGGGACGACGTCATGGAGGGCGTCGCGGAGATGATCCACGACGTTCAGGTGGAGGCCACCTTCCCGGACGGCACCAAGCTCGTCACCGTCCACGACCCGATCGTCTGAGCGGGGAGCGGCCGCCGTGATTCCCGGAGAGATCCTGTTCGCCGAGGACCCGATCGTCTGCAACGAGGGTCACGAGGTCACCCGGCTGACCGTCCTCAACGCCGCCGACCGGCCCGTCCAGGTCGGCTCCCACTACCACTTCGCCGAGACCAACCCCGGCCTGGAGTTCGACCGCCCGGCCGCCCACGGCAAGCGGCTGAACATCCCCGCCGGCACCGCCGTACGGTTCGAGCCCGGCATCCCCGCCGAGGTGGAACTCGTACCGCTGGCCGGAGCCCGTGTCGTGCCCGGGCTGCGCGGACGGACCGGGGGAGCCCTCGATGCCTGAGCTCTCCCGTGCCGCCCACGCCGACCTGTTCGGCCCCACGACCGGTGACCGTGTCCGGCTGGCCGACACCGATCTGCTGATCGAGATCGAGGAGGACCGCTCCGGCGGCCCCGGACTCGCCGGGAACGAGGCCGTGTTCGGCGGCGGCAAGGTCATCCGCGAGTCCATGGGGCAGGCCACCGCCACCCGTGCGGCCGGAACCCCGGACACGGTCGTCACCGGTGCCGTCGTCGTCGACCACTGGGGCGTGGTCAAGGCCGACATCGGCATCCGTGACGGCCGCATCACCGGCATCGGCAAGGCGGGCAACCCCGACACCATGGACGGCGTCCACCCGGACCTGGTCATCGGCCCCGAGACCGAGATCATCGCCGGCAACGGGCGGATCCTGACCGCCGGTGCCGTCGACGCGCACGTCCACTTCATCTGCCCGCAGATCGCCGACGAGGCGCTGGCCTCCGGCGTCACCACCCTGGTCGGCGGCGGCACCGGGCCGGCCGAGGGCTCCAAGGCGACCACCGTCACGCCAGGCCCCTGGCACCTGGCGCGGATGCTGGAGGCGATGGAGGCGTACCCGCTCAACATCGGGCTGCTCGGCAAGGGCAACACCGTCTCCCGGGAGGCGATGCTCTCGCAGATCAGGGGCGGCGCGGTCGGACTGAAGCTGCACGAGGACTGGGGATCCACCCCGGCCGTCATCGACGCCGCGCTCACCGTCGCCGAGCGGACCGGCGTCCAGGTGGCCATCCACACGGACACGCTCAACGAGGCCGGATTCGTGGGCGACACACTCGCCGCGATCGCCGGGCGAGGCATCCACGCCTACCACACGGAGGGCGCCGGCGGCGGGCACGCCCCGGACATCATGACCGTGGTCTCCGAACCGCACGTCCTGCCCAGCTCCACCAACCCGACCCGGCCGTTCACCGTCAACACCGTCGAGGAGCACCTCGACATGCTGATGGTGTGCCACCACCTGAACCCCGCGGTGCCGGAGGACCTCGCCTTCGCCGAGTCCCGCATCCGGCCGTCCACCATCGGCGCCGAGGACGTGCTGCACGACCTGGGCGCCATCTCCATCATCTCCTCCGACTCCCAGGCGATGGGACGGGCCGGTGAGGTGATCATGCGGACCTGGCAGACGGCCCACGTGATGAAGCGGAGGCGCGGCGCCCTCCCGGGCGACGGACGCGCCGACAACCACCGCGTACGTCGCTATGTCGCCAAGTACACGATCAATCCCGCACTCGCCCAGGGCCTGGCCGGCGAGATCGGCTCCGTGGAGAGCGGCAAACTGGCCGATCTGGTGCTGTGGGAACCGGCGTTCTTCGGGGTGAAGCCCCACCTCGTCATCAAGGGCGGACAGATCGCCTACGCGCAGATGGGCGACGCCAACGCCTCCATCCCGACCCCGCAGCCGGTCCTGCCGCGCCCGATGTACGGGGCGGTCGGTCGGGCGCCCGCCGCCAACTCGGTCAACTTCGTGGCGGAGGCGGCGATCGAGGCCGGACTGCCCGCGCGGCTGGGGCTGGGGAAACGGTTCGCGACCATCGACTCCACCCGCGGGGTGACCAAGGCGGACATGAGGGAGAACGACGCCATGCCGGACGTGCGCATCGACCCGGACAGCTTCGCCGTGCACATCGACGGGGAACTGGTCGAGGCGGCCCCGGCGGCGGAACTGCCCATGGCCCAGCGGTACTTCCTCTTCTGATGTCCCGGGGAGCGCTCCTCGTCCTGGCCGACGGACGGTTCCCCGCCGGAGGGCACGCGCACTCCGGCGGGGCGGAGGCGGCCGTCCGGGCGGGACGGGTCACGGGTGCCGCGAGCCTGGAGGACTTCTGCCGGGGACGGCTGCACACGACGGGACTGGTGACGGCGGCGGTCGCGGCGGCCGCGGCGCTGGGCGTCGATCCGGCGGAGCTGGACGCGGCGGCCGACGCGCGCACGCCCTCGCCCGCGCTGCGGACGGCCGCGCGAAGGCTGGGACGGCAGCTTCTGAGGGCGGCGCGCGTGGCCTGGCCGTCGGGCGAACTCGACGCGCTCGCCGGGCGGTTCCCCAAGGGCGCGCATCAGCCGGTGGTCCTGGGAGTCACGGCGCGGGCGGCCGGGCTGGGGCCCGCGGACGCGGCGTACTGCGCGGCGTACGAGAGCGTCAGTGGTCCGGCTTCGGCGACGGTGCGGTTGCTGGGGCTCGACCCGTTCGACGCGACGGGGGTGCTGGCGCGGTCGGCGCCGGAGGTGGACGCGGTGGTGTCGCGGGCGGTCGGGGCGGCGCGGAGGGCCGCCGACGAGGGGGTCGACGCGTTGCCCGCGGCGTCCGCGCCGTTGCTGGAGGCCGGCGCGGAGGCGCATGCGGGGTGGGCCGTGCGGTTGTTCGCCACGTGAGTGCCGGGTGCGCCCCGCCGCCCTTTCCCGTCCGTCCCCGGTCCCCGGGACTCTCATCGGCCTGCCCCGTCCGCACACGCCGGACGGGCTGACTACTGGAGGCGTCGCATGCATCTCGGTCATTCTCTCTCCCACGGCGGGCCGGACGTCGTCAGTGCCGACGCCCGTCGGCCCGACGGGATGCGGCGGGCCCTGCGGATCGGGCTCGGCGGGCCCGTGGGGTCCGGGAAGACCGCGACCGTCGCCGCCCTCTGCCGGGCCCTGCGGGACGAGGTGTCCCTGGCCGTCGTCACCAACGACATCTACACCCGGGAGGACGCCGAGTTCCTGCTCCGCGAGGCGGTCCTGCCGCCCGAGCGGATCACCGCCGTGGAGACCGGGGCCTGTCCGCACACCGCGATCCGGGACGACATCTCCGCGAACCTGGAAGCGGTGGAGGACCTCGAGGACGAGGTCGGTCCGCTGGACCTGATCCTCGTCGAGTCCGGCGGGGACAATCTCACCGCCACCTTCTCCAAAGGGCTCGTCGACGCCCAGATCTTCGTGATCGACGTGGCCGGCGGAGACGACATCCCGCGCAAGGGCGGGCCCGGCGTGACCTCTGCCGATCTCCTGGTCGTCAACAAGACCGACCTCGCCCCCCACGTCGGTTCCGACCTCGCCCGCATGGCCGCCGACGCCAGGGCCCAGCGGGCCCACCTTCCGGTGGTGTTCCAGTCGCTGCGGGGCGGGGACGGGGCGCAGGACGTCACCGCCTGGGTGCGGGAGCGGCTCGCCGCGTGGACGGCGTGAACACCGCCGGTGTGCAGGCGGCCGCCCGCGTCCGCGCCTGCGCCGACGGCCGGGGCGGGACCTGCCTCCCGCTGCTCGAGGGCGACGGGCCGCTGGCTCTCCGGCGGACGCGGGGGAGCGGCACCGAGGCGCACGTCCTGCTCGTCGGTGCCATGAGCGGGCCCCTCGGCGGGGACCGTCTCTCGGTGCGGGCGGACGTCCGGCCGGGAGCCCGTCTCCGGGTCGGGTCGGCCGCCGCGACCCTGGCCCTGCCCGGCCAGCACGAGGCCGAGGCGCGCTACGACGTACGTCTGACCGTCGCCGATGGAGGCGAACTCCACTGGCTGCCCGAGCAGTTGATCTCCGTCAGGGGAAGCGAGCTGCAGATCACCACGCATGCCGACCTCGACCACGGGGCCCGGCTCGTGCTCCGCGAGGAGCAGGTGCTGGGGAGGGCCGGGGAGGAACCCGGACGGCTCACGACACGTCTGACCGTACGGATCGCGGGGCGGACCGTCCTCGATCAGCAACTGGCCTGCGGTCCCGGGGCGCCCGGTGGCTGGGACGGCCCGGCCGTGCTGGGCGGACTGCGAGCGGTCGGTCAGCTCGTGGTCGTACGGCCCGAGTTCGAGGAGAGGCCGGTCACCGCGAGGGAACTGGGAGAGGGTGCCGCCGTTCTGCCCCTTCCGGGTCCCGCCGCACTGGTGACCGCCGTGGCACCGGATGCGCTGCGGCTGCGTCGCCTCCTCGACGGGGCGTCGGCCCTCCTCGCCCCGGCGTCCGGTTGACGGAACCTTCTCATCCGGTTATCGGATCGATGAAGAGGGGGGACCGCCCCCTGCGTACCTCCCCTCCCACTGGGGAAACCCCGGCGCAACGGGTCGCCGTCGTCGGACCGGCCGGCGGCCGAGCCTCCTGCGGCCGGCTGCGGAAGAGTGGGCGGATCCGGAGCGGCTGCGGGCCGAGGCCAGGGAGAAGGACAGACGCATCCGCGAGCCGGAGATGGCGCGTGATGTGTGCAAGCGATTCGTGGCCCTGTGGGTGAAGCAGCTGAGACCGACCCGGCCGTGGCGGCCGGGGTGATCAGCAGCTGCATGGCCGAGTGGAAGATTCCGTACCGCGTAGCCTGCCGGGCCCTGGGGTGTCGGAGTCGTGGTATGACAAGTGGCGCGACCGGCCGCCGGCCGGGCGGGAGACGCGCCGGCAGCACCTGGCGGAGGAGATCGAGGAGATCTTCCACCAACGTGACAACGCCGCCGACAGTCCGCCGGCACCCTTCCTGTGCCTCACCGGCGCACCCCGCGCAGGGCCTTCGCGAGCGGTCCCCGCACAGGTGCCGGGACGCGGATCAGCTCCCGCGGCCCCGCCCACCGTGGAACCGCGTCCAGACGGTGGTAGAACTCGCCGACGTCGAGCGCCAGCTGACGGCCGGCGGTCCAGTACGGGATGACCGCGAGTGAGGGCGTCCCGAGCCGGGCGGCCTGCCCGCCCAGGGGCCGGCTTCCCACGTCCCCCCGCAGCGCGACGCTGCGGCCGACACCGAGGACCTGGAAGTACGCGGACACGTCGTGGACGCCACGGTCCAGGGGACCGCCGCCGGCCGCGGTGAGCGGATCGATCCGCATCGTCCCGGCCACCACGGGCCGCCTTCGGCCGCCCCTGCCGTTCTCGAGCCGCACGGTGAGGTCCGATGCGGGGAACCAGCCGATGTGCTGTCCGCGGTGGGAGAGCCGGATCTCCCCGTAGGCGGCGGCCAGGTGATCGCCGACCGCCCACTCCCCGACCCCGGCGATCCCCTCGACCAGCGCCGGATCGAGCACCAGGCGCCCCCCGCGCTCCAGGAGGCTCACCGCCCTGCCGTCCTGATGGGCCAGGTGCATCCGCACCGGGGCGGTGAGCGCGCCGTCCTTCCAGCGGGGCCTGCCGAGTTCCGCGAGGGGCCTCACCTGGCGGATGCGGCGGGCCAGCAGTGACAGGGCGTCGAGGCGGCCCTCCTCCAGCAGGTGGGCCCGCAGCCGCGTCACCGCCGGAAACCCTTCCCGGACGGACGGCGGGAACTCCTCGAGCACCAGCCGCCGTACCGCCTCGAACCGCTCCCGGACCTGACCGTGACCGCTCAGCACGTAGGGCTCGCTCATGTGGCGGAGGATCTCCACCCGGTAGGTCCGGCGGAGCATCGCCTCCTGCACCGGGCCGGGCGGAGTGTGCGCCTTGACGGTCTGCACGACCTTGCGCAGCCAGCCGAAGTACTCGTCGACGACGAGCTGCCTGCTGCTGGTGTTCCCGCCGTCCTCCCGGCGCATCCAGTAGTAGCAGGGGTAGTCGCCCAGGACCGAGACGCACCGCGCCACCGCGTACGCGTGCGCCATGAACACCTGGTCCTCGAGCCGGCACCGGCCCTCCGGGAACCTGATGCCGTGGTCCAGGAGGAAAGCGCGGTGGAACATCTTGTGGGGCGTCAGGCTCTCGAACAGCGGGTGGTCGTCCACGGTGCAGCGGTCGACCGTGCGGGCGAAGACATTGCTGGGCCGTGCCATGGTGCCCGCCGGTTTGCCGAGGACGATGTCCGAACCGTTGCGTCTGCCCAGGTCGTAGAGCCGTTCCAGCGCCTCGTGGCCCAGTTCGTCGTCCTGGTCGACGAACTGGACGTACTCGCCCCGGCTCAGTTGCACCCCGACGTTCCTCGGCTTCCCCGGCCAGCCGGAGTTCTCCTGGCGGTGCACCCGCACGTGGGGGTGCAGGGCCGCGAGCCGGTCCAGGCGTTCGGCCGAGTCGTCGGTCGAGCCGTCGTCGACGTACACGACCTCGTAGGCATCGCGGCCGATGCTCTGCCCGAGCAGGCTCTGCGCGCACTTGTCGATGTAGGGGCCCGCGTTGTGGACGGGGACGACGACGCTGACTTTGAGCACGGGATCCACCCTCGTGTCCGGCTGGGGGGCGCGGTGGCCTCGGTGTCCGACGGCGGCGGAACGGCGGTTCCGGCACCGCCGGCCGTTCCCGGAACGGCCACGGGTGAGAACCACCTGAGCCCACGGGCGAGGAACGTAACACCGGAGACGGAGCCGCACCGCGAACGAGCGCCACATGTACCCGAATGGCGCACCGCACCGGGCGGGGGCACGGGACAGCCCTGACGCCGGCGAAAGCCGCCCCACCGCGAGCCGTGGACGCCTTGAAACCCTCCAGGAACTGCTGCTCCACCGCCGTCGCCCGGTCGTAGGCGGCCGGGCGACGCAGGCCGAGCGTCCTGCCGCGCGACAGAAGCGACGGCTGAGCGCGGGGGTGTGTCTCCGCCCGTCCCCCCGTGCCCGTCGCGGTCCGCGTGCCGCGCCGTCTGGCCAATGGCCTGCGAGGCGTGGACACAACGGTCTGTTAGAACTGCCGCGTGCCGCCCCGGGACAGAGCATGACCACCTGCACCCGTGACCGGTTGCTCACAGCCCACCGGCACCATGCGGCCGAGAAGGAGGGGGAGGGACAGATACCGGACGCCGGTCTGTCGAAGCATCCCGTGCAGAGGCGTACCCGGACACGGGGCGACCGTGTCGCAGGAGCCGGTCCACCGGCGGACGCCGTGAGCGGAACCGGGCGGTCACGGCCGCGTCATGGCCCCGCCCGGTCAGCCGTACGAAGCCCTTTATAGGGTCCGTGCCATGTGCACTTTTCCGGTGAGGTCTCATTCAGGAGCAGCGCGGTGAACCGATGGACCGGCCTGGCACTCGTACTGGCCCTGGGAGGCCTGCTGGGCGCCTGCGGCACGGCGCCGACGGAGACGCACCGCCCGGTGCCGGCCGGGGACAGGCCCTTCTGGCAGGCCGAGTTCGACGGAGCGGCGGGAACCCGCCCGTCGGAGAGGTCCTGGAACACCGAGACCGGGAACCGGGAGGCCGAGGGGTGGGGCAACAACGAGTTGCAGTACTACACGGATCGCGCGGCCAACTCCGCCCTCGACGGCGCGGGTCACCTTGAGATCTCGGCGCGCCCGGCTCCACCAGGAGCCGAACTCCCTTGCTTCACCGAGGAGTCCTGCCCCTGGACGTCGGCCCGCCTGACCACGGAGGGAAAGGTCGCACTGACCCGTGGACGGGCGGAGATCCGCGCGAAGATGCCCACGGGCACGGGGCTGCTGCCCGCGATCTGGATGCTGGGCGACAACGGAGTCGAATGGCCCGGACAGGGTGAGATAGACATCTGCGAAGTGGTCGGCGGAGAACCGCGGACGGTGTACGGCACCGCCCATGGACCGACCTACTACAACGAGAACGGGATCGGCGAAGCCACCCCCCTGACCGCCGACGCCTCGGCGGCCTTCCACACCTACGCCGTCGACAAGCAGCCGCACCGCATCACCTGGTCCGTCGACGGAAAGCCGTACTTCACCCTGACCCCGTCGAAGCTCCCCTCACCGCGCGACTGGGTCTTCGAACAGGACATGCACCTGCTGCTCAACGTCGCCGTCGGAGGCGACTGGCCGGGTCCGCCGGATGCCTCGACGCCGTCCCCTGCGACGATGACCGTCGACTACGTCCGCTTCTACGGCGAGGGCCACGCCTGAAAGCCCGGGGCCCCGCCGTGCCGGACGGCGGGGAGCGCACGGGTCCGCGCACCACCCCTTTGCCGAGCATGCCCGGAACAACGGCCCGCCCCTCGGGGGTGTACGACCTTCAGCTAGCGAGGACCCCGGTCGACGGCCCAGAAACGAGTTGTCCCGGCCGGGGAGGAGCCGCTACCGTCACGCCGGCGCGACAGACGCGTGTTCTCGGGATGGGGAGGTTGATGAATATGGCCGCCGTAGGCCCTCATCGGCATGCCTTCATCCGGCCCGCGTGACAGCAGAGCGCGGCCCGGTCGCTCCTAACGACCAGGAGAGACACATGTCTTCCTCTTCTCCATCCGCCCACGCCGACGTGGTCACCAAGCGTCTCGTCCTCCGGCCCTGGACCATGAACGAGGCCACGGCGGTCCTCGACGGCACCCGGTGCTCGCACTGGGCGGACGACTTTCCCGCCGACGGCGATCACGTGGTCGCGGGCCTCTTCGGCCAGCACCCGGAGTGGCTCGGCGTCTACGGCCACCGTCTGATCATCGAGCGCGACAGCGGCTTGGTGGTGGGCTCCATCGGCCTGTTCTGGCCACCCAGCGAAGGCGTCCTCGAGATCGGGTACGGCATCGTGGCCTCCCGCCGCGGCCGGGGCTATGCCCCCGAAGCCACCCGGGCCCTGGCCGGTTTCGCCCTCACCGCGCCTGATGTCCACACCGTGTCAGCCAGCGTGGAACTGTCGAACCCGTCCTCGGTTCGAGTGCTGGACAAGGCCGGCTTCCACCGGTGGGCCACCGAGGGGAACGTGGCCAGGTTCAGGATCACGAGTCCGCACCACGACCGGCGCTGACCCCGGGGTTCTGGAGGCGATGTCCTTCAGGACCCCAGCGCGATGGCTGCCTCGATGATGAGTCCGTGCGGATCAGCCATGAGGCGGTCTGCCGGGCCCTGTTCGTCGAAGGCCGTGGAGCGCTCAAGCGTGAGCTCGTCGCCTGCCTGCGTACCGGCAGAGCCCTGCGGGTGCCTCGTGCCCGGTCCAGGCGAAGGCGTGGGCTCACGTCACGCCCGAGGTGTCGATCAGCGAACGGCCGGCGGAAGCCGACGACCGCGCCGTACCGGAACACCGGGAGGGCATCGCTGAGTTGCTGTGACGCGGCCCGCCACCGCGCCCCGTACCCATGACGCTCCCCGCCTGAGGCTGAGCACCGAAGTCGTCCACCCGGGCCATCTACGGTGCGCAGTCACACCACGGTCGCCGCACCCACCGTGCGGCGACCGGTTGTTCCGTCACCATTTCCGCGACGGTCGGGAGGCTCGTGCGAGCACCCCTGTTTCCCGGTCCCGCCGTCGTCCAGGACGAGCGCGCTGCCGAAGCCGAACTCCGGGACCCGGAGCTGGAGCAGATCTGCTCGGTGGTCAGGCAGAAACGCCGGCCCTGTCCAGGACGGCGGCCATCTCGTCCTCGGGCAGCGCCGGGTTGGCACCCGCGCTGGAGGCCAGTTCGGGGACATGGAGCGCCTCGCGGAGCCGGTGGAGCGGCAGGCGCGGGTCGCCGGCGGCCGCCTGGCGGGTCCAGACCGCGGGGTCACGGCTGAGCCGTTCGATCAACGCGGGTGTGGCGGCCGGGTCCCGGACGGCCAGCCGGCGGTAGTCGCCGTCCGGGTGGTCCGCGTAGCGGGCGGCGAGGCCCTCGCGGGGGAAGCGGGGGTGCGTCTCCGCCATCCAGGCGGAGAACGTCCCACCGAGACGCGCGTACACACGCATCAGGACCTCCTGCGGAGTGTCGGGGTGGTGCACACTCAAGAGGTCCTCCACCAAGGGGTCCTCGGTGCGCGCGAGCAGGCTCACGAGGTCGGGCGGCAGGTGGGGGCTCTGGGCGGCGGCGCGCCGGAGCAGCGGGTGGGCGGAGGCCGCGGCCCGTCGCAGCACCTCGGGGTCGGCGACCCCGTCCCGTACCCACTCCACGTCCCCCCTGTCGAAGGCCCCCACCGTGAAGTCGATCGCCATGCGCCGCGTCTCATCCAGCTCGGGCCTGAGGGAGACCGCGAGCCGTACGGCCCCGTCGGGGTCGACGGCGAGCCGCTTCACGAGGTCGGCGGGCAACGAAGGATTCTCAGCGAGGGCATCCAGGTGCATCCGCTCGGCGACACACCGCTCGGCGTCGGCGCGGTGCAGGAGGCCGCGGCGCAGGGCCTCGGCCGCGGACTTCGGATCGCGGAGGAGTCCGGCGGTGACGTGTGCGTCCCGTCGGCACTCCCACAGCGCGGCGGCCCGCCGCACCTCCGGGTCGGGGTCGGCCGGCAGAGCCGACCGCTCGCCCGGCGCCAGGATCTCCCATGCACGCACCGCGCCCCTGCGCGCCGCCGGATCATGGTGCGTGGCCAGCGAGGCCATGAACGACGGCGCGAGGTGGGGTGAGTCCAGCAGGGCCGTCCGTACGGAAGGGTCGGGGTCGTCGAGCAGGCGGTCGCACACGTCGTCCGGCAGCGGCGTGACCGTCGTACGTGGGATGCGCCACTCGGGTCCGTACGCGAGAGCGGCCCGCACCTTGGGGGAGGGGTCGTCCACAAGTCGGGCCCGCTGCACGGGTTCGGCCCTGGCGCTCACCGCGAACTCGATCCGGGCGCCCGGGTTCGGGTGAGCCAGGATGACCGCGACGGCCTGCTCGGGAAGTCCAGCCCGCTGCAGGGCGTGACGGGGCGGTCCGTCACCGCCGCCGTCGAAGGCGAGCAGGCGCAGCAGCAACGGTGTCGGCAGCGCCGGGTTGCGGGCGACTCCATCCAGCGCGGACGCGTGGAACGCGACCATGATCCCCCCGTTTGTCTCCGTCGGTCCGTCGACCTTCACACCTGACCCAGGCACTGCCGCCGCCGACGTCCCCGTCCAGGAAAGTCCAGCTCACAGGCAGAGACCCCGGCGTCCCGTACGTAAAAGCCAGTGCTCCCGCACTACCCCCGGTCCTCTCGGTCCAACATCGAAGACAGGAACGTAGTGGTTGTCCGACTTCCCTGGCAATCGATCAATGTTCAGTGTCGGAGGACACCGACAGAGAGTGAGCGTGACACCCGTGTCACGCCTCCCCGGAGAAGTGTCACGCCGCCGCGAGTACGTGCCTTCTTCATCCGTTTCTTGGAACCTGTAGGGGCCTCCGGGCTGGATTTCGAGCGGGCGAGCGTGACAACCGGGATCTGACCTCACGCGCGCTCGGGAGCAGTACGTGGCTCTGTTCATGAGAACGGACAGCAGATGTCCACCACTTCGGGAGGCACCACAACACACCGAGGATTCGAACGCTGCGTGAGGTGTGGCCCGGAGGTGGGAGGAGACCGATCCGGACGAGCTGGCCGCGCGCGGCGTCTACGCGCCGGTCCACGTCCTGTCCGACGGCCCGCCGGGCGCGATCGTCATCGCGCCCGGAGATGTCCGCGGCACCGTGCTGATCCCGGAGAAGTGCGGTGGCTACTGCTGCGGCCTCGACGGAGCTGACGGCCCCAACTCGGCCTGCGAGACGTGCGGTCTGCCCGTGGCGAGCAGGATCGACGACTGCTCGCTCTGGCAGGCGGTGTGGCTCGCCCCTGACGCCGTGCGCCGCCGCCGAGTCGACGGTACCGACACCGCACCGCTTTCCTGGGCGGAGCTGGCGGCGCGGGGAAAGGGCACGCCTCCGTTCGAGCCGATCACCGCCTGGGACGGACCACGGCTGGGGTCGAACCACTGGTGGTCCTGGAGCCCGCGGTGGGAGGCGGCGGCCGGCCGGGCGCTCGCCCATCTGCTGACGGCGTCGGAGGGCCGGTCGGTGACCGTCCCGGACGGCCTGGCCGAAGAGGTGTTCCAACGTGTCCTCGCCAGCCTCTGCACGCCTGCATCGACAACGCCGTCAACTCCGCGGCCGGTCCCCGCCTGCGCGAGGACCGCCACACCGTCATGTCCCTGCGGGGCCGTCCGGAGCGACCGGCACCGCCAAGGTCACCCGCGGCTACCACCTGCCCGCCCGGCACGTGCCGCATCGGCCCCGTCGTCGACGGGCCGTCGCGGCCGGCGCACGAGCGGCTCCTGGCCGCCTGCGACCGCGACCGCGGCACGATCATCGACCTCACGGCTCTGCCCGCCTGCCCGTACTGCGGCGGCGTCTTCCTTCACGCCCGCGTCGGACCGGGGTTCATCGACGACGCGCTCATGCCCACAGGACACCGCCTGACGCGCCGGCTGAGCGCCCTGTCCGCCGACGCCCGCCTGCTGGTGGTGGAGATCGGCACCGACTTCGACATCCCGGCGTCATCCGCTTCCCCTCCGAGCGTGTCACCCACCACCGTCCCCACACCCGTCTGATACGGATCAACGACGGGCACCCGGACGTCCTAGGCCACCTCGCCGACCGCGCCCTGCCCGTCGCCCACCCCGCAGACCGGGTGATCACCGCGCTCGCCCGCACGTGACAGCACCACCGGCACCCGAGAAGGAGGAGCCATGGCTCCCAGCGAGGCCACCTACGCCGTCACCGGCGCCTCCGGCCGCCTAGGCGGACGCATCGCCCGCCGCCTGGCCGCCGCCGGCATCCCGCAGACCCTCCTGGCCCGCACCCCGGCCCGCGCACCCCAATTGCCCGGCGCCACCGCCGTGCCCGGTGACTACGGCGACCGCGACGCCCTTCTCCGCGCTCTGCGCGGCACCGACCGCGTCCTGATGGTCTCCGCCCCGGAGTCCCCCGACCGCCTCCAGAAGCACCGCACCTTCATCGACGCCGCCGCCGAAGCCGGTGTCGCACACCTGGTGTACATCTCCTTCCACGGCGCCGCGCCGGAGGCGACCTTCACCCTGGCCCGGGACCACTGGCACACCGAACAGCACATCCGCGCCGGCGGCCTGCCCTTCACCTTCCTGCGGGACAACCTCTACGCCGACTTCATGCCCGCCCTCGTCGGCGACGACGGCGTCATCCGCGGCCCCGCCGGCGACGGCCGGGCCGCCGTCGTAGCCCAGGACGACATCGCCGACGCCGCCGTCGCGGTGCTCCGTGATCCGGGCCCGCACACCGGCCGCACCTACGAACTGACCGGCCCCCAGGCACTCACCCTCACCGATGTGGCGGCCACGATCACCGCCGCCACCGGACGTCCCGTCTCCTACGTGCCGGAGACGACCGAGGAGGCCTACGCCTCCCGCGCGGGCCACGGCGCTCCCGACTGGCAGCTCGACGCCTGGGTCTCCACCTACACCGCGATCGCCGACGGATCCCTCGCCCAGGTGACCACCGCCGTCAACGAGCTGACCGGCCACCCCGCCACCCCGCTCCAGCAGGTACTGCGACCCACTCCCGACCCGGCAGCCCGACCCTGACCGCCCACCGTCAGGCCGCGCCGACGCACTCCGCCGCCAAGGCGGTGCCACCCCTGGCCAGGCCCTCCCCGCCCCGGCTCTCCCCGGTCAACGACCCGGCCGCCCTCCGGTGACCCTGGTGTGCGCATCTTCAGGAAGCAGATCCGGCCGCACCGTCCGTCGCCGATGGGGCGGTTTCCGCCTCGGGCGCGGGGTTGTTTCAGCGGGTGGTCAGGCATGTCCAGAGCAGGTCGAGGGCCGCTTCCAGGGCGGCGATCAGCTCGCGGAACGGCTCGCGGCCGCCGGCCCGCGCGGGCAGCACCCCGCAGCCGATCAGCGAGGCCCGTCCGGCCGGCTGCGCGCCGCGCATCCCGGTGGACACCGTGCCGGCGGTGACGCCGATGCCCGTGGAGGCGGGGTGTTCCGGTCCCGCCACTGCGCTGAGGGCGACCGTGTCAGTGCTCTGGAGGCCCGGTCCACCCGTACCACCGTGTATCGGCGGCATCGCGCCGGGAGTGGCGGGGCCAGACCGTACGGGTACGGGGCGCGTGTTCCGTGCGGGGGCGTCAGTACGCTCCGAATGACCAGAAGACGCCTGCTTCTTCGTCGTTGACCGCGACCACGCCCAGGTCCTCGAACATGTCGAGGCCGGCGATGTACTCGCGGGTGTGGAAGCAGTGGGACGCGGTGCCCTGGAGGCCGGACGCGAGGAAGTCGGGTGCCGGATCGGAGGCGGCGGCCGTCGCGTTGGTCCAGTAGCGGGCGCCGGGCCCGTACCGGTCGAGCAGCAACCGGGCGTCCACCAGTAGGGCGTCCCGGTCGGGGCGGGAGCGGACGGGGGCCGGCTCCCCTTGCCATTCCTCCGCCATGACGGCCAGCGCGGCGACTGCCGCCTCTGCCTCCAGGGGGTACAGACGGGCGGACAACTCCGCCGGGTCCGGCGGGTCGAAGGGGTAGGCGGGCACCGTCCGACGGGCGGGGTTGGCGCGGTCCCGGTCCAGCCGGACCCAGCCGCGGGGATCGGCGACCCTCCGGTGCAGCACGGCATGGACGTCGTGCGCCCACTCCTCGTGCCGTCGGGGACCGGTGGCCACGAAGGTGTACGTGTCGTCCAGCAGCCGCAGCGCCGCCGCGTTCCAGGGGCTGCGGCGGGAGCGGAACTCCGCCAGCAAACTGCCGACTTCCCGGCCGAAGGCGCCCTTCGGCTCACGCGGGACGCTCCGGAGCCGGTCGAGGGCCCAACGGACGAGCTCGTCCCCTTCTTCCGCCGTGAGACCGGACGGCTCCGCCGGGAGCGCGGCGTCCGACGCGTCCCACAGCGCCTCCAAATGGGCGTCCAGCAGGTCCAGGGCCGCCCGGTCGGCAGGTGCAGGCATCTCGCCACTTTAGGCCCTTGAGGTCAGGCGGCACCGCCTCCGGGGGCGAGCGGTGGGAGGCTCGCCGCGCCGGTTTGTCACCTCGGTACGCCGCCCGGCCCGCTCACCATCGACATGGTCGAGCAGGCCGCCGTGGTCCCCTACCGCGACCGCGACCTGGACCACTCCTGGTCACAGATCGGGCAGTCCTTGGGCATCTCCAAGCAGGCAGCCTGGGAGCGATACGGAAAGTCCCGCCCGGAACAGGCATCACGGTAGCGGGCACCACCAGCGGCGCGGCCGGGGCGGTGGCCCGGTCCGGGGTATCAGCTCAGTGCGTTCAGCAGGCGCTGCTGACTCGCCTCGAAGAGCTCCTCCGACCGGACCGGGGACAGGGACCTGGAAGATCCCCATTCTTGCTGGTCAGAGGCGCTTTCTGTTTTTCTGGCCACCCCTTGGACAGCTGACCCCGTGAAAGCCCGAGGCTACGGTGTCACGGGTTCCAGCCGCAGCCGCAGCCGCCGGGCCGGCCAGGGGGGTGGCTCGGCCAGGCCGAACCAGACCCGGGCATCCTCCCCGGTGCGGACGGGCAGACGAGGGAAATCGTTCTCGGCGTGCTCGGTGCGGTGCAGCGCATGGCCCGGATTCAGGTGCCGGGCGGCGTACGCGTCGAAGGCGGCCGCGTCGGCGGGGTGGCAGACGGTCGCGAACACTTCACCGGCGCCGGGCGGAGGCGTGAAGCCCGGGCCGCGCAGCAGCAGGACATCGTCGCTGTCGACCATGGTGGCGTTGGCCGCATCGCGGTGCTCCCGCCAGACCGGGCCGGTGTAGAACGCCTGCAGCGCGCGTCGGCGGTGCGCCATGTCGGGGAATGCGCGCAGCCAGACGAAGCGGTCCGGGTCGTCCAGGTCGCGGAAACGGCCTCCGACGGTGATGCCGACCGCCTGCTGACCGGTCACGAACTCGCGCTCGAACAGCTCGATCAGCGTCTCCCGGGCTCCAGGATGCAGGGTGTACTGCCGGAGTTCGACGATGCTCATCCGCCGGCCTGCCCCGTGCGGGTGAACTCCATGACCCAGTTGAGCTCCCAGGATCGGCCGTCGTCGGCGGAGAACTCCTGCTCCCAGCGGGCAGCAGCCGGGCCGAGGCGGTACCAGGCGAAGTGGACCCGGATCGGCCGGCCGTTGTGGGTGTCCTCTCCGTGGAAATCACCGCGGTCACCGGTGAAGCCGCCGATCACCGGCGGATCCAGCCGGCCCGTCCGGCTGTCGGACCAGTGGAGAGACCACCGCTCCGTCTCCCGGTCGAACAGCCGCAGGGTCACGCCCTGACGGTCAAGGGTGGGAAAGGTGATCTCGTCAATGTTGCCGGCGCCCCCGAAAAGCGGCCGGACCACCGCGTGACCGGGGAACTCCACCCAGGTGCCGGGGCCCGAGCCGAGTGGTGTGGTGAGACGGCGGTTGGCCACGTCCCAGGAGCCGTGCAGGAAGTCGAAGTCGTCCATGCGCCGCAGGTTAGGGCCGGTCCACTGACATCCCCTGTCAGTGGATACTGGGCGGCATGCGTGCGAGTCGGCTGGTCACCCTGCTTCTGCTGCTCCAGAACCGGGGCCGGATGACGGCCCGGCAGCTGGCCGAGGAATTGGAGGTCTCCGTACGGACCGTCTACCGAGACGTCGAGGCGCTCGGCGCCGCCGGTATCCCGCTGTACGGTGACGCCGGACACGCGGGCGGCTACCGGCTGGTCGACGGCTACCGGACCCGGCTCACCGGACTGACCGCGGACGAGGCGCAGGCCGCGTTCCTCGCGGCACTCCCCGGCGCCGCCGCCGAGCTCGGCCTCGGCGAGGCGCTCGCCACCGCCCGGCTCAAGCTGCGGGCCGCCCTTCCGGCGGAGCTGCGCGAGCACGCCGAGCGGATCCAGGAGCGCTTCCTGCTCGACGCCCCCGGCTGGTACGGCGACGTCGACCGTACGCCTCACCTGACCGCGGCCGCCGCCGCGGTGTGGGCACGGCGGGCGGTGGTACTGCGATACCGGCGCTGGCGGGCGCCGGAGGAGATCGAGCGGCGGGTGGAGCCGTACGGGCTCGTGCTCAAGGCCGGTCGCTGGTACCTGGTCGCCGACGGACCATCCGGGATCCGCACCTACCGGATCGACCAGGTCCTCGAACTCCGGCAACTGGAAGACGAGTTCGCCATACAGGACGGGTTCGACCTGGCCAGGCACTGGAACAGCTATCTGGCCGACTTCCGAGCGAGACTCCACACGGGGGAGGCCCTGCTACGGCTCACCCCGGAGGGCGCCCGCCGCCTCGGCGTCACACCCACCGGTGACGGATGGACGGAGGCCAGGGTGCCCATCGAGTCGATCGACCACGCCCACGGAGAGTTCCTGCGGCTGGGCGCCGACGTCGAGGTCATGGCACCGGCTGAACTCCGCGACCGCATCGCCGAGACGGTACGGACCCTGGCCACCCGCTACGAAGGGCGGCCCTGGGCAAAGGGTTCTCCCGACCGGGACACCGGCCACCCGCACCCTCCCCCCTGCACCCGCACATGCGCGTAGGACCTCGTACGCGTCTTCACTTGAGCAGTGCGGCTTTCTCGACGACGACAAGACTGTAGGCCCGCCCCCGTCACCCCCGGGCGCCAGACGCACCCATAAGGGCTGACGAGAAGACTCCACACCGCGTGTCACCACGCGCACCACCTCCACCGCACACAGGAGGGGTGTGAACGTGCTGTGGACACGGTGGGCGGGCAGCGGTTGAGGGCGCGCCCACCCGTCACCGACGTACGCGGCCGGCCGATACCGTGCACGGGCCCGGATGCGACGGCACCGCACCGCGGGACGGCGTCCCGCGTATGGCAGCACAGACCCGAACAAGCCGGCTCACCTGAACGTCGCCACCCGTCCGATTCGGGAAAGGCCGGGGCAATGGGGCTCTTCGCAGTCGAGGGGGTAGATCTGGGCTGGCCGATGAGTGCCGTGCGGACGACAGCCACCCGCGTCTGGGACGTCGGGCCAACGGCACGTCGTTCAGGGCCGCGTCCGGTCTCGGGCGCACCGCAGTGTCCGCGGGGGTCCGGGTGCGCACCTCCGGACCAGTGAAGAGGGGGTGATCGCCGCGCTGGTTCACCCCACCGCCGGTGGATCGTCGTTCTGGCGGGGCGGGGACAGCTCCCTGAGGCCGGGGGGTACCCCGGTGTCCTCCAGGGGGTGCCAAGTGTTGCCCGCTTGGGCGGTGAGGACGATCAGGGCCGCCACGAAGATGAGGAAGGCCAGCACGAACGAGCCCTTCGCGGTGTCCGGGTCGCCGGGTGCGGAACCGCTCAGCAAGAGGTAAACGTGCACGGCTGGCGCCGCCGCGCCGAGGCCGTAGGCCCAAAGGGCCGCCTGCACGGTCGTGGTGGCCGGATGACGGCGGGTGGTGGGGGCGTGGACGAAGAGCTCCTTGAGGTGCGCGCGGACGGCGGCCTGGAAGTCGGGGTCGCGGCCCACGTCTCCGGTGCGCATCTCACTGGGGATGATCCAGGACCGGTCGATGTAACGGAATGCGGCCGCGGTGACCGGGTGGGTCGGTTCGGCCGCGTCCCGGACCACTTTGATGGTGGAGTCGTCGATCAGGCCGTCCTGCCGCAGCAGGCGGACGGCCACCTTGGCCGCGCGACAGGAGTTGCGTTCCAGGTCGTGGGGTTGGTAGTCGGTGGAGCACAACCGTTCGCCGGCGCTCAGCAGCTCCGCGTGGTAGATGTCGAGCCCCGGCCAGGCCCGCACCTGCAGGACCGCTCGGGCCTCGACCGAGCGCCGCCACAACCGGATCAGCCACATCGCGACGTTCACGGCCGTCAGCGAGACCAGGCAGGTCGTCAGTATCCCCATGGGACGACGATCGGGGAGGGCACCCACCGCCCGCAAGACCCGTGGTCGCTCGCGGATTCGCCCGGAACGGCCGGCGGCGCCTTCACGGGCCGGGCGGCCGCGGCTGGGCAGGTTCTCGCGCAACACGCAACGGTCGACGGCGCCCTCGGCCGACGCCCACCACCGCGGACGGTTGCCCTTCTCCGCGGCCCGCCGAACATCCGGGCACAGGGACCGGTCCGCGACAAGCGCTGATGAGGTGCGCCTTGATGGCTTGGCCTTTTGCCTGACCGGTCGGCGGCTGGAGGAGACCGGACGATCAGGCGCATACAGGCGATGGGCAACTCCCGTCGCGAAGCGCACGATGTCCGGCGGCAGGAGCCAAGAGCTCGTAACACGATCAAGTCACCCGATCCCAGTAGTCGTGTGTGGTGGAGCGTGGGAGCGTGGCCCTCAGTCGCGGGCGACGACCTGTGTGGGGAAGAGGGGCTGGATGAGTGTGGTGTGGGCGGCGACGTCGCCGGAGTCGGGACTGTTCCATGAGGTCGAGAGATGTTCAGAGGTGAAAGATCTGTCGGACCGCTTCAACGACCTGCGTGCCCGCGGGCAGGGGTACGTCGAGGTTCGGTGGCCGGACAGGGAGTTCCCGGTGCTGACCCTGGCCTTCCGGGATGGTCACGCGGTCGTCCATCTGATGAGTGACACGGAGCGGATGTCCCTGCTCGTAGGAGACGGCACTGTGCCTTCGGAGGCCGGGGTTGAAGTCCCGATCATGGACAACCTTGCTGTTTTCACGGGCGACTTTGTTCTTGATGTCGATCGGGCGTGGGATGTGGTGCACGACTTCGCCCGGACGCGGGCGGCCGGTGGAGCGGTGGCGTCGCCAGTGGCGCGAGCGGGGCGAGGCTGGAGTTCTGCCGAAGGTCTCCTCAGCCGGGCGGCCGAGGCTCAGTGAGAAGCAGGTCGCCAAGCCGGAGCGGGAGTTGGAGCGCGGCCCACTGGTCCAAGGCCGGGTCGACCAGCGGTGGAGCCTGGCCCGGGTGAAGACGCTGATCGGCCGGCTGTTCCATGTGAGCTACCCGGTCGAGGGGGCATGGCGGCTGCTGAAACGGCACGGCTGGTCGTGGCAGCAACCTGCCCGCCGCGCGATCGAGCGTGACGACGCCGAGGTGGACCTGTGGAAGGGCGATGGGGCCTGCATGGCCGGAGTCCGAAGGTGCTGGACAGATACGGTGGCGGGATGAACGAGAGCCTGCCTGCCGATGTGGCCGACGTGCTTGCGGCAGTCCTGAACGGGGACACCCCGGTTCATATCGCGCTCCAAAGGCAGGTTCCGCGCCTCGGCGTGCGAGCGCGCTGCACATGTGGGTGTGGCACCGCCTGCTTCGAGCTCGACACCAGCAAGGTGGAACCTGCGCCCACCGGCCCCGGCACGGTAGTGGTGGCCGAAGCGCAGCTCGTCACCGAAGCCGGCGAGTGTCCCGGTGAGGTCCTGGTCTTCGCCCAGGGCGGCTATCTGTCGTGGCTGGAAGTCTGTTCATGGAGCGACGACATCGAAGTGACACTGGCCGCCGCGCGTCACTGGTTGCAGACACGCTCTTGATCCCGAACGACCAGCGCCCAGTGGGCTCCACGACACAGCCGACATCAGGAGTTCGAGTTCAGTGGCAGCCCGATCAGCGCGAGGCCCGCATCGCCCGGCTGCGTGATCTCGACCAGCGGCTCACCGGAAAACTCGCCCGCACTCACGCGGAGTTCAACTACCTCGAGGAGCGTCACCGACTCCTCCTGTCCGTCCTGGCCGCCAAGGACGACGAGCTCCAACGTCTCCGGCACTCGTCCTGGTTGGAGCCCTATCCCCGCGTCGTCGGCGTCACCAGCCCCAGCTCGTACGCCAAGATGACCAACTGCACCCGGTCTCGCGCGTCCAGCTTTGTCAGCAGCCTGCCCACATGGGCCTTGGCCGTGGCCATGCTGATGTGCAGCCGTGTGGCGATCTCCGCGTTGGACAGTCCGCGACCGACGAGGGTGAGCACTTCCCGTTCGCGGGCGGTGATGCCCTCCACCGGTCGCGGGGGCGGCGGTGTGGCATCGGGGCGGGCCGCGAACTCCGCGATCAGGCGGCGTGTCACGCTCGGTGCGATGAGGGCGTCGCCCGCGGCGACGACCTCGATCGCGGTGAGGATCTGGTCCATGTCCATGTCCTTGACGAGGAAGCCGCTCGCCCCCGCACGCAGCGCGCCGTAGACGTACTCGTCGTCGTCGAACGTGGTGAGGATGAGAACCTTCGGTGGTGCGCTGGAGCCTGCGGTGATCTGCCGGGTGGCTTCGATGCCGTCCATGCCGGGCATCCGGATGTCCATCACCACCACATCCGGCGCCAGCTGGTCCACGAGCCGCACCGCCTCCTCCCCGTTCGCCGCCTCGCCCGCCACCTTCAGCCCGGGGCGGTCGGCGATCAGCACCCGCAACCCGTGCCGGACCAGCGGCTGGTCATCGGTGAGCAGCACCCGGATCATGTGACTGCCACCGGCAGCGGGAGCCGTGCCGCAACACGGAAGCCGCCTTCGGGGCGCGGTCCGGCCGTGAACTCACCGTGCAGCAACGCCGCCCTTTCCCGCATGCCCGTCAGCCCGTAGCCGGCTGCGCCGGGCAGACCGGACGGGCCGCGGCCCTTGTCGGTGATCTCGATGAACAGATCGTCCTCCCCGCAGTCGATGGTCACCCGGCAGGCGGGGGCACCTGAGTGGCGGACCACGTTGGTGATCGCTTCCTGGATGATGCGGTACCCGGACAGCTCGATCTCCGCCGGCAGTGGCCGCCGCTCCCGGCGCCACTCGATGTCCACCCGCAGCCCCGCGTCCTGGGCCCGCGCCACCAGCCCGTCGAGATCAGCGAGCCCCGGCGCCGGGCTGAGCGGTGCGCCGTCCCCGGGGACCGCCTGCCGCAGCGCGCCGAGCATCCGGCGCAGGCCCGCCAAGGTGTCCCGGCTGGTGTCCTCGATGGCGGCAAGGGCGTTACGGGCCTCCGACGGCTGAGTGTCGATGACGCGCCGACCCACCCCGGCCTGGATGGCGATGACGCCGATGCTGTGCGCCACCATGTCATGCAGCTCCCGGGCGATCCGCAGCCGCTCCGCGACGACGGCCCGCTCAGCTGCCCGGGCCCGCAGGTCGGCCGTGTGCTGGCGGCGTTCGCGGACCGAGTAGCCGACCGTCCAGGCGGTGACCATCATCAGAGCCAGGAAGACCGAGGCGGCGAGGAACGGCGACGAGCCCTCCCTGTAGTAGCCGGCGCCCCCGATCTGTACGCCGAGCGCCACCAGCGCGGCTGCGACCGCGATCCGCCTCGACCGGGTGGCGGCGATCCATCCGACGGTGAGGTCGGTGAGGACCGCCTGCAGAAACGCGATCTGCCACGCCTGCGTCTGCGCGGGCGGCACGATGCCCATCACGCGCTGGCCCGCGGCCATGGCCGAGTCCGCCCGCACGGTCGCCGCGAAGGAGGCGGTGAGCAGCAGCGCCAGGGCGGGCAGCGGCCGACGCAGCACCAGGGGCAGCAGCAGAACGGCGAGCAGTGCGGCCGGCAGCAGGCGCGTGCCGGTCAGTTCCCGGCCGGTGTTCAGCACGACGACGTAGAGGAGGACGACGTATGCGATACCTGAGCACCAGGCCAAGTTCTCGACAAGGAGCGACCGCGGAGTGTCCTGCGGGGCTTTCATGCGCCGATCATAGGCAGACAGCTCGCACCGCGGCATTGGCCCACAGACCTACTCCCAGGGGCCAACGGGAACGCACCGATTGCGGCCGGTGGTCCGATGCCCGAGCCGTATCCGCCCCGGCAGCGTGAACACTGTGATCGAAGCGACCGAACTCACCAAGCGCTACGGCGAGACCACCGCCGTCGACCGGCTGTCCTTCACCGTACGCCCGGGCGTGGTCACCGGGTTTCTGGGCCCGAACGGTGCAGGGAAGACCACCACGTTGCGGATGGTCCTCGGGTTGAACAAGCCCACTGGCGGCACCGTCACCGTCGACGGGCAACCGTTCGGCGACCGCCCCCGCGGCCTGCGACACGTCGGCGCCCTGCTCGCCGCCCACGACGTACACGGCGGCCGCACGGCCCGTGCCCATCTGGCGGCGCTTGCGGTCAGCAACGGCCTGCCGCGCAGGCGGGTCGCGGAGGTACTGGCGGAGGTAGGCATGGCAGACGCGGCCGGCCGCAGGATCGACGGATTCTCCCTGGGGATGAAACAACGGCTCGGTATTGCCGCCGCCCTGCTCGGCGATCCGCCCGTACTCGTCTTCGATGAACCGCTCAACGGCCTCGACCCCGAAGGGCTGCGCTGGGTGCGCAGCCTCTTCGAGCAGCTGGCGGACGAGGGCCGCACCGTGCTCATCTCCAGCCATCTGATGCGGGAGATGGAGCAGACCGCCGAGGAGCTGATCGTCATCGGCCGCGGCAGGCTGATCGCGGCACAGAGCCTGCACGACTTCGCGACCCGCAACACACAACTGCGGGTGAGCGTCCGTACACCCGACACGGAAGTCCTCCCCGGACTGCTGGCAGGCGAGGGCGCGACGGTCCGCGCGGAGCCCGACGGGTCGTACGCGGTGACCGGTCTGCCCGCGGACCGCATCGGAGAACTCGCCTTCACACACGGGGTGCGGCTGCACGAGCTCAGCCCGCACTCGGCCTCCCTTGAAGAGGCGTTCATGGAACTCACCCGGGAGAGCGTCGAATACTCCGCAGGAGCCGCCCGATGACCGCCGTACTCGACAAGGCCCCCGCCCGCCTCCCGGCCGGGGCAGCTGCACGGTTCCGCCATCTCCTCGCCGCCGAGTGGATCAAACTCTGGTCACTGCGCTCCACCTGCTGGGTGCTCGGTGCCGGCGCGCTGACCGTGATCGGCATCAATGTGAACTCCGCCGCGTCGAACGCGAACCGGCTGGCGCGTCAGCAACTGCCGTCGGAGCCGCCGCCAGGGGTTCCGGCCCGCCCTGAGCTGTTGTTCGATCCGCTGCACACGGCGTTCGTCGATCCCGCCTGGCAGCTGCTCATGGTCATCACCGCAACGGTGGGAGGGATCGTGGTCTTCGGCGAGTACACCAGTGGGATGATCCGTACGACCTTCATCGCCGTGCCTGACCGGCAGGCGGTGATCGCCGCCAAAGCAACCGTGGTGTCGGCGGTCATGCTGACGCTCGGCACGCTCGTCTCCGGCACCTCCTTCGGTGTCACCCAAATGCTGCTGAGGGAGTACGGCGGCCTGTCGCTGGGCGACCCAGGCACACTGCGCGCCGTCACCGCAGCCGCTCTGCTGGCACCTCTGTGTGCGCTGGTCGGTATGGCGGTGGGTGCGGTCGTCCGGCACGCCGCGGGCTCCATCGTCGCCGTCATCGCCTTGCTGTTGCTGGTACCGGCGCTGTTCCGGGGCGAGCGCTACCGCTGGGGCAAGGAGATCGGCAACGCCATGCCGCTCAGCGCCTGGGAGCGGCTGGTGGTGAACCCGGAGCGGGCGCGCGACCCGGGCAAGTATCCGCTGACAATCACCGAGGCGTGGATCGTCTACGGCGCGTGGGCCACCGCGGCGGTGGCCATCGCGGTGTTCGTGGTGCGCCGCCGGGATGTATGACCGAAGAGCCTGCCGCCTCAGGTCTGCCCGTTACTTGCCGGCACCCCGAGTCGGTGCCCCC
The DNA here is from genome assembly GCF_042732315.1 of Streptomyces sp. NPDC059787. Taxonomy (NCBI): domain Bacteria; kingdom Bacillati; phylum Actinomycetota; class Actinomycetes; order Kitasatosporales; family Streptomycetaceae; genus Streptomyces; species Streptomyces sp. NPDC059787. The sequence continues at coordinate 50,237 of NZ_JBHWHX010000043.1, forward strand.
CTGTCACCCCCCACGGATGCGCTTCGGTGGGACGAAACGCTCTCGCCGACCGCGACAAGCCCGCGAGGTCCACCACGCGCTCACCAGGATCCGCTGTCCCGGCGAACAGGCCATGGCCGCCCTGAAGGGCTGGTGCCTTCCGCGGAGGCTCCGCTGCAGCACCAACCGGATCACCGGCATCGTGAAGACCGTTCTCGTCCTTCACCAGTCCCAACCTGAGGTTGGAAAAGGCTCATAGTGACCGGCGCGCCATCGGCCAGGTGACGCGCGCCGCGACGCCGCAGCCGAAGCGGCGGCAACAAGGGCCTGGGTGGTGCAGCCCCGGCGCAGCGCAGGTGGCCCGCCCGATGGACCGGGAGCGCGGTTCTGCCGGAGCAGGCGCCGCGTGCGGGGCCGGGCTGCCGTGCCTCGCCCGCCGACGGGTCCGGACGGGCACTCTCCCTGTTCACTGCGGTACCGCCGGGCAGGCCCGTCCTGAGCCGCGCGCACCGGGTGGGTCACTGATACTGGACAAATGGGCAAGCTTCGGCAGTACGTCCCAGTGGGTCGGCGGGGCAACAGGGTGCCGTCGGAAGCCGGCCCGGAGGGGCAGCGCGGCTCGGCCGGCCGGCGCGTCCTGTCCCTGCTGAATCCGCGCAGCGTCGCCGGTCAGGTCTTCCTGCTGCAACTGGTGGTCGTGCTGTTGCTCATCGTCACGGCCGTGGTGGCGCTCGTGATCCAGGACCGCAACAGCGCCATCCAGGAGGCCGGTGATCGCTCGCTGGTGGCGGCCGAGTCGTTCGCGAAGGCGCCGGGCACGGCGGAGGCGATGCAGAGCGATGACCCGACCGCCGCGCTTCAGCCCCATGCCGAGGCAGTGCGCAAGAAGACCGGTGTCGACTACGTCGTGGCGCTGAGCCCCTACGGCTTCCGCTGGACCCACCCGGACCCGGACCAGATCGGGAAGCACGTCTCCGCCTCCTACGGCGAGGCGCTCGAAGGTGAGCCCCACCAGACCACGTTCGACAGCAGTCTGGGAAAGGCGGTCGACTCGACGGTGGCCGTCTTCGACGAGGAGGGGACCGCGGTCGGCCTCGTCACCGTGGGGGTCACGGTGGACAAGGTGACCAGTGTGGTGCAGCACCAGATCCCGGTGCTCTTCGCGGCCGGCGGTGTCGCGCTGCTCCTTGCCGCGGGCGGGTCGGCGCTGGTCAGCGGGCGATTGCGGCGCCAGACCCGAGGTCTGTTGCCGGTGGAGATGACCCGCATGTACGAGCATCACGACGCGGTGCTGCACGCGGTGCGCGAAGGCGTGATCATCACGGACGGCGACGGGAAGCTGCTGCTGGTCAACGACGAGGCACGCCGACTGCTCGCCCTGCCGCCGAAGGCCGAGGGCAAGCCGGTCACGGCGCTCGGGCTGAGTCCGGCCCTGGCCAGGCTGCTGGAATCGGCCCGGGCGGTCACGGACAAGGTCTTCCTCGCCGGGGACCTCCTGCTCGCCGTCAGCCTGCGGCCGGTGGGCCCGAAGGGGGGTGTCGTCGCCACCCTGCGGGACACCACGGAGCTGCGCGCCCTCGCGGGCCGGGCGGAAGTGGCGGGCGGGCGCCTGCAACTGCTGTACGAGGCCAGCACACGGATCGGGACGACCCTCGACATGAAGCGCACCGCCGAGGAGCTGACCGAGGTGGCGGTCCCGCGCTTCGCCGACTTCGCCACCGTGGAGCTGGTCGAGCCCGTGCTGCTCGGTGACGAGCCGACGGGGGCGCGTACGGAGATGCGCCGGATCGCAGCCGCGGGCATCCGGGAGGAGGCGCCGCTCGACCCGGTCGGGACGTCCCTGCGCTACGTGTCCGACACCCCCGTGTCCGTGGGCATGACCACCGGTCGTCCGGTCCTGGTGCCGCACCTCGCCATGGCCGACGGATGGCGCGCCCAGGACCCGGAGCAGACCCGGAAGGTCATCGAGTACGGGATCCATTCCATGATTTCCGTGCCGCTCCAGGCCCGGGGGCAATTGCTGGGCGTCGTGGAGTTCTGGCGTTCGGAGCAGGACCCCTTCGAGTCGGACGACCTCTTCCCCGCCGAGGAGCTCGCCACGCGGGCGGCCGTGTGCATCGACAACGCGCGCCGCTACACCCGCGAGCACACCACGGCTGTCACCCTCCAGCGCAGCCTGCTGCCCAGGACGTTCCCCGAGCTGTCCGCCCTGGAGGTCGGGCACCGGTATCTCCCCGCCCAGGCGGGCGTGGGCGGGGACTGGTACGACGTCATCCCGCTGCCGGGGGCCCGGGTCGCCCTGGTGGTCGGTGACGTCGTCGGCCACGGACTGCACGCCGCCGCGACGATGGGCCGCCTGAGAACCGCGGTGCACAACTTCGCCTCGCTGGACCTGTCTCCGGACGAGCTTCTCGCGCACCTGGACGATGTGATCACCCGGATCGACCAGGACGCGGCGGCCGAGGGGAACACCGAGGCCGTCACCGGTGCCACCTGCCTCTACGCCGTCTACGATCCGGTCTCCGGGCGGTGTGTCCTGGCCCGGGCCGGCCATCCCGGTCCGGCGCTGGTGTCGGCCGACGGCTCCGTGACCTTCCCCGACATCCCCGTCGCCCCGCCGCTCGGCGTGGGCGGGGGTCTGCCGGTCGAGACGGCCGAACTCCGGCTGGCCGCCGACAGCCGGCTGGTCCTGTACACCGACGGGCTGGTCGAGGCCCGAGGGCGTGACATCGACATCGGGCTCGGCATGCTGAGGGAGGCACTGCTCCGTACGGACGGAGCCACCCCGGACGGCACCTGCCGCGCGGTGCTCGACGCGATGCTGCGCGACGGGGCGAGTGACGACATCGCCCTGCTCGTCGCACGGACCCGGCTGCTGGACCCGGACCGGGTCGCGGAGTGGGAGGTGCCCGACGACCCCGCCGCCGTCTCCCGGATCCGGGCGGAGGCGACCGGCAGGCTGGAGTCCTGGGGGCTCGGCGAGACCGCCTTCACGACCGAGCTGATCCTCAGCGAACTGGTCACGAACGCCATCCGTTACGGAGCGAGCCCCATCAGCCTGCGACTGCTGCGTGACGGCGACAGTCTGATCTGCGAGGTCGGCGACGGCACCAGCACCTCCCCGCACCTGCGCCGCGCGGCCATCACCGACGAAGGGGGCCGTGGTCTGTTCCTCGTGGCGCAGCTGTCGCGCCGCTGGGGCACCCGGTACACCGACAGGGGGAAGATCATCTGGGCTGAGCAGTCGCTGGACGCCGGTGCCGCCAGGAGCCTGGGCGGTCTCCTGATGGCCGACCTGTGAGGGGGGCATGGGACCGGTGCTCCCCTCACGGGTGCGCCCTCCCGGCGGTGTTCAGGAGCCGTCGTCGACGGTGAGGTACGGGATCTTGACCGGGTCCTGGCCGAAGGCTGCCCCGAGATAGACGGCCGACAGTTTGGTGAGCGTCCCGTCGTCGATCAGCTGCTTGATGATGCGGTCCAGCTCCTCCTTGTCGGGTGCCCCCTTCGGGTACAGGGCGCCGTAGCTCTGCCCGGTCCTGTACTGGCCCACGAGGCGCACCCTGTCCTTCTTCTTCTGGGGATACGCCAGCAGGATCGTCGTGTCGTGGACGACCGCGTCGATCCGTCCCTCCTCCAGCGCCGTGACCAGCTCCGGGTCGTTGGCGAACGCGGTCACGGGCTTGGTCGGCTTGAGGCGGTTCGCGACGAACTTCTCGCCCGTGGTGCCCTCGGCCACCCCGATGCGGACGTCGCGGATGTTGTCCTCGTCGATCCGCTCGCCGTCCCTGATGAGCAGTCCCAGGGTCGAGGAGAGGTAGGGCGGGGAGAACACGGCGACCCTGCTCCGTTCCGGGGTGATCGTGATCTGTGCCAGGGCCAGGTCGAAGTCCTTGGTCCGGCCGGACACGACCTCCGGGAAGGGGGCGTTCTTCACCGTCACCCGGTCGAGGCCGGCCCGGTAGGCGATGTTGGCCGCCATGCAGTACTCGTATCCGCTCGTCACGGAGTCCGGCGTGTCGCCGTTCCACCAGCCGGGCGCGGGCAGGGTCGTCTTGACCGTGAGGGCGCCCGCCGTCTCGGGCGACAGGTCGAACTCCCCGTATCGCCCTGAGATCGGGCAGTCACCGTAACGGACGTTCGACGGCTCCGACCCGCCCTGGTCGCACGCCGACGTCACGGCGATGAGCGCCACACTGACAGCCCCGGAGACGATCGCTGCCGCGGCGCGCATCATTGCACCTCCGGTAGGGACATTCTCCTGACGTCACCATAAATCACCACACACGATGCGACCGCCCGAGCCCGAGGACGGCCCGCAGCCCGGCAGGATGCTCCGCTCTGGTGACAGTCGCGGGCTGTCGTGCGCGGCCACACGACGGACCGCCCCGGACCTGCTCTTGTGTTCATCGCCGCATAGGACGAACAGAGGAGTAGCGCCGTGCCCTCTCAGGGTTCCGACCTCTCGTACACCGTGCCGGGTATGAGCACGCAGGACAGCAGCCGGATCGTGACGATGCTGCAGCTGCGCCTGCACGCGCTGAACGATCTGCACCTGACGTTGAAGCACATCCACTGGAACGTGGTCGGTCCGCACTTCATCGCGGTCCACGAGATGCTCGACCCCCAGGTGGACGAGGTGCGGTCCATGACCGACGACCTCGCCGAGCGGATCTCCACCCTCGGCGGTGAGCCCAAGGGAACCCCCGGTGCCCTGGTCGACGAGCGCACCTGGAACGACTACTCGATCGGGCGGGCCGAAGCCATCGAGCACCTCGGCGCCCTGGACCTCGTCTACACGGGTGTGATCAAGGACCACCGTGAGGCCATGCAGGCCACCGAGACGTCCGACCCGGTCACCCAGGACATGCTCATCGAGCAACTGCGGGGTCTGGAGCTGTTCCAGTGGTTCGTACGCGCCCACCTGGAGTCCAGCGGCGGCAGGCTCAGCACCCGCGGCGCCACCACGGAGACCGGCGCCGCAGGACAGGCGGCGGACCAGGCGCGCGAGCAGCCCTGACCGGGACGGGAACGAGCCGCGGCCCGTTCCTTCCCGTGGGTGGTCAGCCGGCGGCGCCGCTGACGTACTCGTTCAGCGCCTGGCCGGGCCGCAACGTGACGCGGTCGTCGTCGAGGTGGAAGGCACCGAACCCGAGCACCGCGACGCTCTCGCCCCTCTTGAGCCCTTCGGCGATCACGCCGGGATGCTCCACGGTGCCGAAGAGCGCGTCGATCACCCGCTCCACCTGCTCCGCCGCCAGGTGCTGATCCGCGTCCGCGGTTCGGCGTGCGACGGCTTCGACCGGGGCGTTCTTGTCCATGGCTTCCCCTTCGGGGGCAGCGTGCGACGGCATTCCCGTCACCGCGTTCCGTCGCTCGGCGCCCCGTCCGAGGGGCAGACGGCGCGGACGGCGACCGCTCCGGTCCCGGCCGGGTCCGACCGCCTGCGGTCGCTGGACTACCGCTCCGGAACACCGCTGTGCCGGTAGCGCACGGCGAGGGCCGCGATGTCGTCGTCGAGCCCTCCGTGCGCGTAGTGGAACAGGTCCGCGTGGAGCCGGTCCAGCAGCTCGCGGGGCGTCGCCCGGTGGTGCCGTCGCGCCCAGTCCGCCAGCGGGAAGAACTCGCCGGTCCGGTCGCGGGTCTCCGTCACGCCGTCGGTGTAGAGCAGCATCTGGTCGCCCGGCGCGAAGGCGGTGGTGTCCACGTGGTAGTGGTCTCCCAGGAGGGCGGAGAGGTTGAGGGGGGTCGAGGCGAGGGTGGGCTCGAGAACCTGGACCTCCCCGCCGCGCAGGAACACCGGTGGCGGATGTCCGCAGTTCAGGATGCTGATGTGCCTGCCATCGTGCGGGATCTCGACGATCAGGGCGGTGGCGAAGTGCTCGATCTGATCGTCAGCGGGGACACTGGCGCTGTAACGGGAAACGGTGCGCTGGATCCGCCGGATGACGGCCCTGAGGTCGGGCTGGTCGTACGCGTTCTCCCGGAAGCAGTTGATCACCGCGGAGGCGGCACCCACCGCCGACAGGCCCTTGCCACGCACGTCGCCGATGAGCAGCCGGACGCCGTAGGGCGTGTCGGCGGCCTCGTAGAAGTCGCCTCCGATCCGTGCCTGCTCCTGGGCCGCCAGGTACAGCGACTCGATCTCGATGCTGCGGATCAGGTGCGGCAGCGGCCGCAGCAGCACCTTCTGAGCCGCGTCGGCGACGAGCCGGACCTGGAAGAGCGTCTCCTCGCGCTGGAGTCGCAGATGGCTCGCGTATGCGGCCGCCAAGGTGACGGCGGTGATCGCGGCGGCCGTGTACGGCGTTCCCAGATCGGAGTAGATGAAGCTGAGGCCGATCATGACCAGCAGGCAGAACGTCCCCAGCAGGACCGTCGGGAGTACGGGCCACAGTGCGGCTGCGAGGGCGGGGGCCGCGGGCAGCAGACGGCTGAAGGCGATCTCCCTCGGTGTGGAGGCCGCCAGGCCGGTGATGAGGACGGTGACGAGCACGGGTGACAGCAGCACGGCTTCCCGCCGGCCGCCGCGGGGACGAGGGCGACGCCGGAGCCTTCTTGACTGAATCACACACAAGATCTTATCCGGACAATACGGACATCATGCCGGTTGCCTGGCTCGGCAACCGGTTCCTGATCGCGGCGAGCACCTCGGCGCGACTGCGCGGGCCGTCGTCCGCGGTGACGAGGTGGTCGCCGATGCGCAGCAGGAAGGTGATCAGGCAGCGGACCTCGACGTCGTCCTCGTCGGGACAGAAGGCTCCGTGGAGTGCGCACAGGCAGCAGGACTCCGTCAGGTCTCCGGGTTCGGCCTGTTCCTGGGCATGTTGGGTGGACGGACGCACATGAAGTGAACCGTGTCCGGGCGAAGTCGGCGTGGTACGTGGCTGATGTGTTCGCGTCGGTGCCGCGCAAGGACCGGCGGGCCAAGGACGGCCGCTACTCGCGGGGGCTGATGCTGGACGGCCGTCGCAAGTCGATCCAGGCCGTGGTCTCGCGGCTGCCGGACGGCAACGAACGGAATCTGCAGCAGTTCGTGAACCAGTCGGCCTGGGATCCGGTGCCGGCGCAGCGGTGGATCTGTGAGCGGATGCCGCCGCTGCTCGCCCCGGCGGCCTGGGAGATCGATGACGTGTCGGTGCCCAAGGGCGGAAGGATGTCGGTTGCCGTGGCCCCGCAGTGCTGCGGGCCCTGGACGAACGCGCCGATCCGGGCCGCCGCCTCGGCCGGACAGAGCTGGTGGGACGGCATCCTGCCCGACTGCTGGCTGTTGACCGAGTGGCCCGAGGACGCCGAGGCGCCCACCGACCACTGGCTGTCCAGCCTGTCGGCCGACACCCCGATCGCCGGCCTGATCCGTCTGGCCAAGGGCCGTCGGTGCGTCGAGCACGACTACCACGAGCTCAAGTGCCTCCACGCCGCCCAACAGGCCCTCAGCGGCCGACGCCGAGCAGGAACGAGCTCGCGCAGCGCAGTGTGAGGGCCTGGACGCAGTCCGCCCCCGGGGTGCCGCCGGCCGGCTGCGGCTCCTCATGACCCGCCAAGTGCCGCCGTATCGGGGTGGCCGTAGAAGCCGCGGCCCGTCTTCCGGCCGAGCAGACCCGCCTGGACCATGCGGCACAGCAGTGGCGGTGGGGCGTAGAGGGGCTCCTTAAACTCCGCGTACAAGGACTCGGCGACGGCCAGGGTGGTGTCGAGCCCGATGTGGTCGGCCAGTCGCAGCGGGCCCATCGGGTGGGCGCAGCCGCGGACCATGCCCTCGTCGATGTCGTGGGCGACGGCGAATCCGGACTCGAACATGCGGATCGCCGAGAGGATGTAGGGGATCAGCAGGGAGTTGACCACGAAGCCGGCGCGGTCCTGGGAGACGATGACATGCCGTCCCAGGACGTCGCCGGCGAAGCTCCGGATCCGTTCCCAGGCCGTCTCGTCCGTGGCCAGGGAAGGGACGAGTTCGACGAGATCGAGGACGGGGACCGGGTTGAAGAAGTGCAGCCCCACGACCTGGCCGGGGCGACCGGTGGCGGCGGCCAGCTTCATGATGGGGATGGACGAGGTGTTGGACGCCAGCAGGGCTTCGGGTCGCACCATGACCTCGTCGAGCCGGGTGAAGACGCCCAGCTTGAGTTCCTCGTCCTCGGGCACGGCCTCGATGGCCAGGTCCCGGTCGGCGAAGTCCGTGAGGTCGGTGGTGAAGGTCAGCGCGGCCAGCGTCATTTCGCGTTCGGTCTCGGTGAGCTTGCCGCGGGCGACCGCCCGGGCCAGGGAGGCCTCGATCCGGCGGCGTCCGGCCTCCACCGCCGGCAGGTCGACGTCGTAGACCAGTGTGTCCAGGCCGTTCCGCGCGCAGAGCTCCGCGATCCCCGCGCCCATGAGCCCGCAGCCGACCACGCCCACGGAGCGGATCCCGGCGGTGTCGCGGCTCATCGCGCACCACCGGAGGCGCCCGGCAGGTTGCGGGCCATGACGATGCGCTGGACCTGGTTGGTGCCCTCGTAGATCTGGGTGATCTTGGCGTCGCGCATCATGCGCTCGACCGGGTAGTCGCGGGTGTAGCCGTAGCCGCCGAGGAGCTGGACGGCGTCCGTGGTGACCTCCATGGCGACGTCGGAGGCGAAGCACTTGGCAGCGGCGCCCTGGAAGGTGAGGTCGGCGTCGCCGCGCTCGGACTTGGCCGCGGCGGCGTAGGTGAGCTGGCGGGCGGCCTCGATCTTCATGGCCATGTCGGCGAGCATGAACTGGATGCCCTGGAAGTCGGCGATCGGCTT
>NZ_JBHWHX010000044.1:0-55882 GCF_042732315.1 Streptomyces sp. NPDC059787
CCGCCGGATCGACCGATCCGGCGGGGCCCCGCCCCACATGTGTCTGCGTCCCGCTCACTCCGTGCGCAGCGCCCCGGCCATCTTCTCCAGCTGGCCGAACGATCCCGTGCCGGTCACCACCGTGGTCGAGCCCTCGGCGTCCTCCAGCACCAGCGCGTCGTAGTGGTCGCCCTCGTAGCGCGTCCAGGTCCTGCCGTCGATCTGCCGCGTGGTCTCCGTCTTCGCGGCGCCCTGCGTCCTGTCCTCGATGAACGCCGACCGCTTGCCCGTGGACTGCTCGACCGCCACGTACTCCCCGTCGGGGGCGCGGAAGCCGAGGTGCCAGGCCTCGGACTCGGTGCCCTTGTAGCGGACGGAGGTGGGCTTCCACGCCTCGGACAGGCCCTCCGGCGCGGCGACGGGGTAGGAGGCGGCCCTGCGGGCCGTGAGCAGGTCGACCCGGTAGTCGACCCGCTTGAGGTCGGGTTCGCCGTCCTCGTGCGGGATGAACAGCCAGACCACTCCCGCCACGAGCATGATGAGGGCCAGGGAAAGGATCATGTCCCGGGCCGTTTTCTGCACGCTCTTCGTTCCTGCCACGCCCCCTATCGTCGCAGGTGCCCGGTGCGCTCATCCGTGGGGGGCCCTGCTCATTCTGTCGGACTGGCGATAGAGTCGTGCCCCACACCCTCATCCGGCCGTCGTCGTACAGAAAGGTGCGCTCCGATGACCGAACACCATCACTTGCCGTCCGAGCTCGATGTCCCGTCCGAGGCCCCCGACCGCAACCTCGCCCTGGAGCTCGTACGGGTGACCGAGGCAGCGGCCATGGCAGCCGGCCGCTGGGTAGGGCGCGGTGACAAGAACGGCGCCGACGGCGCCGCGGTGCGCGCCATGCGCACCCTCGTCTCCACCGTCTCGATGAACGGCGTCGTCGTCATCGGCGAGGGCGAGAAGGACGAGGCCCCGATGCTCTTCAACGGGGAGCGCGTGGGCGACGGGACCGGCCCCGAGTGCGACATCGCCGTCGACCCGATCGACGGTACGACGCTGACCGCCAAGGGCATGACGAACGCCATCGCGGTGCTGGCCGCCGCCGAGCGCGGCTCGATGTTCGACCCGTCGGCCGTGTTCTACATGGACAAGCTGGTCACCGGGCCGGAGGCCGCCGACTTCGTCGACATCGACGCACCGGTGAGCGTGAACATCCGGCGGGTCGCCAAGGCCAAGCGGGTCACCCCCGAGGACGTCACCGTGGTGATCCTCGACCGGCCGCGGCACGAGGGCATCATCAAGGAGATCCGGGAGACCGGGGCGCGCATCAAGCTGATCTCCGACGGCGACGTGGCCGGCTCGATCCTCGCGCTGCGCGAGGGCACGGGCATCGATCTGCTGCTCGGCGTCGGCGGTACCCCCGAGGGCATCATCTCGGCGTGCGCGGTGAAGTGCCTGGGCGGGACGATTCAGGGCAAGCTGTGGCCCAAGGACGACGAGGAGCGGCAGCGGGCGGTCGACGCGGGGCACGATCTGGACCGGGTGCTGACGACCGACGACCTCGTCGCCGGGGAGAACGTGTTCTTCGTGGCGACCGGCATCACCGACGGCGAGTTGCTGCGTGGGGTGCGGTACCGGCCGGAGACGGCCACGACCGATTCGATCGTGATGCGGTCGAAGTCGGGGACGGTCCGTCGGATCGACTCCGAGCACCGGCTCTCGAAGCTGCGGGCGTACAGCGCGATCGACTTCGATCGCGCCAAGTGAAACGTCACTTCGGTGCGGGGGCCTGCGGCGCGTGGGTGAGTGCGGGTGCGCTGTGGCCGGTCGCGCAGTTCCCCGCGCCCCTGAGGGTGTAGTCCTGCCCGGCGCTTGAAAAGGCGCCCCCGTGCGGAAGAAGCGCCCGCGCGGCGGAGCCGTACGTGCCACAGCCCCGCACCCCTGAGCGTGTGGTCCTGCCCAGTACGTGAAAAAGGGCGCCCCCTGTGCGGAGGGGGCGCCCCTTTCACGTGCGTGCGTTTCAGCCCGCTGCCGCGATGCGGCCCGGGCGGGTGTTCTTCTTCAGTTCCATCTCGCGGCGCCTGCGGCGGGCCAGGACCACTCGGCGTTCGGCGGCGGTGAGGCCGCCCCAGACGCCGTAGGGCTCGGGCTGGAGCAGAGCGTGCTCGCGGCACTCGACCATCACCGGGCAGCGGGCGCAGACGCGCTTGGCCGCCTCCTCGCGGGAGAGCCGGGCGGCGGTGGGTTCCTTCGAGGGTGCGAAGAACAGCCCCGCCTCGTCGCGCCGGCACACCGCCTCGGTGTGCCAGGGGGCGTCCTGGTCCCTGTCCCGCGCTGCCGCTCGCTGGGCCGGGACAGCGGCTATCTGCAGGGACGAATGCGGCGGTTGCAGCACGGTCTACTCCTGACGACGGCTTCGCAAGCGAGACACGATGCAGCAAGGCTTACCCGATGTACGCGCGCCTATGCACTGAGTTCCGAACCGCGCGACAGCCCGTCAGTGGCCCAGGTGCCTGCGCATGCTCCTGTCGACCTTGCGCTGCACCCGGTCGAGGATGTCCGCCACGAGCTTGCCGCGCTTGGGGCGCGCCTCGACGCTGCCCAGCACCGCCCAGCCGTCGATGTAGACCACCGGGGCCTCGTCGTCGGTCGCGTCGAGCGTGTCCACCTCGAAGGCGCCGAGCACGCCGCCACCCATGCCGCGCAGCGACACGTTCTCCGGGACGAGGATCTCGACGCTGCCGAAGACGGAGAAGGCCTTGATCATGACCTGCTGGTGGTCGAACAGCGCCTCGCTGAGGTCGATCTCCACGCTCCCGAAGATCGCGTAGGCGTGGATACGGCGGCCGGTGCGCCAGCGGCCCTTGCGGGCGGCGGCGCTGAACACCGCGACCACGTTGTCATCGGGGTCCATCGGGATCGCGCCGGTGGTGGGGCGGCTGGGGGCGGAGGCGTGTGCCGCGCGCCGCTGGTGGGCTATCGGCAGGTCCTGGATGAACACCTCCAGCTCCCCGACCGTCTTGGCGGCCAGCACGCCCTCGACGCGCTCCGCATGCTCGTCGGCGGTGAGGCGGCCCTCGGCGAGGGCCTCGCGCAGGAGGTCGGCGGTACGGTCCCGGTCGGCGTCGGAGGCGCGCAGCTCGGCCGTCCGCGGTGCCGTGTCCGGCTGCTGGGCGTGCTTCTGAAGGTCCACCGCGCCAGCGTACCGAAACGCGATAGATCGCGACTACCCCCTGACGGGGACAACTGAGGACAACCTCACAGGCTCGCCACGAAGAGCAGGTCCTACGCTGGTGAGCGCCCGCCGACGTCGGCGGGCGGCCGGCGAGCGAGCCGAAGGCGAGCCGCCCCGGAAGACTTCCTGTCGAGTGAGGAATGGGCGAGATGCCTGAGTTCGAGTACGCCGATCTGCTCCCCATGGGAGAGGACACCACCCCCTACCGGCTGGTGACCTCCGAAGGTGTCTCCACCTTCGAGGCCGACGGACGGACGTTCCTCAAGGTGGAGCCGGAGGCTCTGCGCAAGCTCGCCGAGGAGGCCGTCCACGACATCCAGCACTACCTGCGCCCCGCCCACCTGGCGCAGCTGCGCCGCATCATCGACGACCCCGAGGCGTCGGGCAACGACAAGTTCGTCGCGCTGGACCTGCTGAAGAACGCGAACATCGCGGCGGCGGGCGTGCTGCCGATGTGCCAGGACACCGGTACGGCGATCGTCATGGGCAAGCGCGGGCAGAACGTGCTGACGTCGGGGCGTGACGAGGAGGCCCTGAGCAAGGGCATCTACGACGCCTACAAGAACCTGAACCTGCGCTACTCGCAGATGGCTCCGCTCACCATGTGGGAGGAGAAGAACACCGGTTCCAACCTCCCGGCGCAGATCGAGCTGTACGCGACGGACGGCGGCGCGTACAAGTTCCTGTTCATGGCCAAGGGCGGCGGGTCGGCCAACAAGAGCTTCCTGTACCAGGAGACCAAGGCCGTCCTGAACGAGGCCTCCATGATGAAGTTCCTGGAGGAGAAGATCCGTTCGCTGGGTACGGCCGCCTGCCCGCCGTACCACCTGGCGATCGTCGTCGGCGGCACGTCGGCCGAGTACGCGCTGAAGACCGCGAAGTACGCCTCCGCGCACTACCTGGACGAGATCCCCTCCGAGGGGTCGGCGCTCGGGCACGGCTTCCGGGACAAGGAGCTGGAGGAGAAGGTCTTCGAGCTGACGCAGAAGATCGGGATCGGGGCGCAGTTCGGGGGCAAGTACTTCTGCCACGACGTGCGGGTGGTGCGGCTGCCCCGGCACGGGGCGTCGTGTCCGGTCGCGATCGCGGTGTCCTGCTCGGCGGACCGGCAGGCCGTTGCGAAGATCACCGCCGAGGGTGTGTTCCTGGAGCAGCTGGAGACGGATCCGGCGCGGTTCCTGCCGGAGACGACGGACGAGCAGCTGGAGCAGGACGGTGACGTCGTCAGGATCGACCTCAACCAGCCGATGGACGACATCCTCGCCGAGCTGACCAGGTACCCGGTCAAGACCCGGCTCTCCCTGACCGGCCCGCTGGTCGTGGCGCGCGACATCGCGCACGCCAAGATCAAGGAGCGGCTGGACGCGGGTGAGGAGATGCCGCAGTACCTGAAGGACCACCCGGTGTACTACGCGGGGCCCGCGAAGACGCCGGAGGGGTATGCGTCGGGGTCGTTCGGGCCCACGACGGCCGGGCGCATGGACTCGTACGTGGAGCAGTTCCAGGCTGCGGGCGGGTCGAAGGTGATGCTGGCGAAGGGGAACCGGTCGAAGCAGGTCACCGACGCGTGTGACGCGCACGGCGGGTTCTATCTCGGGTCCATCGGCGGGCCGGCGGCGCGGCTGGCGCAGGACTGCATCAAGAAGGTCGAGGTCGTCGAGTACGAGGAGCTCGGGATGGAGGCGGTGTGGAAGATCGAGGTGGAGGACTTCCCGGCGTTCATCGTCGTCGACGACAAGGGGAATGACTTCTTCCAGGATCCTTCGCCGCAGCAGCCGACGTTCACGTCGATTCCGGTGCGGGGGCCCGGGCCGGCGTAGCCCCTCCGGTGCGGCGGGAGTGGGTTTTCCGCCCCCGCCGCCCTTTCCCGTCCCGAACCCGGGGGTGCTGCCCCCGGACCCCCGCTCCTCAAACGCCGGAGGGCTGAAGTCAGCCCCTCCGGCGTTTGAGGACGAGGCCCGTTCAGGGCCGATGGGGGTCTGGGGGCGCAGCCCTCAGGGACGGGACGGGAAAGGGCGGCGGGGGCGAATCATTGCCGTCCGGATAGCGGACCCTGCGTACTTCTTTCGGGCAATCAAGCTCCAACCCTGCCCGTTCCGTTGACTGGCTCAACCATCACTGTGAGTCTTCTCGCCACTCCGACATGCTCATGCCATGTCAATCCTGTGTGGCTCACCCCACAGCCACCTCCCGGAGGAGACAAGGTGAAACGAAGATTCGCCGTGGCGGGCTTCTCGCTCGCTGTCGTGCTCGGCTGCGGCACACTCCCCGCCGTGGCCGCCGACTCCGCGCCCGCCGCGGCCACCGCCGCCGCCGCGCCCGACGTCGACGTGACCAAGGTGAGGGCGCACCTGAGCGAACTCAGCGCCATCGCCGGACGGAACGGCGGGAACCGCCGGTCCACCACCCAGGGCTACCGCGACTCCGTCGCCTACGTGAAGGGCAAGCTGCAGGCGGCCGGCTACACCGTCACCGAGCAGCCCTGCACCTCCGGCTGCACCAGCGGGGCCGGGCCCAACCTGATCGCCGAGTGGCCGAAGGGCGACGCCAACAACGTGTACATGTTCGGCGCCCACCTCGACGGCGTCTCGGCCGGGCCCGGCATGAACGACAACGGCTCCGGCTCGGCCGCCCTGCTCGAGAACGCCCTGACCCTGGCGCAGCAGAATCCCGCCATGCGCAACCGGGTCCGCTTCGCCTGGTGGACCGACGAGGAGCAGGGCCTCAACGGGTCCGACTTCTACGTGCGTTCCCTGTCGTCGACCGAGCGCGCGAAGATCAAGGCGTACTACAACTTCGACATGGTCGCCTCCACCAACGGCGGCTACTTCATCAACCACATCACCTCCTCGGCCGCCGCCCCGATGAAGGCGTACTGGGACTCGCTGGGCCTCCAGCCCGAGGAGAACACCGAGGGCGCGGGACGCAGCGACGACTACTCCTTCGAGCAGTACTCCATCCCCACCTCCGGCTACGCGATGGGCGCCAGCGCCCGCAAGACCTCCGCGCAGGCCGCCAAGTGGGGCGGCACCGCGAGCAGGGCGTACGACCCCTGCTACCACTCCTCCTGCGACACCCTCACCAACATCAACACCACCGGCCTGGACCGCGCGTCCGACGGCATCGCGTACACGATCTGGCAGCGGGCGGTGGACACCGGCACCGGCGGCACATGTGACACCACCGGCGTCGTCGGCAACGGCGGGTTCGAGAGCGGCACCTCGCCGTGGACCGGGACCACCGGGGCCATCGGCGCCCACTCGGGCCAGTCGCCCCACGGCGGAAGCCGGTTCGCCTGGCTCGCGGGGAACGGGACCACGAGCACCGAGTCGATCAGCCAGACGGTGACCGTGCCGGCCGGGTGCTCCCGGGTGTCGCTGACCTACTGGCTGCACATCGACACCGACGAGTCCGGCTCGACCGCGTACGACAGGTTCACCGTCAGGGCCGGCGGCACCACGCTCGCCACCCTGTCCAACGTCAACGCCGGCAGCGGCTACGTGCAGCGGTCGGTCGACCTGTCGGCGTACGCCGGACAGACGGTGGCCCTGACCTTCGCCGCCAGCGAGGACCGCAGCCTGCAGACCGGCTTCCTCCTGGACGACATCGCCCTCCAGAGCGGCTGACCTCCCCCCACGGGACCGCCGCCCCGCCGTGCTCCTCCTGCGGTGGGGCGGCGGCCGTCCGGGAATACGCTCGTCGGACACCGCTGCTGTGCATCTTCGGAGGTACGACGATGACGACCACGGACGACGACCGGCACTACCGCGTCGAGCACGACTCCATGGGGGAGGTGAAGGTACCGGCCGACGCCAAGTGGCGCGCCCAGACCCAGCGCGCCGTGGAGAACTTCCCGGTCTCCGGGCAGCGGCTGGAGCGCGCCCACATCGAGGCCCTCGCCCGGATCAAGGGCGCCGCGGCCAAGGTGAACGCCCGGCTCGGGGTGCTGGACAAGGACATCGCCGAGGCGATCCAGGAGGCGGCCGGCGAGGTCGCCGAGGGACGGTGGGACGAGCACTTCCCCGTCGACGTGTTCCAGACCGGGTCCGGAACCTCCTCCAACATGAACACCAACGAGGTCGTCGCCACGCTCGCCGGCGAGCGGCTGGGGCGGGACGTGCACCCCAACGACCACGTCAACGCCTCGCAGTCGTCCAACGACGTCTTCCCGTCGTCGATCCACATCGCCGCCACGGCCGCCGTCACCCGTGATCTGGTCCCGGCGCTCGACCACCTCGCCACCGCCCTGGAGCGCAAGGCCGAGGAGTTCGCCGACGTGGTGAAGTCCGGGCGGACGCATCTGATGGACGCCACGCCGGTGACGCTGGGCCAGGAGTTCGGCGGGTACGCGGCCCAGGTGCGGTACGGCATCGAGCGGCTGAACGCCTCCCTGCCGCGCCTGGCCGAACTGCCGCTGGGCGGGACCGCCGTCGGCACCGGCATCAACACCCCGCCCGGCTTCTCCGCCGCCGTCATCGAGGAGGTCGCCCGCGCGACCGGGCTGCCGCTGACCGAGGCGCGCGACCACTTCGAGGCGCAGGGCGCCCGCGACGGCATCGTGGAGACCAGCGGGCAGCTGCGGACCGTCGCCGTCGGACTGACGAAGATCGCGAACGATCTGCGGTGGATGGCGTCGGGCCCCCGTACCGGTCTCGCGGAGATCGGCCTGCCCGACCTCCAGCCCGGCTCCTCGATCATGCCCGGCAAGGTCAACCCGGTGATCCCGGAGGCCGTGCTCATGGTGTGCGCGCAGGTCACCGGCAACGACGCGACCGTCGCCGCCGCCGGCGCCTCGGGCAACTTCGAGCTCAACGTCATGCTGCCGGTCATCGCGAAGAACGTCCTGGAGTCGGTGCGGCTGCTCGCGAACGTCTCCCGGCTGCTCGCCGACCGCACGGTCGACGGCATCGTCGCGAACCGCGAACGGGCCCGCGAGTACGCCGAGTCCTCGCCGTCCGTGGTCACCCCGCTCAACAAGTACATCGGCTACGAGGAGGCCGCCAAGGTCGCCAAGAAGTCGCTGGCCGAGCGGAAGACCATCCGGGAGGTCGTGCTGGAGAGCGGTTACGTCGAGCGCGGCGACCTCACCGTCGAGCAGCTCGACGCGGCGCTGGACGTCCTGCGGATGACAAGGCCGTGAGAACACCGCACCGGGGAGCGCGAACCGTGACGGGGGCCGCGGCGTCGTATGCCCATGGCACTCTCATATCTGGCCATGGCGGAGGGCGGAGCGACGATGCGTGAGGAAGCGGGCGGGGCGGCCGGACACTGGGCGCCCGGGACACAGGTCCTGTGGCGGTACCGGGAGAACGGCGGGGCGCGCATCCACATCGCGCGCCCCGTCACGGTCGTACGCGACGACCCGGAGCTGCTCGCGGTGTGGATGGCGCCCGGTACCGAGTGCGTGAAGCCGGTGCTCGCCGACGGCACGCCCGTGCACCGGGAGCCCCTCGGCAGCCGGTACACCAAGCCGCGCACGGTGGGGCGGGGCCGCTGGCTCGGCACCGGTGTGCTGAAGCTGGCCCGGCCCGGCGAGCCCTGGTCGGTGTGGCTGTTCTGGGAACCGGGCTGGCGGTTCAAGAACTGGTACGTGAACCTGGAGGAACCGCTGGCCCGCTGGGCGGGCGGGGTCGACTCCGAGGATCACTTCCTGGACATCTCCGTGCACCCGGACCGCACCTGGCGCTGGCTGGACGAGGACGAGTTCGCACAGGCCCGGCGGGACGGTCTGGTGGACTCCGCGCTGGCCGGGAGGGTGCGGGAGGCCGGGCGGGCCGCCGTGGCGGTGATCGAGGCCTGGGGGCCGCCGTTCGCGGACGGGTGGGAGAACTGGCGCCCCGATCCGTCGTGGACGGTACCGTCACTGCCACAGGACTGGGACCGCACTCCCGCGCATCTGTCCTCGTGAGACCCTTGCTGCGCCCCCGGGCAGGAAACGTAGGATCGTCCTCCGCAAGGGTGCGGGGCAGCAACCACCGGAACGCGCACCAGGCTTGACCGATCGTCACCGAGGGGCGGCAGGACGTGAGCGAGGGGTACGGAAACACCGGTGCCGGCCGGGAACGGCCGGCCGACGGCACAGGCACAACCTCTGACCACGCGGGAATTCCGTTCCGGGGGCACGTATTCCGGGTATCGGAGTTTCGGCGGGACGAACCGCGCGCACGGCGTGCGCCGGACGGATGGACTCGACACGCGTGACGGAGCAGCCGACCTCCTTCGAACGCCCGCAGCCGGGCGCCGACCCCGCGGATCCCCGCGGGGCGCTCCTGCGTACCCCGCAACCGGCGCCTGTGCCGGGCACGGGGGCCGCCTTACCCGTACAGAGCCGCTCCGGCGGTGAGCCTCCCGCGTCCGGGGCCGCGTCCCCGGGGTCGTCGGGGGCCACGTCGCCGGGCGGCACGGTGACGCCGGACGGCACCGGCCAGGACCCGGTTGCCGGGTCCGGCTCCGAGCACTCCCAGCCGGGTGCCGGGCAGGGCGCCGAGCCGGACACGCACCGGCCGCGTCCCGCGCCCGAGGGCATCCCGGTGCAGCCGGCCGCGGACCACGGCCGGCCGGTCCAGGGTCCCGACGGCACGGAGCGCCGTACCGGGCAGCAGGCGCAGCCCGGACGGCCCACGCCGATGCGCAGGGACGGGGACCGGCTGCGGTTCGTCGGTGCCGCGACCCGGCGGATCGCCCGCGGCATCGACCTGGACGAGATCGTGATGGGGCTGTGCCGGGCCACCGTGCCCACCTTCTCCGACGCGATCCTGGTCTATCTGCGTGATCCCCTGCCGGTCGGCGACGAGCGGCCCACCGGCCCGCTGGTGCTGCGGCTGCGCCGCACCGACCGGATCCCGGCCGAGCGGGACACCGAGGGCGGGTTCACCCCGGTCGCCCCGCCGGAGCCGTCCGAGCTGGACTCGGTCGGCGCGGAGCTGTGCACCGTACGGCCCGGCAGCGCGCTCGCCGAGGTGCTGCGCGGCGTACGGCCGGTCTTCACGGACGCGCCCGCGGCCCGCGCCGCGCTGCCCGAACTCCTCGGCGAGGAGGGCGCGTCGGCCGTACCGGACGGGCAGCGGGCGATCCTCGCGCCGCTGCGCGGCCGGCGGCGGGTGATCGGCGCGGCGCTGTTCCTGCGCCGCCCGGAGCGCATCCCGTTCGAGGCCGACGACCTGCTGGTCGCCGCGCAGCTCGCCACGCACAGCGCCCTCGGCATCGACAAGGCGGTGCTGTACGGGCGGGAGGCGTACATCGCCGACGAGCTGCAGCGCACGATGCTGCCGGAGAACCTGCCGCGCTGCACCGGCGTACGGCTGGCGTCCCGGTATCTGCCGGCCGCGGAGACCGCGCGGGTCGGCGGCGACTGGTACGACGCCATCCCGCTGCCCGGCAGCCGGGTCGCGCTGGTCGTCGGTGACGTCATGGGCCACTCCATGACCTCGGCGGCGATCATGGGCCAGCTCCGCACCACCGCGCAGACCCTCGCCGGGCTCGACCTGCCCCCGCAGGAGGTGCTGCACCACCTCGACGAGCAGGCGCAGCGGCTCGGCGTGGACCGCATGGCGACCTGCCTGTACGCGGTGTACGACCCGGTGGCGCACCGCATCACCATCGCCAACGCCGGCCATCCGCCGCCCGTCCTGCTGGAGCTGGGCGGACGCGCCGAGGTGCTGCGGGTGCCCGCGGGCGCCCCGATCGGCGTGGGCGGGGTGGACTTCGAGGCGGTCGAGCTGGACGCGCCCGCCGGGGCGACCCTGCTGCTGTACACCGACGGCCTGGTGGAGTCCCGGCTGCGGGACGTGTGGACCGGTATCGAGCAGCTGCGGGAGAAGCTCGCCGCGACCGCGCAGCTGACCGGGCCCGATCATCCGCCGCCCCTCGAGGCGCTCTGCGACGAGGTGCTCGACATGCTCGGCCCGGGCGACCGGGACGACGACATCGCGCTGCTCGCCGCCCGTTTCGACGGGATCGCGCCGAGCGACGTGGCGTACTGGTTCCTGGAGCCGGAGGACGCGGCCCCCGGCCGGGCCCGCCGCCTCGCCCGGCGGGCGCTGTCCCGCTGGGGCATGGAGGAGCTGAGCGACTCGGTGGAGCTGCTGGTCAGCGAGGTGGTGACCAACGCCGTGCGCTATGCCACGCGGCCGGTCACGCTGCGGCTGCTGCGCACCGACGTGCTGCGCTGCGAGGTCGGTGACGACGTGCCGCAGCTCCCGCGGCTGCGGCAGGCGCGGGCCACCGACGAGGGCGGACGCGGGCTGTACCTGGTGAACCGGCTGGCCCGGCGCTGGGGCGCGACCCGGCTGAGCACGGGCAAGGTGGTGTGGTTCGAACTGAACCGCAGCTGAACCGTCGTACGACGTGACGAGGGGCGCCCGGTGCGGTCACCGGGCGCCCCTCGTGTCTTCCGTCTACTGCTCCTCGTCGTCCTCCGGGTCCTCCGGGCCCCCCGGGAGCTCGAACGTCGGCGGTGGGGAGGTGGTCGGGTCCGCCGGCGGCTCCGACGTCGGCGGTTGCGACGTCGGCGGCGCGGAGGTCGGCGGCGCGGAGGTCTCCGGCGGCGCCTGGGTGGTCGGTTCCTCGCTCGTCGGCTCGTCGCTCGGGCTCTGCGACGGCGACTGCGAGACCGACGGCGAGCTGCTCGGCTTCTTCACCGCGTTGCCCTGCTTGGTGTCCAGGTCGAACTCGGTGACCTCGTCCATGACGCCGAAGGTGTACGCGGCCCAGATCTCCGCCGGGGGGCCACCGCCGTTGACGCGGTAGTCGACGCCGGCCGCCTCGTACATCGGGACCTGCTTGCCGCTCTTCGCGTCCTCGCCGAACAGGCCGACCGAGGTGACCAGTTCGGGGGTGAAGCCGGTGAACCAGGCCGACTTGTTGTTGTCGGACGTACCCGTCTTGCCGGCGACCACCTGGCCGTCGCGCAGCGGGTTCTCCTTCACGGACACCCGGGCCGTACCGTCGTCGACCACGCCGGTGAGCACGGAGGTCACCGTGTCGGCGGCCTCGCGGCTGATGACCTGCTCACCGATCGGGTCGGGGAACTCGACCGCGCGGTCCTTGTGCTCGACCGACTTCACGATCGCCGGGGTGACCTTCCTGCCGTGGTTGTCGAGGGTGGCGTAGACGCCGGCCATCTCCAGCGGACTCGCGCCCATGGTGCCCAGGGTCTGCGCGGGCAGGGGGTCCATGCCCTCGGTCTCCATGCCGAGTTCGCCCGCGGTCTCCACCACCTCGGTCATGCCGACGTCGATGCCCATCTGCGCGAAGACCGAGTTGACGGACTTGTTCATCGACTCCTGGACGTCGATGTCGCCGTAGTCCTGGTCGTCCTCGTTGGGGGGCGCGAAGCCGACCTCCTTGTCGCCGTCCATCACGGGGCGCCCGCTCGTGCCGTCGTACAGCGTGTTCGCCGTGATCGGCACGCCGTCCTGGGTCTCGGCGTCCTGGTCCACGGCCGCGGCGAGGATCACCGGCTTGAAGGTGGAGGCGGGCTGGTAGTCGTCGCGGGTGGCGTTGTTCCGGTAGTGCTTCACGTAGTCCACACCGCCGTACATCGCCACGACCGCGCCCGTCTTCGGGTCCACGGAGGCGGCGCCGGCCTGGACGTCGGCGTCGACGTCGCGCTTCTCGGGGTCGAGCTTGCTGGTGAGCTTCTCCTTGACCGACTCCTCCAGCGCCTTCTGCTTCTTCTTGTCGATGTTGAGCGTGACGGTGTAGCCGCCGAGGTCCAGCATGGCGTCGGCCTGCTTCATGTCCTCGGCGGTGCCCTGGGCGACGAGCTGCTCCTTGACCGCGGTGTTGGCCGCCTCGACGAGGTATCCCGTCTGGCCCTCGAGACCGGGGGCGGCCTTGGGCTCCTCGGGAACCTGGAACTTCATGCCCCGGCGGTCGGCCTTGTCCAGCCAGTCCTGCTCGACCATGTTGTCCAGGACGTAGTTCCAGCGCTCCTGGACGAGCTTCTTGCCGGTGTCGCTGGCGATCGCCCAGTCGTACTGGTTCGGCGCCTGGAGCAGCGCGGCGAGGTACGCGCCCTGCTCGACGGTGAGGTCCTCGGCGTCGACGCGGTAGTAGGCCTGCGCGGCGGCCTGGATTCCGTAGGCGCCACGGCCGTAGTAGCTGGTGTTGATGTAGCCGGCGAGGATGTAGTCCTTGGACTTCTCCCGGTCCAGCTTCAGGGAGATGACCAGTTCCTTCAGCTTGCGGGTGACCGTCTGTTCCTGCGTCAGGTAGTAGTTCTTGACGTACTGCTGGGTGATCGTCGAGCCGCCCTGCGCGCCCTTGCCGGAGACCGTGTTGAGCACGCCGCGCGCGGTGCCCTTGAGGTCGACGCCGGAGTCCTTGTAGAAGGACTTGTTCTCGGCGGCGACGAAGGTGCGCTGGACGTCCTTGGGCACCTTGGCGAGGTCGACGATCTCGCGGTTGTAGCCCCGGCGGGCCATGATCGAGCCGTCGCTGTACTTGTAGACGTTGCCCTGCAGCTCGGCGTCGGCGTTCCCCTCGGGGATGTCGATCACCATGTACAGCACGATGAAGGCGCCCATGCCGAGCAGGCAGAGGCCGAAGAACGTGCCGAGGATCTTCTTCCAGGTGAAGAGGCGGCGTATGCCGCTGCGTCCGGCCGCGCCCGACGAACGGCGGCCCTTGGGTGCCGCACGGCGCCCACCGCGCTGTCGTGCGCGTCTTTCTTCCGCTCGTCCCATGCGTCCGTTCCGCTCCGCTTCGTTCGTGTGTGCTCTGCAGCCACACCAGTTCGCCGCTCGGGTCAGCTCAGAAAGCTAACACCGGGAGCTATGACAAAGAGCCGCCGATCCGGCCTTTACGGGCGTGACAATCAGCACCCGCTCCTATGGAACCGACGTACGAACGAGGTCCATGGTTGTCGGGATCGGGTAATCTGATATCACTTAGCTAGACAGGCGCTAGCCGCTCGGCGGGCGCCCGGAGAAACGGGGGAACACCCATGTCCACACACGACACGCAGGTCACGGCCGATGTGCCCGAGATGCCGGCCCCGCGCGTGCGGGAGTTCGCGGCGCACAGCATCGGCGGCGGACTGGCACTGCTGCTCGGCCTCGTCGGCCTGCTGATCGGCGCCGCGCTGATCGCCACCGCCACGGCGGTCGGCGGAGCCGGCGCCAAGGCCGCACTGATCATCGGCGGCATCCTGGTCGCCATCGCCGCGTTCCTCGCGATGTGCGGGCTGAACATGGTGGCGCCGGGCGAGGCACGGGTGGTGCAGCTCTTCGGCCGCTACCGGGGCACGATCCGGCAGGACGGACTGCGCTGGGTGAACCCCCTCACCTCGCGCAGGAAGATCTCCACGCGGGTGCGCAACCACGAGACCGCCGTCCTGAAGGTGAACGACGCCTACGGCAACCCGATCGAACTGGCCGCGGTCGTGGTGTGGCGGGTCGAGGACACCGCCCAGGCCACCTTCGAGGTGGACGACTACATCGAGTTCGTCTCCACCCAGACCGAGGCGGCCGTGCGGCACATCGCCATCGAGTACCCCTACGACGCCCACGACGAGGACGGCCTCTCGCTGCGCGGCAACGCCGAGGAGATCACCGAGAAGCTCGCCGTCGAACTGCACGCGCGCGTGGAGGCGGCCGGGGTGCAGATCATCGAGTCCCGGTTCACCCACCTCGCGTACGCTCCCGAGATCGCCTCGGCGATGCTCCAGCGGCAGCAGGCGGGCGCCGTCGTGGCGGCGCGGCAGCAGATCGTGGAGGGTGCCGTGGGTATGGTCGAGTCGGCGCTCGCCCGGATCGCCGAGCAGGACATCGTGGAGCTGGACCCCGAACGGAAGGCGGCGATGGTGTCCAACCTGATGGTGGTGCTGTGCGGTGACCGCTCCGCGCAGCCGGTCCTCAACACCGGGACGCTCTACCAGTGACGACTCCGTCCGGGGCCTCGGCCCCCCAGGGCCGGCCGCAGCGCAAGCAGGTGCTGCTGCGGCTGGACCCGTCGGTGTACGAGGCGTTGGCGCGGTGGGCGAACGACGAGCTGCGCTCGGCCAATGCGCAGATCGAGTTCTTGCTGCGGCGGGCGTTGGCCGAGGCGGGGCGGTTGCCCGGTGAGGCGGGGCCCCTGCCCCGTCGTGGTCGTCCGCCCGGAGGCTCCGTCCCCGGACCCCCGTCGGCCTGAACGGCCTCGTCCTCGGACTCCCCGGACGGGCCGCTTCACGCACGCCCGTCCCGTCAGCGCCCCCGCGCGGCCCGCCCAGTGGCAGAACCGTGACAATCGGCCTCCACCTGCGCCTCCGTACGCCACGCCACGCACTACACACTCAGCGTATACACACCGCGTATACACCGTGTGTAGAGTGCTCCGCATGTCCATCGGTCACACCCTCCTGGGACTCCTGGAGTCCGGTCCGCGTCACGGTTACGACCTGAAGCGGGCCTTCGACGAGAAGTTCGGTCACGACCGGCCGCTGCACTACGGCCAGGTCTACTCGACGATGTCCCGGCTGCTGAAGAACGGGCTCGTCGAAGTCGACGGCATCGAGGCCGGCGACGGCCCCGAGCGGAAGCGGTACGCGATCACCGAGGCCGGCATCACCGATGTCGAGCGCTGGCTCGCCACTCCGGAGCAGCCGGAGCCGTACCTCCAGTCGACGCTCTACACCAAGGTCGTCCTCGCCCTGCTCACCAGTCGGGACGCCGCCGACATCCTCGACACCCAGCGCTCGGAGCATCTGCGCGGCATGCGGATCCTCACCGACCGCAAGCGCAAGGGCGATCTCGCCGACCAGCTCATCTGCGACCACGCCCTGTTCCACCTCGAGGCCGACCTGCGCTGGCTGGAGCTGACCGCGGCGCGTCTCGACAAGCTCCGTGCGGCGGTGACCCGATGACCGCGCCCGTTCCCCCCGGTTCCCTGCTCACCGCCCAGGACCTGCGCAAGGCCTACGGTCCCACCACCGCGCTCGACGATGCCGCCTTCTCCATCCACCCCGGCGAGGTCGTCGCCGTGATGGGACCCTCCGGGTCGGGCAAGTCCACGCTGCTGCACTGCCTCGCCGGCATCGTCACCCCCGACTCCGGGTCGATCACGTACGACGGCCGTGAGCTGACCGCCATGAGCGACGCCGAGCGGAGTGCGCTCAGGCGCTCGGAGTTCGGCTTCGTCTTCCAGTTCGGGCAGCTCGTCCCGGAGCTCACCTGTGTGGAGAACGTCGCCCTGCCGCTGCGGCTGAACGGCACGTCCCGCAAGGAGGCCGAGCGGGCCGCGCTGACCTGGATGGAGCGCCTCGAGGTCGACGACGTCCGCAAGAAGCGGCCCGGCGAGGTGTCCGGCGGCCAGGGGCAGCGGGTCGCCGTGGCCCGGTCGCTGGTCACCGGCCCCCGGGTGCTGTTCGCCGACGAGCCCACCGGCGCCCTGGACTCCCTCAACGGCGAGCGGGTGATGGAGCTGCTCACCGACGCCGCCCGCTCCTCGAACGCCGCCGTCGTCCTCGTCACGCACGAGGCGCGGGTGGCCGCGTACTCCGACCGCGAGGTCGTCGTGCGCGACGGGAAGTCCCGGGACATGGAGCGCGTCGTATGAGTGCGGGCCAGTGGGCGCGGGACCTCGGCATGGGGATCCGGTTCGCCTTCGCCGGCGGACGCGAGGGGTGGATCCGGGCGCTGCTCACCGCCGTCGGCGTCGGGCTGGGGGTGGCGCTGCTGCTGCTCACCACCGCCCTGCCCGGCGCGCTGGCGGAGCGGCACCGGCGGGAGGAGGCGCGGCTCAACTACACCTTCGGTGAGCAGATCGAGCGCGCCGACGACACTCTGGTGACCGCGGACACCGACACGCAGTTCGGCGACCGCGACGTCCGCGGCCGGCTGCTGGAGCCGGAGGGCGACAAGGCCCCGGTGCCGCCGGGGCTGCGGGAGTTCCCGGCGCCGGGCGACATGGTGGTCTCCCCCGCGCTGAAGGAATTCCTCGACTCGGACGGCGGCGAGCTGCTGCGGGAGCGGCTGCCGTACGACATCGTGGGGACGATCGGCGAGCAGGGGCTGATCGGCTCGCAGGAGCTCGCCTACTACGCGGGCGCCGAGGGCCTCGCGGGGCGGGCCGGCGACGGGCTGGTGGGACGTATCGACTCCTTCGGGGACCCCAACCCGGTGGAGGAGGAGATGGACCCGGTCCTCATGCTGCTGATCCTGGTCGTCTTCGTGGTGCTGCTGATGCCGGTCGCCGTGTTCATCGCCGCGGCCGTACGGTTCGGCGGCGAACGGCGCGACCGCAGGCTGGCGGCGCTGCGGCTGGTCGGTTCCGACGGTGGCATGACCCGGCGGATCGCCGCGGGCGAGGCGCTCGCCGGGGCGCTGCTCGGGCTGGTGTTCGGCGCCGGGTTCTTCCTGGCGGGGCGTGAGTTCGCGGCGTCCGTCGAGGTGTTCCGCATCAGTGTCTTCCCGAGCTATCTGAACCCCTCCCCGCTGCTGGCGCTGCTGGTCGCGGTGGCGGTTCCGGGGGCCGCGGTGCTGGTGACGCTGCTGGCGCTGCGCGGGGTGGTCATCGAACCGCTGGGCGTGGTGCGCACGGCGCGGCCCGCCCGTCGCCGACTGTGGTGGCGGCTGCTGCTGCCGCTGGCCGGGATCGGCATGCTGCTCCCCATGATCGGCCAGGGCCGGGAGAACGGGGACTTCAACCAGTACCTGGTCACCGGCGGTGTCATCTGTCTGCTCGTCGGGGTCACCGCGCTGCTGCCGTGGATCGTGGAGACGGTCGTCGCCCGGCTCGGCTCGGGCAGCGTCTCCTGGCAACTGGCGGTGCGCCGCCTACAGTTGAGCAGCGGTGCGGCGGCCCGCATGGTCAACGGCATCGCGGTGGCCGTGGCCGGCGCGATCGCGCTGCAGATGCTGTTCGCCGGGGTGGAGGGCGACTACACCAAGGAGACCGGCTATGACACGTCACTGGCGCAGATGCAGGTAAGGGTGCCGGAGGGCACCGAACTCGCCGCGGCCGCCACGAAGCTCGAGGAGACCGAGGGCGTCCGCAGGGTCTACCCGCTGTCCGAGGGGTACTTCGCCGACCGGCCCTGGGAGAAGGAGCCGCAGCGCACCGCTCAGTTGACCATCGGTGACTGCGCGACCCTGCGCGAGGTGGCGAAGCTGCCCTCGTGCGCGGACGGCGACGTGTTCACGGTCCGGGGCGGCGAGTACGACGCCGACACCCCGTCGCTGAGCAGGCCGGGCCAGAAGCTGTACCTGGAGAAGTCCATCGGCGACAGCAGGGAGAGCGTCGCCTGGGCCCTCCCGGAAGGGCTGAAGCAGGCCGACTCCATCGAGGACCCGACCGGGAGCAGGCGCGGTGGCTTCCTCGTGACCCCGGCCGCGGTGCCCGCGGACATGGCCGAGGTGGTCACCGGCCAGCTGTACCTGTCGGTCGACGACTCGGTGCCGTACGTCCGCGAGTACATACGCAACGCGGCGGCCGCGATCGACCCGCTGTCCTATCCGACGACGTGGAACTCCGTCGAGCGTTCCGACCGCTACGAGTCCATCCGTACGGGCCTGTTCGTCGGCGCCGCCGTCGTGCTGGCGCTGATCGGGGCGAGCCTGCTGGTCTCCCAGCTGGAGCAGTTGCGGGAGCGCCGCAAGCTGCTGTCGGCCCTGGTCGCCTTCGGTACCCGGCGCCGCACGCTGAGCCTGTCGGTGCTGTGGCAGACGGCGATCCCGATCGGCCTGGGTCTGCTGCTGGCCTCGGTGGTGGGCATCGCCCTGGGCACGGTGCTGCTGAAGATGACCTCGGCACCGGTCGGCGTGGACTGGCCGAGCGTGCTGCGGATGACCGGCATGGGCGCGGGCGTGGTCCTCGTGGTGACGCTGCTGAGCCTGCCCCCGCTGCTGCGCATGATGCGCCCGGACGGCCTGCGGACGGAGTGAACGGTACGGACCGCGGGGGCGCTCAGCTCCCCACTATCCGCACCGGAAGGTCCCGCATCGCCGCTCGCAGGGACGCCGCCAGTTCCTTGTGCTCCGCCGCCCTCGCCGTGCCCGTGCGCATGGCGAGGGCGATGCGGCGGCTGGGGGCCGGGTCGGTGAAGCGGGCGGTGAGCAGCCGGTTGGAGCGGGCGGTCTCGACCGGGACGGCGGTGCCCGGCAGCAGGGTCACCCCCAGGCCGCCCGCGACCAGCTGGACGAGTGTGGCCAGCCCGGCCGCCGTCGTCGTGGCCGGGACGTCGGCCCGCCCGGCCTCCCGGCAGATGTCCAGGGCCTGGTCGCGCAGGCAGTGGCCCTCGTCGAGCAGCAGCAGGTTCAGCTCGCGCAGCACCGCGCGGGGGATGCCCTCCCGGCCGCCGAGCCGATGGCCGAGCGGGGTGACCAGCACGAAGTCCTCGTCGAAGAGGGGGATCTCGGTCACGCCGGGGACACCGAGGGGCACGGCGAGCAGCAGCAGGTCGAGCCGGCCGGCGGCCAGTCCGTCCAGCAGGTTCGCGGTCTGCTCCTCGTGCACCTGGAGGTCGAGGAGCGGATAGCGGCCGCGGACCAGCCGCAGGATCGTCGGCAGCAGATAGGGCGCGACGGTCGGGATGACGCCGAGCCGCAGCACCCCGGTGAACGGTGCCCGCAGCGCGTCCGCCTCCTCCATCAGCGCGTCGACTTCCCCGAGTACGGCCTTGGCGCGGGCGGCGAGCCGCTCACCGGCCGGTGAGAGCAGCACCTTGCGCGTCGTACGCTCCACGAGGGTGACACCGAGCGTCTCCTCCAGCGTCGACACGGCGCCCGACAGCGCCGGCTGGCTCATCCCGATCGCCGCGGCGGCGTCCCGGAAGTGCAGATGCTCGGCCACCGCGGCGAACGCGCGGAGCTGAGCGAAACTGGGCTGCCTGCGCCTCTTGCCCACGGTCACTGATAGCTACCTCCGATCAACACGACCGAGTGTAGCTATTTCACTAATCAATGCACGTTGTGCCAACATCAACAGGGTCCAACCCATGGGAAAAGCCCGCAATCCGGGTGTTTCCCCGCTGCAAGGAGAGCCTGTGCTCACTGTCGGTGACAAGTTCCCCGATTTCGAACTGACCGCCTGCGTCTCGCTGGAGAAGGGCAAGGAGTTCGAGACGATCGACCACAAGACCTACGAGGGCAAGTGGAAGATCGTGTTCGCGTGGCCCAAGGACTTCACCTTCGTGTGCCCGACCGAGATCGCCGCCTTCGGCAAGCTGAACGACGAGTTCGCCGACCGTGACGCCCAGGTCCTCGGCTTCTCCGGCGACTCCGAGTTCGTCCACCACGCCTGGCGCAAGGACCACGACGACCTGCGCGACCTGCCGTTCCCGATGATGGCGGACTCCAAGCACGAGCTGATGCGCGACCTCGGCATCGAGGGCGAGGACGGCTTCGCCAAGCGCGCCGTGTTCATCGTGGACCAGAACAACGAGATCCAGTTCTCCATGGTGACCGCCGGCTCCGTCGGCCGTAACCCCAAGGAGGTCCTGCGGGTCCTGGACGCCCTGCAGACCGACGAGCTCTGCCCGTGCAACTGGTCCAAGGGCGACGAGACCCTTGACCCGGTCGCGCTGCTGTCCGGAGAGTGAGCTGACATGTCCCTCGACTCCCTGAAGTCCCGCATACCGGACTACGCCAAGGACCTGAAGCTCAACCTGGGCTCGGTCATCGGCAACTCCGACCTGCCGGCCCAGCAGCTGTGGGGCACGGTGCTGTCGACGGCGATCGCCTCGCGCTCGGCCATCGTGCTCCGCGAGCTGGAGCCGGAGGCGAAGGCGAACCTGTCGCCGGAGGCGTACACGGCCGCGAAGGCCGCCGCCGCGGTGATGGCGATGAACAACGTCTTCTACCGCACCCGTCACCTGCTGTCGGACCACGAGTACGGCAACCTGCGCGCCGGTCTGCGGATGAACGTCATCGGCAACCCGGGTGTCGACAAGGTCGACTTCGAGTTCTGGTCCTTCGCGGTCTCCGCGATCAACGGCTGCGGCATGTGCCTCGACTCCCACGAGCAGGTGCTGCGCAAGGCCGGTGTGGAGCGTGAGGTCGTCCAGGAGGCGTTCAAGATCGCCGCGGTGATCCAGGCGGTCGCCGCGACGCTGGACGCGGAGGCGGCCCTCGCGGAGTAACTCCGCCCCCTTCTCGGGCCCGTCCACCATGACCGGTGAACGGGCCCGACCCGTACACCCCCACGTGTCCTCTCCACGCCCCGCTCTCCACGGGCAACCACGCCCCCCGCCCCTCCGCGGGCAGTCGTGCCGCAGGGCGGCACGGGTGGGCGCGACGGCACCCCGTGAGCGCCGGGCTGCGCGACACCCCCCGTCCGGCACCGGCACCGCTCACCGGCGCTCGCCGGGTGCCGCTGCGCCCACCCGTGCCGCCCCAGCGGCACGACTGCCCGCGGCTGCGGTGGTGGGTGGCGCAACTGCCCGCAGCTACGGCAGTGGGCGGCACCCCGCCGCGGACGCACGGCGCTGCCCGCGCCTACTCCTCGCCGGCGTCCCCCGGCCGCCCCTCCGTATCCGGTGTCGGAGGCCGGGCCTCCGACACCGCCGGCAGCGGGGCGTCCGGTTCGGACATCGCCGTGGCCCCCCGCGGCCGGGGCGCCTGGACCACGGCCGTCTCGTGCGTGTACGCACGCAGATAGCCGACGACGGTATTGGTGACCGCGACCAGCGGCACAGCCACCACCGCTCCCCCGATACCGGCCACCATCCCCCCCGAGGCGACCGCCAGCACCACCGCGAGCGGATGGACCCGGACCGCGCGCCCCAGGATGAACGGCTGGAGGATGTGCCCCTCGATCTGCTGCACCGCCAGCACCACCACCAGCACCATGACGCCCGTGAACACGCCCTGCGTGACGAGCCCGACGACCACCGCCAGCGCCCCCGACACCACCGCACCCACGAGCGGGATGAACGAGAACAGGAAGATGAACACGGCGAGCGGCACCGCCATCGGCACATCGAGGAAGTAGATGCCGAGACCGATGAAGATCGCGTCGATCAGAGCCACTATCACCGTGCCGCGCACATACGCCGTCAGCGTCCGCCACGCCGCAGGACCCGCCCCGGCGACACCCGGACGGGCCGCGGCCGGGACGAGCTTCAGCGTCCACTGCCAGATCCGCTTGCCGTCGTAGAGCAGGAACAGCGTCGAGAAGACCGCCAGCAGGATGCCGGTGAGCGCCTCGACCACGACGGTCACGCCCTCCAGACCCGCCGAGGTGATCTGCTCGGTGTTGGCGCCGACCGCCTCCCGGAGGTTCTTCGCGATCTCGTTGATCTGCTTGTCGGTGACGTGGAAGGGACTGTTCAGCAGCCAGTTGCGCAGTTCGTCGATGCCGTCCTGGATCTGGTCGGAGAGGTGGTCGATGTTCTCCATGACCTGCCAGGTCACGAACCAGCCGATGAGGCCGATCACGACGAACCCGAACAGCGCCGTCAGTGCGGTGGCCGGCCCGCGCGGCACGCCGAGCCGCTTCAGCCGCGTCACCGTCGGCTGCAGCAGCGCGGTGATCAGCAGCGAGGCCACGAACGCCAGCACCACGAGCTGTACGGCGCTGATGACCCGCATGAGCACCCAGACCGTGCCGGCCAGCACCAGCAGCCGCCAGCCGGCCTCGGCCGCGACCCGTACCCCCCAGGGCACGGCCTGCGCCGGGTCGGGGCGGGCCGGGACGGCGGCGGCCGTGTACTCGAGCGGCGGATCGGGGTCGGGGTGCGGGATCTTCACCCGTACGGGCTCGGAGCCGGGGTCGGCGTCCGTCGGACGGTCCCGCTCCACCTCGGCGCGGCGCTCCTCCAACCGCTTGCTGACCTCGGTCAGCCCGGCTCCGACCCGGCCGAGCCATCCTGGCACTCGCGACATGATCCGTCCTCTTCCCCCGTTTCTCCCCACCACTCACCCCTGGAGTCGTCGGTCAGACCGTACATGGCGAAAGCCCCGCACCGTAGGACGGTGTGGGGCTGTGCCGTGGTTGAGCGGGGCCGGGGGCGACGCGCTCCCGGTGCTTCTAGTAGTAGTGGTTGGCCTGCCAGAACGTCCAGGCCTCGCACGGGCTGCCGTAGCGGACGTTCATGTAGTTCAGACCCCACTTGATCTGGGTGGCCGGGTTCGTCGCCCAGTCGGCTCCGGCGGAGGCCATCTTGGAACCCGGGAGCGCCTGCATCAGACCGTAGGCGTCGGAGGTGGGGTTGTCGGCCATGTAGTTCCAGCTGGACTCGTGGTCCACGATGGTGCTGAAGCACTGGAACTGGTCCGCCGGGACGATCTGCCGGGCCATCGCCTGCACTTCGGCGATCGTGTAGGAGGACTGGACCGGGAAGCTGGACGCGTCGCGGGTCGCGGAACGGCTGGCGGCGGCCTTGGCCTCCGCGCGGTCCTTGGCGGCCTGCTTCGCCTTGTCGTCCGCTTCCTTCTTCTTCGCGACCGCGGTGTCGGCGGCGGCCTTGCGGGCGGCCTCCTCGGCGTCCTTCTTGGCGCTCGCGTCCGCGGCGATGGCCATCGTTTCGGCCTGCTGCGTCAGGGACGCGGTCTGCACCTGGGCCTGCTGGCCCGCGGGGATGTCCGCGAGCAGCGTGGTGCCGCTTGCCGTCGCTTCGGCGTCGTTGTTCTGAGCGGTGCTGCCCGAGGCAACGCCGACGACACTTCCGACAGCGGTGACCGCCGTGGCCGAGGCCACTGCGAATCCCCGGACCGAGATCCGGCTCACACGGTTTCCTTCCAGCATCGCCCGCTTCGGTGACCCTCGCGGACGCAATCGTGCCCCTGGCACTGGCCTCCCCAACTACGGGTCACGGAAGGCACGGGCCCGGTGGGCAACTCCTACGGAAGGAGCGCCGCGTGGTGCTCGGGCGGCATACGACGACGCTATGGAGTTGAGTCTGTGGTTCTGCACCTCCCCCACTGCCCTAAAGGCGTGGGCGGTACCCCCAGGGGTACAGGTGTGTCGTATGCGGGGCCTGACAGGAGTGAGACTCTGCCGTAACCCGACACCGCAAGGCAATTCTCCGTTGCGTGTGAAAGCTCACATCTCGTTTGGCCCCAGGGAATCCCGGAAAGCCGCACGCACGCCGACGCCGCCCGGCTAGGCTCTACGCCTTTCCGGACGGCGCCAACCAATCGGTGACCGGCTCCTGTTGGATGCCGCGGGTCAGATCTGCCCGTCTTCGAGCATTTCGGTCACAAGCGCGGCGATCTGGGACCTCTCGGACCGCGTCAGGGTGACGTGGGCGAACAGCGGATGCCCCTTCAGCTTCTCGACGACGGCGACCACACCGTCGTACCGACCGACCCTCAGATTGTCCCGCTGGGCGACATCATGGGTCAGAACGACCCGAGAATTGGCCCCGATACGGGACAGAACGGTCAGCAGGACGTTCCGCTCCAGCGACTGGGCCTCGTCCACGATCACGAACGCGTCGTGCAGCGAGCGGCCCCGGATGTGGGTGAGCGGCAGGACCTCCAGCATGCCGCGCGCGGTGACCTCCTCGATGACCTCCCGGCTGGTGACCGCCGACAGCGTGTCGAACACCGCCTGCGCCCAGGGGCTCATCTTCTCCGCCTCGGAGCCCGGCAGATAGCCGAGTTCCTGCCCGCCCACCGCGTACAGCGGACGGAAGACCATCACCTTCTGGTGCTGACGGCGCTCCAGCACCGCCTCCAGGCCGGCGCACAGGGCCAGCGCCGACTTGCCGGTGCCGGCCCGGCCGCCCATGGAGACGATCCCGACGTCCGGGTCGAGCAGCAGGTCGAGCGCGATCCGCTGCTCGGCGCTGCGGCCCTTGATGCCGAACACCTCCCGGTCGCCGCGCACCAGCCGCACGTTGCCGTCGGCGGTGACCCGCCCGAGCGCCTTGCCGCGCTCCGACTGGATGGTCAGTCCGGTGTGCACGGGCAGGCGGGAGGCCTCGGGCACATACACGTGCCCCTCTTCGAAGAGGACGTCCACCTGCTCTCCGGGCAGGGTCAGTTCGGACATCCCGGTCCAGCCGGAGGAGTCCGTGATGGCGAGCTCCGCGCGGTACTCCTCGGCGAGGAGGCCCACGGAGGACGCCTTGATCCGGAGCGGGAGGTCCTTCGACACCACGGTGACGTCGAACCCCTCGGCCTGCAGATTGCGGGCGACCGCGAGGATGCGGGAGTCGTTGTCCCCCAGGCGGTAGCCACTGGGCAGCACGCTGGGGTCCGAGTGGTTGAGCTCGACCCGCACGGTCCCGCCGAGGTCCCCGGTCGGAATGGGGGCGTCGAGACGGCCGTACCGCACCCGGTAGTCGTCCAGCAGGCGCAGCGCCTGCCGGGCGAAATAGCCGAGTTCGGGATGGTTCCGCTTGGCCTCCAGCTCGGTCACCACGACGATGGGGAGCACGACCTCGTGCTCGTCGAAGCGGCTCAGGGCGTTGGGATCGGCCAGCAGGACGCTGGTGTCGAGAACATAGGTGCGCCGGTCGGGCTTGTGGCGCTTTGCGCTGGTCACCACGGAAGGACGTACCCCCTCGGATGAGGTCGGGGAGCGACGAGGCGAGACTGGACCGGTCGACGGCCCCCGTGCACAGCGGGCCGGAAACCGGCCCTCCGCCGCTTCTTCCGTGCCGTGACCGCACGGTCGGGCTGGTGCAAAGGGCCTCCCGGGCGGACGGCTTCTGCGCCGCCCGCTGAGATCCGACACCCGTGGTTCGGGTGTCGACCTGTCTGGCTTATGCCCTCGAACGAGCGCCGCCATGCCACGGCATATGACGGCGCGCCGGTGAACTCCGTGTGACCTGCGGAGGATGTGCGGGGTGTTCAGCCGCCGTAGCGCCGGTGGCGGGCGGCGTAGTCGCGCATCGCGCGCAGGAAGTCGACCTTGCGGAAGGCCGGCCAGAACACGTCGCAGAAGTAGTACTCCGAATGCGCGGTCTGCCAGAGCATGAATCCGGACAGCCGCTGCTCACCGCTGGTGCGGATGACGAGGTCCGGGTCGGGCTGGGCGCGGGTGTAGAGGTGACGCCCGATCATGTCGATGTCGACGGCCTCGGCGAGCTCGTCCATCGACGTGCCCCGCTCGTGGGCGTCCAGCAGCATGGACCGCACCGCGTCGGCGATCTCCTGGCGACCGCCGTACCCGATGGCGACGTTCACCACTATCCCGTCGACGTCCGCGGTGGCCTGCTCGGCCTCCTTCAGGGTGGTCTGCATCCCGGACGGCAGCAGGTCGCGCGTGCCGACGTGATGGACCCGCCAGCGTCCGTCGGCGGCGAGGGTGCGCACCACGTCCTCGATGATGCCGAGGAGCGGGACGAGCTCCTCCTTCGGCCGGTCGAAGTTGTCCGTCGACAGCAGCCAGAGGGTGACGACCTCGACGTCCGTCTCGCTGCACCAGCCGAGGAACTCCCCGATCTTGTCCGCGCCGGCCCGGTGACCGTGGACGGTGCTGGAACCCGCGGCCTTCGCCCAGCGGCGGTTGCCGTCCATGATGACGCCGATGTGCTTGGGCACCTGAGCGGTGTCCAGGTGACCTTCCACCCGGCGTGCGTACAGCCTGACCAGCAGGCCCCGCAGCTTGTCGCGCAGGTTCACGTGATCGTCAGCCCCTCCGTACGGATCGGACAGGCGCGGCGCTCCCCGCCGCGTGGCGCGGCAAGCGACCCGGTCTCGGCCGCGGGCGACCCCTGTCCGTATGGCGGTCCCCGAAGGCGAAGCGTACCCCCGCCGGGGCGGGGGTCCCCAAAGTCCGGGGTGGCCGCGTTCTCCGGAGTGATCGCGTTTGCCCGCCGTCCCGGACCGCCGTCCCGTGGGGCACTCGCCCGGCTCTCCCCCGGGGGCAAGAAAAAACGGGCCGGTCCGTGGGGGGGGGAGACGGACCGGCCCGAGGGGGGGTTTCCACCATAACCCTTCGTAAGTGATGCTGCGTACATCGGCGCGCCACAACTACTCTCCGAAACCGTCCGACAACGCGCAGACGGCCCTGGAAGGCACTGTTCAGGGCCTCAAGGTGGCTGAAAACCGGCGAAATCGCGCGAAAATCGAGCAGTAAGGGGGCTCTGTGCCGAATGTGACACCACCCGCCGACAGGATGACCACACTTCCGGCCATCCCTCCGACGGGCGACCCGGGCACGGACACCGGATTGACCCGAGGAGGCCGGATCGGGCACCGCGCAGCCCCCTCCGCTGCGCGGTACCGCCGCCCCGCGCAGCTTTGCCGGCGCGAATCATCTTGGTCCGAACCTATGTGATCCCCTGCTCCGCGGACCAGCCGCACCCCATAACGATGAGGAAACTCACGGACGCGAGGTGCGGCCGGCTCCGCCCTTGCGGGCGTGGAAGAGATGCCGGGTGCTGTGGGCCACGAAGGCCCCCTCGTTCTCGATCCGCTCGTGCAG
Organism: Streptomyces sp. NPDC059787; assembly: GCF_042732315.1. Taxonomy (NCBI): domain Bacteria; kingdom Bacillati; phylum Actinomycetota; class Actinomycetes; order Kitasatosporales; family Streptomycetaceae; genus Streptomyces; species Streptomyces sp. NPDC059787. The sequence goes on from NZ_JBHWHX010000044.1 coordinate 27,509, forward strand.
GGCGCACAGCCGCGGCAGATACGCCTCGACGGTGAACCCGGGAACCATCCAGATCACTTTCCGCAGGAAATGAACGACGGCGGCGATGTCGTAGAACTCCACGCGCAGCCGTTCGGCCCGCAGCTCGACGATCTCCAGCCCGGCGGCCTCGGCCGCGCGCCGCTCACGGTCCGGATGCCGCGCGTCGCGCCGCTCGTCCGGCTGCGCCCCGAGGAAGTACTCGACGAGCTCGTGGACGCTGCCGGGCCCGACGTGCTGGGCGAAGTAGACGCCACCGGGCTTGAGCACCCGCGTGATCTCCTCCCAGCGTGCCTCGACGGGATGCCGGCTGACGACGAGGTCGAAGGCCCCGTCCGCGAAGGGCAGCGGCGCGTCCTCGGGCGAGGCGACGACGGCGACACCGCGCGGCCGGAGCACGGCGGTGGCCTTGGCCAGGTTGGGCGGCCAGCCCTCGGTGGCGACGGCGAGCCGGGGCCGCCGAGGGGCGTTGGCGAGGGCGAAGTCCAGGACCTCCCCTCCCCCGGTCTGGACGTCGAGCACGGCCGTGGCCCTGCCCAGCCGCCCGGCCATCGTCCTGGCATACCCCCACGAGGGCCGGGCCTCGCTGGCCCGCCCCTCGAACCAGGAGAAGTCCCACCCCTCGGTGGGCACGGAGGCACCTTCCGCGATCAGGTCGTCGAAGGTACGGCGGGCTGCCTTGTCCGTCATGCACCGATCATGCACAGAGGGACCATCACCTGTCCTCCGGCTTTACGGCACCAACGGCCGTACCTCCTCCGCCACGAACCGCACGAAGCCCTCCGGGTCCGGCTCGTCGCTGGTCGGCTGGAGAACGACCGAGTCGGCCCCGGCCTCCGCGAGCCGCTGTACGGCCTTGGCGACGGCCCCCGCGTCCCCGGCGACCCCGACTTCCGCCTCCTCGCCCACCCCCTCGGCGACCAGATCGGCCCGCACCCGCTCACCGGCCCCGGCCCCCGTGGCGGCGAGCAGATAGACGACGACCTTGTGGGGCTCGTGGACACGCCCCGCCGCGGCCCGCCCCTCGTCGATGAGCCGGCGCGCCTGCCGCACCCCCTCGGGTGAGGTGTCGGCGGTGAGGATGGTCCCGTCGGCGGCCTCCCCGGTGAGCCGCACGGTACGGGGCCCGGTGGCACCGGCGAGCACCTCCACCGGCCCCTGCGGCGGCCAGTCGAGGGCGACGTCGTCGAGCCTGACGTACCGCCCCTCGGTGGTGACCCTCTCCCCTCCCAACAGCGCCCGCAGCGCGACGAGATGCTCCCGCAGCAGGGTGAGCGGCGACTCGGCCCGCGCCCCGACCTGCCCCATCCAGTCCTGCACCCCGTGCCCGACGCCGAGGATCGCGCGCCCCGGGAACATCCGGTGCAGACCTGCGGCCTCCATGGCCGTCATCGCGACGTTCCGCAGCGGCACCGGCAGCAGCCCGACCCCCACCCGAACCCGCTCGGTCCACGCCAGCGCGGCAGCGGCGGTCGAAATCCCACCCTCCCGAAAACAGTCCTCCCACAACCAGAGCTCCTCGAGCCCGACCTCATCGGCGAGCTCGGCAACGGCACGGAGTCGTTCGGGGGCGAGCTGGGGACGGAAGACTGCGCCAAGTGTGGTCATGGGTGGGTCCTACACCTGGGACGGGCTCTTGAAACTGACACTCCCGGCGATCAGCCGCAGGATCGCCCGGTACTCGTCCCGTCGCGCCGGGGCCGTCGTGGTGAGCGTCAGCACGGCCAGGCGTCCGCAGTCCGGGTGGGGCAGATGAGCGTGCAGCTGAAGCAGCGGTGACTGCGGCAGCCCGCTGCCCGCACCGGGCACGGACGCCGACTCGCTGAACGCGGCGGGCCCACAGGAAAGCTCGACGAACTCCACACCACTGTGCCCCTCACCGGCCGTCACCGCCCGGGCGGCAGTAACACCACGCGGGGCGGTGGCGGTCTCCCGCCAGGAGATGGTGAAGAGAGAGAACAACGGCACCGGGCCGCTCACAGCGGCCACGTCGGCGACGTCATCTCGATGGAGCCCGATGGAGCAATGAACGGTGCCGGCTTCGCGCAGGGCGGCCAGAAGTTGTTGACCGGTGGCGAAGGCGGCGACAAGTCGTCCCCGGGACGCCTCGTCGGGCGCGGCAGCGAGCAACGGAGCGGCGGCGGACCGCAGGGCGTCGGCTGCAGGGGAGCAGGGTTCGGGAAGCAGTGCTTCCAACGGGAGGGGGAGGAATCCGGCTGGTTCGACGAACCACAGTTCCGCGTCAGGGTCTGTCGTCGAGGGGTCGAGGACGAGCGTAGGAGCACTCATGCTTCTGTTCCTTTTTGGCCCTCGGCGTCGGGAGCGGTTGGCTGCACCGCAACAGCAACTCGGGCACCTGCGCGACGGGCTCGCTCAAGATCAGCCGGGTCCACTCCGCTCCAGTACCGGCGTGTGTCTCGTTGCTCAAAGATGGATGGCCGGTAGAGGAAATGCAAACGTTTCGGAGCACCGCCGCTCTTGGAAGGCACGGCCACAACACCGAGAAACCGCGGATCTCCGGCGAACCACAGAGGTTCCAACTGATGCTTCAGCTCCAAACTCGTGCGTGGGCCGCCGATGCGTCGCAACCACCAAAAGGCGCGATGATGCTTTACAAAAGTGAGTGGAACTCCTTTCCCGGATCCCTCGGAGGGAACAGGAAATTCGATCCAGATCCCTCGGTCCTCTGCATCGGGATGTTCGTCGATACCACGAGGGGCATCGAAAAGTACTTGCCAGGCGTACTCACGAATAATCGGCTGCATACGAAGGGCATGGGTCACATGTTGCACTTGAACCACGGCTCTATACAGGACATAGCAAAGCGGCAGCACGAACAGCACGACGAAGACTTGGGACGTCCACGCGATCAAGGCGTACAACATGCCGACCCAAACTGCAGGCCAGCAGATCATTCCGAGGAAGGTCATGGCTGTATGCCTTGCCCAAGCACAACGGGTGGGTAAGTGATCCCACGCCGTAGGAAAGTCGGCGGGATTCAAGGGGAGCCTCTCTTCAAGCACTTGTCAGAAGATGTACCGCACGAGACCGGAAATGCCGCCAGAGTCCAGAATCAGCCGTGTTCCATCAATGCCTGCCACGGTGCCATCTTTCACACCATCGTCATCGGCATCAACGACCTTGTTGTAGAGGCCGAAGCCACTGGTCGCCACACCCGCCAATCCTGCGGTTCCCTCCACCACTTTGGCTGCGGCAGCTGGGTTGCTGACGCTTCGCACCGCACGCACGATCAACACATTGTCCAAGACCGCCACTGCTTTGGCCTCATCCAATGCATTCGTCCCTAAAAGGGCGACCTTCTGTCCGAAGGTGGCGGCTGCACCGCTTCCCAAGGCGGAACGAATTCCCGTATATGTACCCTTACCAACCGCTCCGATTCCTGGGAGCACGCCCACCACGTCAGCCCCCAGCGATACCAAATTGCTCCAGAAATCGGCATCGAGCTCACCCTTGGTGAAGCCGTCCTTCAGTGACGCCCATGTCTCGTCATCGAAAAGTCTGAGAGTCAGCGCGGCCAGACTGATCGTCGAGGATGTAAGCATGAGCATCGCCACAGTCGCCAGGCTCCAACCCAGCGGACCGGAAAGCAGTAGGGCGGCAACGGCGATCAGCCCCGCCGTGAAGCTCAGGATGTCCGGCAGGTTGTCGGTCAGCCAGTCGAGGGCCTCGTCGAACCAGCCTGGTTCATGAGGGGCCAGTTTCTTCGTCGCATCGCGGATTTTGCTCGCACGATGCTTCGCCCGCTGCTCATGTTCCTCAGCCAGCCGCTTCGCCTTGCGGATGACCTTGTCGAGCTCGGCCTGTGCCTCCTCGACAACCGTGTCCCCGCGCTCCTCCCCCTCCTTGCCCGCACGCCCCTCGGCCCGGTCGACCGCGGCACGTGCCTTCTCCGCCTCGTCCTCCAGCTGCTCGGCCCGCCGCTGGAACTCATCCAGCTCGCCCTCCCAACGGCTCAGCTGCCTGGCCGCCTTGCGAATGGAGTGCGCCGCGTTCTTCAGATTCAACGGCAGCGGCCCGTCATCGAGCTGCTCGCGAAAGGCGACGGCGGCGTCGCCCTTCCAGTAGCTGCCGTCCAGCAGCTTGGTGACCAAGTCGTGCGCGTCCCGCAGTACCTCCGCACACCCGCTCAACTTCTTGTGCAGCCGACGGACGGCCTCCGTGTCACCCGGCACGGGATTGAACCCCAGATGCGGATACGCCGGGTTGGGGATACGCGGCGCCGACTTGAGTCCCTGGGGCAGCCCGAGGTCGGCCCGGGACCGCGGATCAAGGACGGCGCCGGACCGGCCGGTCTCCGGAGCCGGAATCACTTCCCTCCGCCCCCGCCCTTGCCTTCCCGGGCCTGCCGGAGCGCCTCCTCCAGGGCCTTGTCGACCTCCAGGTAGCTGTCCCGGCTCTTGCCGATGATCTCGGCCAGGTCCTCGGTCTGCTTGCCGATCTCCTCGGCCCCGTACTTCCAGTCCTCCTGGAAGTCCTCACAGGCGCTGTCGAGATCATCGGTACCCAGCCCGGTGACGGTCGCGTCCGCGAGAGCCCTGCGCACGCCCCTCAGCGAACTCGACGACTTGCGCAGCGACTTCATGAACCGCCCGAGCTCACCCCCGTCGACCGCCAGCCGCTCCGCCATACGCCCGTCCCTCCACCCGCATCAACACCACCGATGGAATGAACGACACGGCCCGCAATCCGTGACGCTCCGGAGCCGGCGAACGTGCCCTGCCGGGTACGTCGTGCGCCTGGAGTCGTACTGGCGCGCCAGGAAGAAGTTCGAAAATCAGCTCACACGGTCGGGCTCAGGGCTGGCACTTGTCACTCCCGCTCTGGGACATCACTTTCGTAATAACCCAGACACCCTTCTCGTTCTTGCGCAGCTGAGTGGCGTAAAGCACGTAACTGTTCTTGGTGACGGGCGTCTTCTTGACCTTGTCGTCCTTCAGGTACTTCACGAACGCCTTGCCCTGATCCTCGCAGTAGCTGAAGGACGCAGTGCCGTCTGTATCGACGTCGACCTCAGGAAGGTAAAAGCGGTAGGCCCCCGTAAGACCTGCCTTGTGATCAACGTAGTTCTGAATGAACTCTTCCGTCCCGGCCGCCGCTTCACCCTCGTAGTAGTAGAGGTACGCCTTGTCCAGTGCGTCCTGGTTGACGATCGCCAGATCAACGGCCTTGATGGACTGCTCCCCGTCCGCCAGGACCGCGTCCTTCTCCTCGTCCCCCGTCTTCGGCCAGTCGAAGGTGTAGGAGAGGTCGGACGGCAGCTCGACCTCCGGGCGGTCTACTGAAGCAGAGGCTGACGCGCTCGGGGACGCCGACTTCTCACCGCCCGTGTCCTCGCTCGCGACCTTGTCCCTGTTCTTGGCGGCGCTGTCGTCGTCACTTCCGCAGGCGGACAGCGTCAACATCACGGCGGTCAGCGCGAGCGCTGCGAGCAGGGTGGGGCGACGGTTCACAGTCGGCTTCCGGTAGGGCGAGGTCTGGCTTGAGCGGGCTACGGCCGGCACGCCTTGTCTCCCCGATTCGACGAGATGTCGGTGGTCTGCCAGATGCCCTCGGCGTTCTTCTCGAGCTTGGTGTTGTAAAGGACGTAAGCGTTCGCCGTTGTCGGCGTGTTGTCGACCTTTCCGGTCTTCTTGTCCTTGATGAACGACTTGCTCTCGTCCGAGCAGTAGGTGACGTATGCCCCGTCGTCCCCGGACAGACGGATCCGGTAATCGAAGTACCGGGTCTCGCCGACCCACGTGTCCTTCTCGTTGATGTACCGGAGCGCATACGTGATCGAGGCACTCAGGGCCGACTCGGTGTTGTAGAAGCCGAGTGCCTTGGTGTCCGTGCTGCCCTCGAAGATCGCCTCATCGACGGAGTTGACACTCAGCGTGCTGTCCGCGAGGGCCGCGTCCTTCGCCGCGTTGCCCGTCTTCTCGTACTCGAAGACATTCTTCGCGTCAGAAGGGAAGGTGATCTCCGGGCGTCCGTCGGTGTCCGACGCGCTGGGGCTCGGGGAGGGCGACTTCTCACCGCCCGTGTCCACGGCCTTGTCACTGCCACTGCCCTTGGCAGTGGCAGTGCTGTCACCGTCACCGCTTCCGCAGGCGGACAGTGTCAAGGCCGTAATGGTGGTCAGCACGAGGGTTGCGAGCAGGGTGGGGCGGCGGTGCACAGTCGGCTCCTGGTGGGGCGAGGCTTGGGGTCAGCGGTTGATGGCCTGGATCTCCTGGACCACGACTTCCTGCTCTCCACCGAACGTGCCGTCCGGCAAGTCCTGTTCACCGGCGACGCCGGTACCCGTCCAGTGGATCTCCCAGGTGACCGTGGCCTCGAGCTGGTACGGGTCATCGCCCGAGGAGCGCAGGTACTTCACCCCGCACGGAGGCGTCTCGTTCGCCTTGCCCTTGGCATACGGCTCGCCGATGCGTCCGTTCTGGATCTCGCAGACTCCGGAAGCGGGGTAGGTCTCGGCATCCGGCGTGCCCGGGTCTATCCGGACGGATACCGGTTCGGCCGTCGTGGTCGCCTCGATGCCCAGCAGCGGAACGGAAGCCGTGACCGACACCGGTTTGAAATCCACCGCGTCCAGCCACGCCCAGGTGGGGAGATTCACCTTGGTCGTCCCGTTCGGAGCGAGATCCACTTCCGTCGTGGGAACACGGATCTCCGCATAGGCGAGTTGCGCGAGGACCTCCGTGGTGATCGCCTGCGGGATATCGGCCGGCGGATCGTCGTTCTCGTCCACCCAGAAGGTGGGCTTGTCACAATCCAGCGCGCCCGGATCGCCCTCCCGACCGGGCGTGACGTAGGAGTCCCACCAGTAGCCTTCGCCGGCCTTGTCCTTGTTGAAGTCCTTGTAGGGGTGTCCCTCGACGTACCGGTCGCGCTGCTCGGCGTCCCACTCATAGCCCGTGGAACCGGCCTCCCAGATCGGCTCCAGGTACTTCTGCAGCTGTTCCGGCGTGTACTTGGGCGCGTAATAGCAGGCGGGTGGGGTCCAGTTGGTGGCGGACGCTACGGGGCCGGTCTTCGGGCCTGAGCCGTTATTGGACCGGTTGAACACCACGACCCCGGCAGACAGCGTCCCGTCTCCATCGGCACCTCCATGGACCTCCTTTTCGGGAGACGGGTCTTGCGCTCCACCGCCGATCACGTTATCGGCCATAGCAGGCGTACCACTCAGCAGGATGGAACCGATCACAGCCGACATCATCAGAGCTCGTGCGGTTGGGCTCAGGGCTGGCACTTGTCACTCCCCCTCTGGGACAACAACTTCGTGATGACCCAGACGCCCTTTTCGTTCTTGCGCAGCTGAGTGTTGTAGAGCACGTAACTGTTCTTGGTAACAGGGGTCTTATTGACCTTCTCGTCTTTCAAATACATGTCGAAGGCCTTGCTTTGGTCCTCGCAGTAGACGAGCGACCCAGCGCTTCCGCCACTTACATTCACGGAAGCGTCGTAGTAGCGGTACGCACCCGTCACCCGCGCCTTGGCCTTGACATACGCCTCAATGAACTTTTGCGTCCCTGCCGCCGCCTCGCCCTCGTAGTAGTAGAGGTATGCCTTGTCCAGTGCGTCCTGGTTGACGATCGCCAGATCAACGGCCTTGATGGACTGCTCACTGTCCGCCAGAACCGCGTCCTTCTCCTCGTCCCCCGTCTTCGGCCAGTCGAAGGTGTAGGAGAGGTCGGACGGCAGCTCGATCTTCGGGCGGTCTGCCGAGGCAGGGGCCGATTCGCTCGGGGAGGGCGACTTCTCGCCCCCCGTGTCCGCGCCCGCGATCTTGTCGTTGTCCTTCGTCGGGGTGTCGTCGTCGCTTCCGCATGCGGACAGCGTCAGGGCCGCGGTGGCGGTCAGCGCGAGCGCTGCGAGCAGGGTGGGGCGGCGGGTCACAGTCGGCTCCCAGTAGGGCGAGGCTTGGCTTCAGCGAAGTCAAAGCTATCGGGTGCGTAAGTCGAGGCACCAGAGTGAACGGGGTCAACTTGCGGGGTCCGGCGGTTCCGTGAGCGGGTGGTCGGTGATCAGGGCCGTGAGGATCAAGGGGACGTCGCCGTCTGACTGGTTGAGGGAGAGGGCGGCCCAACGGGTGCGTGGCAGCGGGCCCCAGAGCGTCAGGTCGCCGTAGCAGTCCTTGGCGGAGAGGGTGTGGAAGGGTTCGGGGAACCGTTCGCCGGAGCCGCGTCGGAGCAGGGGGGCTCGCATGTTCAGCGTGCGGTGGGGGCCCCAGTGGGTGTCCAGGTGTGCTGTCAGTGCGGCCAGGTGTGATTCCGCCCTCGCCTCCGCCTCGTTCCATTCGCGGCCGTACACACCCGTGAGGGAGGCACTCTGCCAGAGGGGGAAGAACAGGAAGCCTTCGCCGCGCGTCGACGTCCATTCGCCGGTCAGCGGGTCGCCCTGGCCGGTGGTGGGGCCGGAGGTGGGGAGGGGGGACGACAGGGCGGTCTCGATGGCTGACACGGCGGAGGGCAGGTCGAAGGGGGTGTCCGCGTGGGGTGTCATAGTGCCGGCCTGGTCATGGGGTGGGGCAGCGGGTCCAGTGCGCCCGAGTCCCTGAGGGCCTGGTACGCCTTGACCACGGTCGCCGTGTCTCCGGGGGGTGCGATGGTCAGGAGTACGCCGCCGGTGGGGAGTGTCCTGCTGTCGGGGAGTGAAGCGGCGGGTGTGCGGGCCGCGCGGCCGGCGGACAGATAGGCCAGCCAGCCGACCGACGGCGTCCCGATCCTGAAGCCCGCTTCCTTCTTCAGCGCGGACGTCACCGCCCGGTCGCTCACGTCCCCGTAGTCCGGAACCCATGACTCCGCCACTGCCGCGAGGAGTTCGGCGTCCGGGAGGTCCGACGCCTCGTCGGGGGACACGATCGTGGCCACCAGTGACTGGAGCAGGTGCTCCGGGGTCCCGCCCGCGAGTGCGGCGATCTCCACCTTCCAGCCGGGGGCGGTGTTCTCGGCGAGCAGTCGGAGCGAGGTGCCGTTCGCCGCCGACCAGTCGTCGGCCGTCCGGGCCGTGCGCAGGGCGGTGAGCAGGGACGGCTCGTCCGGCTGGAGCGTTTCGGCCGGTCCGGAGGCGGGGACGGTGCGCCATGTCCCCGTCGCCTGTGGCAGCAGTCGGGCGAACCGGTCCAGCATCGTGCTCCACCGTGCGGCGAGTTCCTCCGCCGACTCCTGCCGGGGACCCCAGAAGCCCCGCACCACGCGTCGCATGTCCCGTTCCCTCTCTTCCCGTGTCCGCTTCACACCCTAGGTCGTACGCGGTCTGCCGCCCCGTCAGTCGAAGGCCTCGGGGCGGCGGTCGCCCGCGATCGGTTCGGGCGCCGTGTGGACGACCTCGATGTCCAGGCCCGCGTCCTCGAAGGCGTCGCGGGCCGCGTCGGCGACCTCCTCGTTGGAGAAGTGCCACTCGATGTCCTTGCCCCGCGCCGCCGCGACCTGCCTGCGGGCCTCGGTCAGCAGCCGTTCCCGGCCTGACGGGGTGAGTTCCGTGCGGTCGGCGCCCAGGAAGCTGTCGTAGCCGTTCTTGGCCTCCAGGTAGGTCTGGCGGGAGGAGTCCCAGCCGTCGAACTCGACGTCCGGTACGTCCGGGTCGGTGTGCGGGACGACGTACTCGTGACCGCGCTGCGTGCCGGTGATCTGTTCCTGGTAGCGCAGCCAGGACTCGTTGCGCCAGTTGGGCTGGGGGTTGCGGTCGCGGCTGGCCCAGAAGCCGTCGCCGTTGTCGGCGTCGCCGTACGTGCGGCTGTCGAGGTCGTCGGCCCAGTCCGGCGGGTCGTAGTTGCGCGGGTCGCTGGTGGCGTTGCGCTCGGGGTCCGGCCACTGCTTCCTGTTCTCCAGGGCCTGCCGGGCGCGTTCCGGTTCCTCGGCGCGTTTGCGTTCCAGGTGGGCCTGGCGCTCCGCCGCGCGGGCCTCCTCGGCCTGTTCGCGTGCTTCCTCGTCGCAGCCGCCCTCCGCCAGGACGACGTACGGGCTGCCGGCCGCCGCGAGTACGGTGGTGCCGGTGCCGGGTCCGCTGTGCGGGGCCTCGCCGTACGGGGCTCCGCGGGGCGGTGCGGAGAGGGTGCAGCCGGTGCGGCGGGCCGCGTCCTCGGCCTCGTCCGCTGCCTCGTCGGCACGCCGGGCGGCGTCCTCCAGCGCGTCGAGGTCACCGGCCTCGGCCGCGCGCCGTGCGTCCTGGGCGGCCTCGGTGGCGTCGTCGACGACCCGGCTGAGCCGGCCGAGCGAGCCGACCTTCTCGGCTATTTTCGCCTCGCCGTAGCCGGGGATGAAGAGGGAGCCGATGTTCCAGATGACGGTGGTGACGGCCCGGGTCTCGTTGCCGCTGTTCCACTGGTCCACGACGTCGTCGCCGATGAACGAGTCGAACAGGACCGTGCCGCCGGTGCCGAGCGAGGCGCCGCCCCAGTCCAGGATCGCGCCGAGGTGGTCGCCGTCGTCCCACATCTCGCGGGCGTCGGCGGTGTTGTCCCACCACTCGCCGCCGAGGGAACCGCCGTAGTCCATCAGGCCGTTCCAGGTGTCGACGGGGCTGGTGACGACGTCCCGGATGCCGGTGACGTCGCCCCAGACGCCGTCGACGAAGAGGCCTCCGCCCACTTGGCCGAGCTGGTCGCCGGCGCAGCCGAAGAAGGCGCCGAAGCCGGAGAAGCAGCCCTCGTCGTCGCCGTCGCCGTCCTCTTCGTCCCCGGCCTCGGTGGTCGGGTCCTCGTACGGTGGCTCGTCGGTCTCGTCCTCGGCGGCCACCGGGTCCACGACGGAGGGGTCGCCCTCCGGCTCGGCGGGCGTGTCGTCGGAGTCCCGGGGGCCGGGGCCCGTGTCGTCCGAGTCGCCGCCGGGGCTCCCCGTGTCACCGGGGAACCCCGTGCCACCGGGGTCGTCGGTGCTCTCGCCGTCGCCCTCCGCCGTGATCCGGCGGTCGGCGGCCCCGCCGGGTACCGGACACGCCGTGCCGGTGACGTGGCAGACCTGGGCCTGGATGCCGGTGAGGATCCGGGTGCCCAGGCCGCTGACGACCAGCGCGGCGATGATCGCCGCGACGACCGCGACCAGACCCGCGTACTCCACCGCCGTCTGGCCGTCGTCCCGGCGCCACCGGATCATCCGGGGCAGGGAGAAGGGGCGGTGCTCACGCCGGTCCGGTTCCGCGAGGCGGTACCAGTCGCGGCTCTCGGGGCGGGTCAGGAGGGAGAGGACCAGGAGGGGGAGGAGGAGCTGGGTGAGGCCGCGGGCCGATCCGTCGGCGAGGTTGGATACGGAGCCGAGGATCAGCCATGCCTGTACGACGATCAGCCCGGTCCAGATGCCGGCTCCGCCCCGCCAGGTGCGGCGGGCCAGCCACCAGCCGAGGACTCCGGGAGCGGCGGCGTACGCCACGTGGGCGAGCAGTGTGCCGTCCGCCGCGTCGAACGACGCCGCTGTGAGGAGCAGCCCCAGGCCCCCGAGCACCGTGAGCGCGAACAGCGTGTGCACGAGCAGCAGGGCCCGGGACAGGGTCCGGGGCATGTCCCGCCGCCCTCCCCCGTACCCGGGCGCGCCCCGCGCCACCCCCGTCCCCGCTCCTCCCCCGTTCGAGGCCATACCGCCCCTCCTCAAGTCCCCCGGTTCGCAACCGTGTTTGGTTCACGGCAGGCCCCGAGGGTAGGGAGGGGCAGGTGGTCGGGGCATGGGCCCGTGGGCCCAAAGCAGCGCCCGACCGAGGACTCGTGACAAGGCCGGGGCGATCCGTCGTCCGTACACCTGGGTCTTTCCGGATCGCGTGAGCATTCCGGCCGTTGATGTCCTGATGGCGCTCGTATGAGCGGTGGAGTGACACTCACCTGTCCACTGCTCACGCATTTCCGGGGAGGGGGTGGTCGGCGGGGCTCACGCCGTACCCCACGCTTCCGGCCGTCCGCGCCGCCGGGGCTGTCAGACCCTGCCACTAGGGTCCCTGACACAGTCGCCGCCAATGGACGGCCGACTTTGCTGACTGACCACCAGGAGCAGTGCGCATCATGGGATTTGACGTTACCTACGCCGACTTTTCCGTCGATCCGACTCGGCTGGCCAACGCCGATGTCAGGTATCAGCGGGCCCGGTTCGCCGGGTCGCACGTGGCGTTGAGTGCGGGCGGGAGTGTGACGCTGGACTTCGAGGTGGAGGACCCGGAGGACGTCCCCCAGGTGACGCTCACCGTCACGGCCCTCGTCTCCAAGCTCGGCTCCGACCTCGGGTACGCGCCGATGGACGTACTGGTCCAGGGTGAGGTGGTGGCCGAGGACCTCACCGTGCCCGGTGGCGGCGATCTCCCGCAGGACAACGTCTTCGCCGTGCCGGGACGTCTGCTGAAGCCCGGCACCAACACCCTGGAGATACGCTCCTCGGCCAAGGCCGGCAGCATGCTCCGGCTCTACCGGATCACCCTGGACCCCGTCTGGGAGCGTGGCCGCTCCGAGCGTGCGCGGGTCGCCGAGGCCGCCCGGGACTCGGTCTTCGCCTACCGTACGGAGCTCCGCCCCGCCCACTCCTCCTCCGCCTCCTGGCAGGCGGCCCCGCGGCTGCTCTTCCACATCGACCGGGACGAGCACTCCCTGCCCGCCCGGCTCGGCTGGCGCGGCGAGGACGGCGCCGAGGCCGCCATCGGTTTCCAGTCCAACATGTCCGACTTCCACGGCGTGTACCGCGCCGCGGACGGTACGGCGTACGAGTACCGGGGGCGGCTCACCGACCGCCGGCCGTTCTCGGACGACACCCGGAACCTCTCGGCGTCCCCCCTGCACCGTTTCCATACGGAGGAGGGGTGGGGCGGTCGCTGGCACACCTCCCACGAACTGCGGCTGCTGGTCGACGACGGCGGGGCGCCCGTCGAGCGGTTCACCTGGCGCGACCAGCGGGGCAACTCCGGGGTGGCCGTGCTGCACACCGCCGCCGCCGAGGTCGAGGCGACCGATGTCGAGGCGAGCGACGAGTTCGACGAAGGGGGCGAGGGGGCCGACAACCTCCTCGAGGAGCGGCGGAGCAAGTGGCTGACGTTCGAGGAGACCGCCCACCTCGACTTCACCCTCGCCCGCCCCACCGCCGTCGCCTCCTACTCCCTGGTGTCGGCGAACGACTTCGCCGAGCGCGACCCCCGCGACTGGACCCTCCTCGGCTCCCACGACGGCCAGACGTGGACGCCGCTGGACACGCGCAGCGGTGAGAAGTTCACCGAGCGGTTCCAGACCCGCGAGTTCCACCTCCGCTCCAACGCCCAGGCCTACCGCCACTACCGCCTCGACATCACCCGCAACTCCGGCGGGACCGAGGTCCAGCTCGCCCGGGTCCGGTTCGCGGAAGCGCCCGCCGGGCAGGCGTTCACCGGCTACTACCAGCGCTGGAACGAGGGCCCCATCGGCTATCGCGGCACACCGGTCGCCGCCACGTCCGCCGCCCTTCCCACCGCTCCCCGCGTCGCCTCGGAGCTCCAGGCCGCCGTCGCGAGTCTGTCCGAGACCGCCCAGACCCTCGCCGCCCTGGCCGCACAACTCCGCAAGCACTGATTTCGAGGGGCCCGCGGAGATACGTTCGGGGCGGACGGTTCGTCGGTCGGTGGTCGAGGAGGTCGGTCGGGATGGCTCGCTGGCGGGACGGGCGGGGGGAGCTGACCGTCGTACGGGGGGACGGCGAGGGGGTGCCGGTGCGCGTCCCCCTGGAGATCGCCGCCTCCTACCGGGCCCGCACCAAAGGGCTGCTCGGGCGTGACTCCCTCGACGGGGCCCTGCTGCTCTCCCCCGCCAACAGCGTGCACACCTTCCGTATGCGCATGCCCATCGACGTCGCCTACCTCGACCGGCGGCTCCGCGTCATCGCCGTACGCACCATGCCGCCGGGGCGGCTCGGTCTGCCTCGGCTCCGGGCACGGCACGTGCTCGAAGCCGAGGCCGGGGCGATGGAGGGGTGGGGGCTGCGGGTCGGGGCCCGGGTGGAAGTGGGCCTCTAGGGCGCCGCCGCCGGACAGGAGGACACTCCCCTCACCGACAGCAGAGGAGCCCCGCGCGCGCCCTCACCCTGGAGATCAAGGCGGGCAGGGCCGACCATCTGCTCCAGGAGTTGCGGGAAGATCGGTGCGGAGACAGGCACAGGAAGGGAAGTGGAACCGTGTGGCCACGGGTGAACGGCATGCGGGCACTGGAGCTCGGTACCGTCGGTGAGATGCGGGAGCGGCTCAACGCCCTCGTCCTGGCCGGGAGGAAAACCGCCACCACCGGGCTGCTGGCCGAGTACGTCGAGGAGACGGAGGGCCTGGAGTTCGAGGGTGAGCGCCTGGCGCTTCTCGGGAACGACGGAGACCGCGTCGCCACGATCGAGATCACCGGCGTCGAACTGACTTCCTTCGGCGGTGTCACGTGGGAACACGCCGCCGCCGAAGGAGAGGGCGACCGATCGCTGGACGAGTGGCGGACCGGACACAGGCGCTTCTGGGAAGGCATCGGCACCCCGGTGGACGAGGACACGCCGCTGGTGTGCCTGCGGTTCCGGCTCAGCTCCCCGTGCGCGGGAACGTGATCTCGACCCTGCGGTTCTTCTTGCGGCCGGCCTCCGTGGAGTTGTCGGCGATCGGGTACTGCTCGCCGTAACCGCGCACCTCGTAGGTGACGTTCGCGTCGCTCAGCTCCTGGCCCAGGACTGCCTGTACGGCGTTGGCGCGCCGGCGGGACAGGACGTCGCCGTGCGCGGACGAGCCCAGGTTGTCGGTGAAGCCAAAGACGCGGACCTTCGTCGCGTTCTGCGTCTTGATCTCACCCGCGATCGTGGCGATGCGGGCCTTCGCCTCCGCACTGAGCTTCGCGCTGTCCTTGCCGAACAGCACCTCGGCCTGGAGCGCGAACGTCACGTCGGAGTTGGTGTCCTCTCGGCGTTCGTCACCGCTCTTGTCCTCGACGATCTGCTTGATGTCCAGGACCTTGGGCTCGGTGAGGGTGGCGCCCTCCGGGAGCTTGAGGTCGGGGTCGTTGGGGTCGACTTCGACGGGTGCGGACGCGGACGCCTCGGTTCCCGGTGGAACACTGGGGCCGTCGTCCGCGTGGGCCGACGCCACGCCGTACAGGTTGGTGGTGACCAGGACCGTGGCGGCCGAGAGGACCAGGGCGAGGCGGGGCGGCGCCAGGCGGGTCGGGGTACGTGTCATGGCCGGCCTCACCCGGAGATCTTGATCGTGCCGCTGGAGAACGTCGGTACCTGCAACGTTACGTCTGCCGTGTCGGTCGGCGGGGCGGGGAACTGCATGAAGACAGGAAGGGCCTGACCTCCGTTGAGGGTGGTGAGACCCGTCGTCGTCAGCGGTCGGCCGTCCGTGTCTCGCAACACGTAATAGCGCTTCTTTCCCTTCGAGTCCACGAGGGTGGCACCTCCGAGCGACGGGCCGTGGCTGACGACCTCGGTCTCGTCGCCGCTCATCTGAGGTGGAACGGCAACTGATTCCGCGCCGTCGTTCTTGAGATTTCCGCTCACGGTGACGAAGCCGCCGGAATCCCGTACGGCAGAGGTGATCTGGAGGAGCAGTCCGTCTGTGCCTTTGAGCTCGGCCAGTGGCGTCTCCGCCTGCCCCTCCTGAGCACTCGGCTGCGATCCACCGTCCTTGGAAGCGGATGACGAAGGCTCCGGCTTGTCGTCGTCGCCACCACCGCCGCAGCCCGCCATACCGAGAGCCAGGCCGGCCACAGCGGTCAACGCGACCATCCCCCTGCGGGCCTTGGCAGTGATCCGAATGCTCATCTCTCTGCTTCCTTCATCACTCGTCGTCGCTTGTCAGTCGGCCAGGTGGACTTCGAACAGGTCTTCGGGCTCGGGGAGGAGTTCGACGGGCCCCTTCGGGTCCAGCTCCCATTCCTCGCCCTCGCAGGTGAGCAGCGGCAGTACGTCTTCTCCGGCGTCCTCGGACGGGAGCTGGAAAGTGCAGCGGGGTTCGATCACAGCGGTGGCGGTCGCGTTGGAGCGGCGGTTTTCCGTACCGGGGACCACTGAGTCTCCAACGGTCTTGTCGGTCTCGACCTCGACCTTGTAGCCGAGGAGGCCCTCCAGGCCGCATCCGATCACGCTGGCGTCGTTCCGCGCGGCAAGCTCGTACGCCCGCCCGCAGGTGAGACCGATGCCGTCGACGTTGCCGTTGAAGATGGCCTGCCACTTCGCCGGGTCGAGCAGGTCCTGGACCCACCGGTCCGCGAGCGCGTCCCGAGTGTCCTGTGCCGCCGCGAGTGCCGCCGCATCAGCGGCAGTCTGCGCACCGTTCCGATTCGCTGCGGCCTGGCCGACCGCGAAGTACGCGAGCGCAAGAAAGAGCAGGCCCCCCACCACCGTGATGTAGATGGGGAAGGCCTGCCCCGCGTCGCCCGAGCGGCGGAATGGCGTCAAGGAGCGACCTTGGCGATCTGCGCGTTGATCTTGCCGAGGATGGTCTGGCCGATGCTCGTGCCGGTGATCGCGAGCACGATCAGCACGACCACCGCGATGATGCCCAGGTACTCGACCGCGGTCTGCCCCTTGTCGGCGTTGCGGCGCCGCATGGCCTCGACCGTCGTGTTCTTCCAGCCGTTGACGCGGACCTTGGTCGCGACGGCGGTCTTCATCATCAGGTCGCTCATGGTGTTCCCCTCCGGCTGACGCAATAGCGGCCTGCTCCGTAGGGCCGCTTTCGGCGTCTGCAACGTACGGGCGGGAGCCTTGCCCGTCAGAGGGCCCCAGGGCCCAATCCCGGGCCCAATCGCGGGCCCAGTTCCTCGCCGTCCTTGCCGTCACCGGAGGTCACCCCGCCCCTCGGCCCGAACCCGGTGTCGTGCCGAGCCACTTCGCCGCGGCCTCGGAACGGCTCGTGCTGTGGAGCTTCGCGAAGATGCGGTTGATGTGGTTCTTGACCGTCTTCTCGCTGATGAAGCACGTGGCGGCGATCTGCTGGTTGTTCATGCCGGATGCGATGAGGTCCATGACCTCCGCCTCCCTCGTGCTCAGTTGGTACCTCGACCTGTCGGGAGCGGCCGGGCGGCCGCCTGTCCATCCAGACGACGATCGTGCCATATCCGGTTGCAGTTGCGAAAGGTTTTCCGCAGAAGTAGGCAGGGGTGGGATGTGGGGCATGCCGAGTCCGTTTGTGGTGGCGTTAGTTGTGCGCGCGGTCCCCAGCCCCTCCGGTAGCGACCTGGGCGGTCGCGGGTCCTGGCGTAGTTGCGAGAGCAACGCTCCTGCCGCTGTGGGGGTGAAGTGGGGCCTGCCCTCCCTGATGTCGCGGATCGCCGACACCAGCTGGTCCGCCGTGAACTCGCCGTGGACCAGGTAGCCGCCCGCCCCCCTGCGCAGCGCCTCCTGGACGATCTCCGACTCCCTGCTGTACGTCAGCATCACCACAGGTGCGATCCGTACCAGGTACGGGAGTGCCGAGATGCCGTCCACGCCGGGCATCCGGACGTCCAGGAGGACCACGTCGGGGCGGTGGGTGCGGGCCGCCTCGCAGGCCTCCCGGCCGTCGGCCGCCTCCGCCACCACCGTGATGTCCTCGCGTCCGGTGAGGAGGGCGGTCAGCCCGGCGCGGACCACCGGGTTGTCGTCTGCCACGACCACCCGGAGGGGGGCCGGGGGCGGGACGTTCGCGAAGGGGTTCGGTGGTGTCGTCATGGGGTGGCCTCCGTGGGGGTCGTCACGGCCGCCAGTGGCAGTTCCAGGCGGACTTCGGTGCCTTGTGTGTGCGCGCCCCGGCCTATGCGGATGCGGGCGCCGACCGAGGCCGCCCGCTCGACCATGCCGACGAGGCCGAAGTGGCCGGCGCGGCGGAGTTGTTCGAGGTCGGTGCCGGGCGGGAGGCCGGTGCCGTCGTCGTACACGCTGATGCGGAGCAGGTCGCCGTGGACGCCGGCGTGGACGTCGACCTTGGTCGGTCGCGCGTGGCGATGGGCGTTCTCCATGGCCTCCGACGCGATGGTGAGGAGTTGGCGGGCCACGGCGGGCGGGACGGGCGGGACCGCGTGTTCGCCGGTGGGGCGGTAGATCGCGGGGACGCCGGTGCGGGTGGTGAAGTCCCGGGTACGGGCGGCCAGTTCCACCAGTACGTCCGTGCCCTGGCCGGGGTCCGACTCCCTGCGCAGGTCCGCCAGGAGTTCCCGGGACTCGGCGGCGGCCCTGCGGGCCGAGCGGGCCACCAGTTCCGCCTGTTGTCTCACCAGGGCCGGATTCATGTGCGGGGCGCTCGCCGTGCCGGTCAGGCCGTCCGCCGCCAGGGCCACTCCGTGAAGGGTCTTGGCCACCGAGTCGTGCATCTCGCGCGCCAGGCGGGCCCGTTCGGCGCTGACTGCCTCCGTGACGGCCAGGCGGGCCCGGACCGTGGTCAGGGCCTGGGTTGCCGTGCCCAGGCGGAGCATGAGATTGCGGAGGCTGGAGCCGACCGCGCCGGCGATCACGCAGAGGCCGGGGAGGAGGAGTGCTTCCGCCGGGTCCGTTCGGGGGTTGTCCAGGGCCGCGTGGACCAGGAGGAGGATCAGGCCCTGGAGGGAGGCGAAGACCGCCGCGCCGCGCCAGCCGTAGATCAGGCCCGCGAGGAGGGGGGTGCAGACGCTGACGTAGGCGAGGGTGGTGTCGGGGCCCGCCGAGATCAGGAGCAGGGCTCCGAAGAGGGTGTCCGCCGCCAGGAGGGTGGGGTGGCGGAGGAGGAGGGGGCCGAAGCGTTCCCAGTCCCTGAAGAGGACGTAGGAGGCCATGAAAGTGGCCACTACCGCCATGCCGACGAGGCGGGTGCTCCAGCCGGGGGCGGCGTTGAGGAGGGCGGAGGGGGTCGCCAGCGCGATCATCGCCAGGCGGAAACCGAATGCCTGCCGGCACAGGGCCTGGAGGGCGTTGATCTGGATCTGGACGTCCGGGCCCGGTGCGGGTGCCGGTGCCGGTGCGGGTTGTGGGGGGTGCGTCCGGCCTTCGGCCGGACGGGGGTTCCCACCCGCACCACCCGTGCGGCTCTCGTTGTCGGGTGCGGGTGGCCCCTGCGGGGGCCCAGCAGCGTCGGCGGCTGACGGTTCGGGCCGCCGGGGCTGTGTGCTCTTCGCCGGTTCCCAGCCCGGCGGCAGTGCCGGGGTCACCGATGTCACCGGGATGTCCGGGGCGCCCGTCCGCGCGTGGGGCGGGAGGACCGTGCCCGCCGGTGGGGTGGTGATCTCCGACGGTCTGGCCGCGCGGCGGAACAGCCCCGTGCGTTCCCCGGTCGTCGTCATCGCACCCCGCCCCCTGCCCTACTCGCCCGTGACCGCGCCGAAGTCGATGCCGGAGCCGAGGATCAGGCCGGCGCCGAGGAGGATCATCGTGGCCGGAACCATGAACGTGGTGATCATCATGGTGGCCTTCGGGACCGCTCGGGCCGCCTTGCGGCGGGCGTTCTGCGCGTCCGTACGGCGCATGTCCTTCGCCAGGGACACCAGCGTGTCCACGATCGGCGCCCCCAGCTCCTCGCCCTGCTGCAACGCCGTGACGAACATCGCCACCTGTTCGGAGTCGTTGCGGCGGCGCAGTTCCGCGAACGCCTGCCTGCGGCTCATGCCCAGGTCCATCTGGCGGAGTGTGATGCGCAGTTCGTCCGCCCACGGGCCCTCGTACTTCTGCGACACCCGGTCCAGGGCCTGCCGGAAGCCCAGACCCGCGCTCACCACCACCGCCAGCACGTCCAGGAAGTCCGGCAGCGTCCGCTCGATGACGTCCCTGCGGACGCGGATCGCCGACCAGATGCCGACCTCCGTCCAGAACGCGCCGAAGGCCAGGAGCAGCAGGGCCATGAAGAGCTGGCCGCGCATCAGGAACACCAGGAAGCCCAGCCCGCCGAGCGCCCCGTACACCGCGCGGCGGGCCGCGTAACGGTCGATGGTCAGACCGCCGGGGTTGCCCGCCAGGTCGATCTTGCGGCGGTACCTGGCGACCTGCTTGGGGCCCATGACGCGCAGCACGGCGGGGGCGTAACGCATGCCCATGCGGTCGACGAGGGAGTCGACCGCGCCCGTGCGGGTGGAGCCGACCTCCAGGGCGAGGGCCAGGTCGCTGGGGAGTTTCACCTCCGCCCGGTACATGCGGACGCCGGCGAAGACGCCGTAGACGGCGAGGCCCATCAGGAGGGCCAGCAGAAGTGCCATGTCGGTCGGCCTCCTCGCCTCTCAGACGTCGATGCGGGACAGGCGGCGGATGAGGACGAAGCCGATGGCGTAGAGGCCGAACGCGACGACCACCGCGGCCTGTCCGGCCGGGGAGCCGGTCATGCGGTCCAGGGCCCCGTCCTTCACGCCGTTCATCAGGAACAGCGAGCCGATGCCGAGCACGGGGACGGCGTACGACGTCATGCTGACCTGGGAGAGCTGCGTACGGACCTCCCGGCGGGTCTCCTTCCTCTCCTCCAGCGTCTCGGTCAGGTTGCGCAGGGCGCTCACCACCTGGCCGCCCGCCCTGTTGGACAGCACGAGGGTGGTGACCAGGACGACCAGCTCACGGGACGGGAGGCGGTCGGCGAGTTCGCCGAGGGCGTCGTCCATCGACGCGCCCACCGCCAACTGGTTGGCGACCTTGGACAGTTCCTCGCCCGCCGGGGCCTCCAGCTCCTCCGCCGCCATGCCGATGGCCGTACGGAGGGCGAGACCGGCCTGGGTGGCGTTGGCGAGAATGCGGGCCAGTTCCGGGAGCTGGTTGATGAACTTCTCGATGCGTTTCTGCCGCTGCCAGTTGAGGAACTGCAACGCCAGCCAGACGCCGAGCAGGCCGGCGATCGGGCCGAAGAAGGGGGCGAGGGTCGCCTGGCCGATGAGCCACAGGCCGGCGACCGTGGCGAGCATGTAGACGAAGAACTCGCCGGGGGTGATGTCCAGGCCGGTGGCCGCCAGGCGCAGTTCGAGCTTCTTGCCGAGTCCGGTGCGGCGCAGGCGGCGGTCCAGGGTGGGGAAGTGGCGCCGTCGGCCGGCGACGGGGATCTGGCCGGTGGCCGACAGCCGGTCCACCAGCGCCTGCCGCTGTGCCCTGCCGGTGGCGTACGACTGCACGCCGACGACCGCGAGGACGCAGGTCAGCAGCGTGATGCCGGTGGTCAGCGTGATCAGGTTCTGCAGATCCATGGGGACGGTTCCTACCTGGCTTCTCGGGTGGCGAGCTGGTCGTAGGACTGGGCGATGCCGAACGCCTGGGGGACGGGCTGGCTCGCCATGTAGAGGCGGTCGGCGGTGCGGCGCGGGAGGGGGTAGTGCTCGTAGGCGCCGTGGACGCGGCCGTCGGCGGTCATGGGCTGTGCGTGGAAGCGGGCGACCGTGGTCAGCCGGTACGGCTCCGACGCGTGGCTCTCCAGCAGGGCGACCTCGGTGATGCGGCGGGCGCCGTCGGCGAAGCGGGTGAGCTGGACGATGACGTCGACGGCGCTGTTGATCTGGTCGTGGAGCGCCACGAACGGGATCTCGACGTCCGACATGGAGGCGAGGGTCTGGAGCCGCATCAGGGCGTCCTCGGCGCTGTTGGCGTGGACGGTCGCGAGGGAGCCGTCGTGGCCCGTCGACATCGCCTGGAGCATGTCCAGGGACTCGCCGCCGCGGACCTCACCGACGACGATGCGGTCGGGGCGCATACGGAGGGAGTTGCGGACCAGGTCGCGGATGGTGACCTGGCCCTTGCCCTCGACGTTCGGCGGGCGGGACTCCAGGCGGATGACGTGCGGCTGCTGGAGCTGGAGTTCGGCGGAGTCCTCGATGGTGATGATGCGTTCGCGCTCGGGGATCAGACCGGAGAGGGCGTTCAGGAGGGTCGTCTTCCCGGTGCCCGTCGCGCCGGACACGATGACGTTGAAGCGGGCCTGCACCAGGCCGGCCAGCAGGTACAGCATGTGGTCGTCCAGCGAGCCGAGGCCGATCAGTTCCTGGAGGGTGAAGGAACGGGGGAAGCGGCGGATGGTGAGGGTGGCGCCGGTCAGGGAGAGCGGCGGGATGATGACGTTGACGCGTTCGCCGGAGGGGAGGCGGGCGTCGACCATGGGGTTCGACTCGTCGACGCGGCGGTTGACGGTGGAGACGATGCGTTCGATCGTCTGCATGAGCTGGTCGTTGGAGGCGAAGCGGAGCGGGAGTTGTTCGACCCGCCCGCCGCGCTCCACGAAGATGGCGTCGGGGCCGTTCACCATGATCTCGGTGATGGACGCGTCCTCCAGCAGGGGTTCCAGGATGCCGAGGCCCAGTGCCTCGTCGACGACCCGGCGGATCAGCTGGGAGCGTTCGACGGTCGACAGGACCGGGCCCTCGCGGCTGATGATGTGGCCGAGGACGCGTTCCAGCCGGGCCCGGCGCTCGGCCGCCGCCAGCGAACTCATCTCCGCGAGGTCGATCTCCTCCAGGAGCTTGGCGCGGTAGGAGGCGACCAGGTGGCCGTCCTCGCCCCGTCCGGCCGTCTCCTCGGGGGAGTTGATGCGTGCCCGCAGGCTCATGGGTCGCTCGCTCCTCAGTGGTCTCGCGGCATCGTGGCGGACTTGCGGGCGGGGCCGAAGTCCCAGCCCGGCACGATCGAGGGGATGTCGACCGTGGCGGTGACGGTGATCTCGTCGCCTCCCGGATAGCCCTCGCAGGAGGTGCCGTCGGCGAGCCAGTCGCTGATGGCGGCCCTGCAGGTGTAGCCGTACGCCTCGCCCAGCGACGCGCTGCGCGCCGCCGCGCGTGCCGCCGTGCCGGCCTGCTGGGCGGTGTAGGCGACCAGGCCGAGCTGTACGGCGGCCATGGCGACGATGAGCAGGATCGGGAGGAAGCCGAGGTATTCGATGGCGACCTGGCCGCGGTCGCGGAGCCGGTGTGCGTTCGGCCCGTGCGGCTTGTGCGGCCTGTGCGGTTCGTACGGCATGTCAGTCCGTCTCCTCCTCGACCGCGCCCGCGTGTCCCTCCACGTCGAGGGGGAGGGAGATGGCGCCGGGGAAGAGGAGGGGGACGTTCAGCTTCACGTCCGCGGTGACGAAGCCTCCCGAGGTCGTGCAGTTCACGGTCGCTCCCCCCGCCCACGCTTCCGACAGCTTGTCCCTCCCGGCCTCCTGGCAGGCGCCCTGGCGTGCGCCCGGTGCCGCCGCCGTGGCCGCCCGTACGGCCTCGTCCGCAGCATTCCCCGCGAGCGTGAACGCGTACCCCACCAGTACGAGCTGCCACAGCACCACCAGCGTCACGAGGATCGTGGGGGTCATGCCGAGGAACTCGATGGTCACCTGGCCCCGGTCACGCGCGGGTGATGCCGCTTTCATGGTCGTCCCCCTCCGTCCCTGCGCCGCCGGAAGCTCACCGACCCCCGGTCGCCGCGCGGCCTGCCGCCCTTGTGGGCGCCCTCGGCTGCCTTGACCAGGCCGAGTTCACCGGCCAGGCCCCACAGGGCCTGCTTCACCGTGCTCTTGTTCTCCAGCTCGTGGACGCGGCCGGCGTCCACGACGGCCTGCAGTTCCTTGAAGTGGGCGGGGATCACGGTGGCCGCGACCGCGGTGGCGGTGATCTTCCGGATGAGCGGGGGCTGGATCTCCGTGGACCGGGTGTGCCGGTTGACGACCACGGTGGTCTCCTCGGCCTTGCGGATCTGCAGCCGGTCCCACATCCGCACCGCCCGCTTGGCGCCCCGTACGGCGATCACGTCGGGGGTGGTGACCAGCAGGGCCGTGTCGGCCATCTCCACGGCCGCCGCGCCGGCGCCGCCGAGCTGGGCTCCGCAGTCGATGACGACGACCTCGTAGCGGGAACGCAGGGCGCTGACGATCTGGCGGGTGGCGCGGTCGGTGACGTCCTCGCCGCGTTCGCCCTCACCGGGGGCGAGCAGCAGGGCGAGGCCGGTGTCGTGGCGGAAGACGGCGTCGGCGAGGACGCGCGGGGAGATGTCGCCCACGGCGGCGAGGTCGACGACGGAGCGGCGGAACTGGACGTCCAGGTAGGCGGCGACGTCGCCGGTCTGGAGGTCCATGTCGACGAGGGCGGTGGTGCGGCCGGAGGCCTGGGCGGCGAGGGCGAGCTGGATGGCCGTCAGGGTCGCGCCGACGCCGCCCTTGGCGCCGCTGACGGTGACGACGGTGCCGCCGACGCCGGTGAACACGTCACCGCCGGAGCCGAGGTGGCGCCGTACGCCGGCGGACCACTGGGCGACGGCCTGGACGCGGCTGGCGAGTTCCTCGTAGCCGAGCGGGAGGGCGACCAGGCCGCGGGCGCCGTAGTCCATGGCTGCCTGGAAGAGACCGGGGCTCGCGTCGGAGGTGACGAGGATGACACCGACGGCGGGAAAGCGCAGGGCGACTTCGCGGATCAGCTCCAGGGCGGGGACGGGGCCGATCCGCTCGTGCACGACCACGACCTCGGGCAGTTCGTCGACGGACTCGGCGGCCAGGCGGGCGAGGGTGTCGATGAGCTGGGTGGAGTCGACCACCGGGGCCACCGGCTCGGCGTCCGGGAGCTGGCTGAGCAGTGTGGTGAGGGACCGGACCGCGTCCGCGTCGCCGACTGCCGGCAGGATCCTCGTGGGCATGCGGGCCTCTCACTTGTCCTTCGCGAGTTCGTACGTCCGCTGCGAGTCCGGGACGGTGCTGTCGGTTCCGGGTGCGACCAGCGCGAGGCGGACCCGCTGGGCGAACGACTCGGCGTAGGTGATGCGCTGGGCGTCGACGGCGGACAGCGCGAAGGTGATCGGGACGGCGTCGGTGGGCTCCCGGCCGCGGTCGTTCTCGTCGGGCTGGAGGGCGGTGAGCTTGCCGACGTCGAGGACCTTGGCGTTGGTCACGATGATTCTGGACTGGTCGGGGTCGCCCTCGCGCTCGCCCTCGAAGGTGGCGTAGACGTTGACCGAGGAGCCCGGTGTGATCTTGCCGGCGACGCCGGTGGCCGCGTCGATCATGATGGCGACCTCCTGCTGCCCCGGCTGCAGGGCGGGCTGGTTCACGATCATGTCGCTCTGCAGCAGGGAGCCCTCCTGCAGATCGGTCACGGCGATCTTGCCCCGGATCTCGTCCAGGTCGGTGACGGCGTTCTTCGACAGCCACCGCTCGGGCATCTCGATCTTCTCGAACTGGCCCGTGCTGAGGGGGGTGTAGGGCGCCACGTCCGTCTTCAGCCGGTACGCGGTGACCTCGGGGCCGACCTTGGACTCCACGTCGCTGATGACGGAGAGCACGCCGGCGAACGCGCCGAGGGCGCACAGGACCGACAGAAGCAGGAGTATCACGCCGCGGCGCTGACGGGAGTTCATGAACCGTGCAACCTCATCGGGGATATCGGTCGAGCGGACTCGGGCGGGATCGTGCGGTGGGTGTGAGGGGTCAGGTGCCCCGGGTGAGGGCCGGCGTGCCCTCGGGGGCGGGTGGTACGGCGGAGCAGAACACGCACCGGTCGCCGATGACGTCGATGCCGCACCAGTGGCAGACACCGCGCCGTACGGAGGTGACCAGCTGGTACAGGACGGACAGGTCGGGCAGGTAGGTGCAGAACTCGACGATCCTGCCGGTCCCCCACCAGCCGGGGGACTCGGCGGGGAGCGGCGTCTCGCGCAGGCCCTGGACCTTCCAGGAGGGGGCCAGGGTGGTGGTGACCCAGTCGGACTGGAGCTGGCCCTTGGCGACGAGCATCCAGGTACCGAACTCGGGTCCGTCCAGGGAGGCTTCGGGGCCGAGGCGGACGAGTTGCGGCTGCGGGTGGGCGAGTACGGCGAACTGGCTGCCGGGCATCCAGGACCTGGCGTGCTGCTTCAGGTCGACGGGGACGCGGTCGAGGCGGGCGACGGAGCCGAGCAGGGCCCCGGAGTGGATGTAGTGGATCAGCAGCCGGCCGGCGGAGGCGAGGACGCCGGGGCTGAGGTCGCAGGAGGCGAGCTGCCGCAACTGGCGGGCCAGGACGGCCAGTCCGAGCGGTGGCAGATCGGGACGGAAGAGGGCTATCCGGTCGCTCTCCAGCAGGGAGCGCAGGGTGTGCAGGCGCCGCTGGACGGCGGTGGGGGCGGCCTGGGAGCAGACCACGATGACGTGCCCGTGGTGCTCGATGACCGACTGCAGTTCGGTCAGGACCTGTTCGAGCGGGCGGGTGTCGATGTCCCGCAGCACCACGGCGGGCAGGGTTCGCTCGTCCTGGGCCGGCAGCGCCATGTCGGCGCCGGTCACGGCAATGGCAGTTGGCACGCGCGGCTCCCCGTTCTCCCCAGGCCCCTCGGCCCATCGGGCGTCACTCCGATGCACCCTGGTGACTTCACTGCGTGACTACGTCAGCACTGTATCCGCGGGCCTGTGGCCGGAGAACAGCGTTTGAGCAGCCGAACAGCAACTGCTGGTGCACAAGGTGCTTCAAAACGGGACACGTTGAGCATCTCGCCGGTCTCGATCGGGTCCCGCAGGTGTGGATCCCGTGCACCGCCTTGACGCCGGGCGTCACCCCGGGGCCGGTTCGCTGGTCGATTTTGGTCTGGACCTATTGACAACAGGATTGGTCTGGACCACCTTGTGCTGCACACGGTGGCCACCGTCGCTCGTACTTCCTCCTCTCCCCCACCCTTCTCCCCCACCGGAGGCCCCAGTGAACCGCGCACCAGGAACGCCCGTTCGCAGCAGACGTCTCTGGGCCGGAGCCTTCGTCTCCGCCCTCGCCCTGGCCCTTCCCCTCGCCGGCGCGGGCCAGGCGTCCGCGGCGGACGTCAACAACGCCAGGAACGCCGGCTTCGAGGCGGGCCTGAGCAACTGGACCTGTTCGGCGAACAGCGGCGCGACCGTCTCCTCCCCGGTGCACGGCGGTACGGCCGCGCTCAGGGCCACGCCCGCCGGGCAGGACAACGCCCGCTGCTCCCAGACGGTCGCGGTGAAGCCCGGCTCCACGTACAGGCTGAGCGGGTGGGTGCAGGGCGGGTACGCCTACCTGGGCGTGACCGGCACCGGAACGACGGACGTGTCCACCTGGACCCCGGACTCCGGCAGCTGGAAGCAGCTGTCGACCAGCTTCTCCACCGGTTCCTCCACCACCTCGGTGACGGTCTACACCCACGGCTGGTACGGCCAGGCCGCCTACCACGTGGACGACCTGTCGGTGTTCGGTCCCGACGGGGGCGGCGGCGGTGAACCGGAGCCGACGGTCCCGGGCACACCGGGCGGTCTGTCCGTCTCCGGTACGACGTCGTCGTCGGTGTCGCTGGCCTGGAACACGGTGTCGGGGGCGACCGGGTACACCGTCTACCGCGACGGTACGAAGGTGACCGCCGTGTCGGGCACGTCGGCGACGGTGACCGGCCTCGCGGCCGACACCTCGTACTCCTTCCAGGTCGCCGCGACCAACGCGGCGGGCGAGTCGCCGAAGTCGACGGCGGTGACGGCCCGCACGAAGCAGAAGGAGGACGGCGGCGGGGGCGGTGACCTGCCCGAGCACGCCGTGACCGGGTACTGGCAGAACTTCGACAACGGCGCGGCGGTGCAGCGCATCTCGGACGTCCAGAACGCCTACGACATCATCGCGGTCGCCTTCGCGGACGCCACCGGCACCCCGGGCGCCGTCACCTTCAACCTGGACTCGGCGGGCCTGAACGGCTACACCGTCGACCAGTTCAAGGCGGACGTCCGGGCCAAGCAGGCGGCCGGGAAGAAGGTCATCATCTCGGTCGGCGGCGAGAAGGGCACCGTCTCGGTGAACGACTCCGCCTCCGCGGCGAACTTCGCGAACTCGGTGTACGCCGTCATGCAGGAGTACGGCTTCGACGGCGTCGACATCGACCTGGAGAACGGCCTCAACCCGACCTACATGACGCAGGCGCTGCGGTCGCTGTCGGCGAAGGCGGGCCCGTCGATGATCCTGACGATGGCACCGCAGACCATCGACATGCAGTCGACGTCCGGCTCGTACTTCCGTACCGCGCTGAACGTGAAGGACATCCTCACGGTCGTCAACATGCAGTACTACAACAGCGGTTCCATGCTGGGCTGTGACGGCAAGGTCTACAGCCAGGGCTCGGTGGACTTCCTGACCGCGCTCGCCTGCATCCAGCTGGAGGGCGGCCTCGACCCGTCCCAGGTCGGCCTGGGCCTGCCCGCCTCGACGCGGGGCGCGGGCAGCGGCTACGTCTCCCCGTCGGTCGTGAACAACGCCCTGGACTGCCTCACCAAGGGCACCAACTGCGGCTCCTTCAAGCCGTCGAGGACCTACCCGAGCCTGCGGGGCGCGATGACCTGGTCCACCAACTGGGACGCCACGGCAGGAAACGCCTGGTCCAACGCGGTGGGCCCGCACGTCCACGCGCTTCCGTAACCGGCGCGGCCCGGACGGAGACCGCCCTGCCCCGCGACGACGTGGGGCGGGGGCGGGTAGCAGACGCGGGGGGCGGGCCCCCCAGGGGTGGCGAGCGGGACGCCCGGGGTACAAAAGAAAACCAGCACACAAGGCTAAACAAC
>NZ_JBHWHX010000045.1:0-52354 GCF_042732315.1 Streptomyces sp. NPDC059787
GCCGGAGGGGCTGAAATTTAGCCCCTCCGGCGTTTGAGGAGCGGGGTCTGGGGCGGAGCCCCAGGTTCGGGACGGGAAGGGGCGGCGGGGGCGATCGGCGTCGTCAGTGGCGGGGTGCACCATGTGGGCATGAGCGGGGGCGCCGGCCGCCGTGGTCGGGCGGGGCTACGCCCCGTCGCGCGGCGGCTCGTCGTCCTCGGTGCCCGACGGCGCACCCGGCTTCGGGGACTTCGGCTCCGAGGACGTGAAGCCGCCGAAGCCGCGGCGCACCCGGCCGCCCAGGTCTCCGGCGCCTCCCGCGATGTCGCTGACCAGCTTCATCAGCGGGTCCTTGGAGTTGCGCACCTCGTCCGCGTAGCTGCTCGCCGAGTCCCGCCAGGAGTCCCGCACCGAGGCGTCCTTGTCCTCCTCGCGGCGCGGGTAGTGGCCGTCCATGATCCGCTGGAAGTCACGGGAGGCCGCCCACTTCTTCAGCTCGGCCGCCCGCACGGTGGTGAACGGGTGCGAGCGGGGCAGCACGTTGAGGATCTTCAGCACGGAGTCGCGCAGGTCGCCCCCCGCCTCGTACTCCTCGGCCTGCTCCAGGAACGCGTCCACGTTCATCTCGTGCAGGTGGTTGCCGCCCGCGATCTTCATCAGGCCGCGCATCGAGGCCTGCACGTCCTGGCCGACCAGCAGCCCCGCGCGGTCCGCCGACAGCTCCGACTTGCGGAACCACTCGCGCAGCGCCGTCACGATCGCCATGATCGCGACGTTGCCGAGCGGGATCCACGCGACGCGGACCGCCAGCGACGTCAGGAACAGCAGGATCGTCCGGTACACCGAGTGCCCGGACAGCGCGTGCCCGACCTCGTGCCCGACGACCGCCCGCATCTCCTCCTCGTCGAGCAGTTCCACCAGACCGGTGGTCACCACGATGATCGGCTCGTCCATGCCGATGCACATCGCGTTCGGATTCGGGTCCTGCTTGACGTACATCGACGGGACCTTCTCCAGGTCCAGGATGTAGCAGGCGTCCCGCAGCATGTCGTTGAGATGCGCGAACTGCCGGTCCGAGACCCGCACCGAGTCGGACAGGAACAGCAGCCGCAGACTGCGCTCGGGCAGCAGACCGCTCAGCGCCTTGAACACCGTGTCGAAACCGGTCAGCTTGCGCAGCGCCACCAGCGCGGAGCGGTCCGCCGGATGTTCGTACGCCCGCGTGGAGATCCCGGGGAAGCGCCTGCGCTGCCTGCTCGGCACGCTCTCGTGCCCGTTGTGCTGATGGCCGTCGGACATGTATCCCCCATGTGCGTCTGAGTGACCCTTCGCGGCCCCTTGTACGGCCCTTCGCTCCCCCGAGGCGATGCCCGGCCCAGGCGGAGTTACCGTGGACGGGCAGTGACGGACGGGACGGCCGAGGAGGTGCGGGGATCTTGCTCCGGGTGCTTCTGATCGTGATGGTGGTGGGCTGTGCGCTCACCGCGTGGTTCCTGTTGCGCGGCTACAGCCGGAAGGACGACTGAGCGGCGGGGAAGGTTCCTTCCGCCCGCCACCGGGCCCGCAACGGCGGAGTCGGCGTGATCGGCGCGAGGGCCCCCGCATACGATGAGGCGACGTCTTTGTCCCGCCCACACGCGATAGGTTCTGCCGAAGATGAGCATCCACAGCACCGCTGCCCAGTTCGCCACCCTCGCCGCCGAGGGCGGAGAGCACGGAGGCAACCACGAGAGCCTCAGCCCCGCCCTCACCGGCGGCGGCGCCCTGTTCGTCCTGCTGCTCCTGCTGTGGATCACCACCCGCTTCAACCGCGACCGCTGAGCCCTCCGCCGGCCGCCCTGGCGGACGGGGTGTTCAGGCCGGGCCGGTAGGGTCTGCACGCATGGGAGAGCAGGACATGCCTACCGGCCCCGGCAGCGGCCCGGCGCGGCAGGGCAGGCGCCGTCTCGGCGTGATGGGCGGCACCTTCGACCCGATCCACCACGGGCACCTGGTGGCGGCCAGTGAGGTCGCGGCGCAGTTCCGCCTCGACGAGGTGGTGTTCGTCCCCACCGGCCAGCCGTGGCAGAAGAGCCACCGCGCGGTGTCCGCCGCCGAGGACCGCTATCTGATGACGGTCATCGCGACCGCCGAGAACCCGCAGTTCTCGGTGAGCCGCATCGACATCGACCGCGGCGGTCCCACCTACACCACGGACACCCTGCGCGACCTGCGCGCGCTCAACCCGGACAGCGACCTGTTCTTCATCACCGGCGCCGACGCCCTCGCCCAGATCCTCACCTGGCGCGACAGCGAGGAACTGTTCTCCCTGGCACACTTCATCGGCGTGACCAGGCCCGGCCACCACCTGACCGACGCGGGCCTGCCCGAGGGCGGTGTCTCGCTCGTCGAGGTTCCCGCCCTCGCCATCTCCTCCACGGACTGCCGTGCGAGAGTCTCCAAGGGGGAACCCGTCTGGTACCTGGTGCCGGACGGAGTCGTGCGCTACATCGACAAGCGCGAGCTGTACCGCGGCGAGTGAGCCGAGAGGGGCACCGGTGAACGACCGATACGACGCGGGTTACGGGGCCGACGGGGGCGGCGCCCCGTACGAGCTCGTCGGCTACGACGAGTACGGCAGGCCCGTCTACCGCCAGGCCACGGACCAGCAGGGCCGGCAGGCCCAGCAGTACGACGGTTACCAGCAGCAGGGCTACGGCTACGACCCGTACCACACGGGAGGACACCAGCAGCCCTCGTACGACCCCTACGGGACCGGGACCGGGGCCCCGCAGCAGCCGCAGGCGCCGTCCTACGACTCCTACGACTCCTACGGCACTCAGCAGAGCGGCCAGGACGGCCAGAGCACCCCGTACGACCCCTACGGGCAGACCACGCACACCGGGCAGCAGCCCCGTGTCACCGAGCAGACCGCGCACATCCCGCAGCAGCCCGGCCCGGCCGACGACGAGCAGGACACCGCCGGACCCGCACCGGACTACCGCACCGAGCAGTTCGCCTTCGTCGAGGAGCCCGACGGCGACTCCGAGGACGTCATCGACTGGATGAAGTTCACGGAGAACCGCACCGAGCGCCGGGAGGAGGCCAAGCGCCGAGCCCGCAGCCGGATCGTCGCCCTCGTCGTGGTGTTCGCCCTGGTCGTGGCCGGCGGCGTCGGCTACCTCTGGTACGCCGGGAAACTGCCCGGCCTGTCCGACTCCGGCCCCGGCACGGGCACCACGACGGCCGCGGGCGCGCAGAAGCGGGACGTCATCGTCGTACACCTGCACGACACCACCGACGGCGGCACCGCCACCGCCCTGCTCGTCGACAACACCACCACCGAGCAGGGCACCACCGTGCTGCTGCCCAACTCCCTCACCCTGACCGCCGACGACGGCACCACCACCACGCTCGCCAAGTCCGTCGAGGACGACGGCTCCGAGGGCACCAGGACCGCCCTCGACACCGTCCTCGGCACCGACATCGAGGGCACCTGGCGGCTGGACACCCCCTTCCTGCTCACCCTCGTCGACCTCGTCGGCAACATCGAGATCGACACCGACACCGACGTGCCCGACCCGGACGCCGGGAAGAAGGGCGAGGCACCCCTGGTCAGGAAGGGGAAGAACCAGACCCTCAGCGGCAAGATGGCCGTCGCCTACGCCACCCACCGCGGCTCCGGAGAGTCCCAGAACGCCCAGCTGGAGCGGTTCGGGCAGGTCCTGCACGGCGTCCTGCGCAAGATGACCTCCGACCCGGACGCCGCCACGACCACCGTCCAGACCCTCGGGCAGATCATCGAGCCGCCGCTCACCGACAAGGACCTCGGCTCCTTCCTCGCCCGGCTCTCCGACCGCGCCAAGGGCGGCGACCACAAGAGCGCGCTGCTGCCCGTGCAGGACGACGGCACGCTCACCGCGGAGGCGAGCGACAGCGTCGTCAAGGACGTCCTCGGCGGCACCGCCAAGAGCCCCGACAAGGACGCCGCCGTCAGCGTCTCCGTGCGCAACGCCACCGGGACGAAGGACAACACCGAGAAGGCCCGCGTGGTGCTCCTCAACGGCGGCTTCACCTTCCGGGACGCGGGCACCGCCGGCACCGCCGAGACCGCCTCGAAGGTCGTCTACGCCGACGCCGCCGAGAAGGAGAACGCCACCGAGGTCGCCAAGACCCTGGGGCTGCCCGCCGACTCCGTCACCAAGGGCGAGGTCTCCGCGAACGCCCGCGTCTCGGTCGTCCTCGGCCAGGACTACGACCCCGGCTCGTAGCGCGTTCCGGGCGCACCCTCCGTAATTGCGGAAGGTGCGCCCGGCGGTCCGTGAGACCCTTGGGAGCAAGTGTCCACCGACCGAAAGCCTCGCAGTGACCGCAACCGACCGTTCCCTCGAGCTCGTCACCGCCGCCGCCCAGGCGGCCGCCGACAAGCTCGCGCACGACATCGTCGCCTACGACGTCAGTGACGTGCTGTCCATCACCGACGCCTTCCTGCTGGCCTCCGCCCCCAACGACCGCCAGGTCAAGTCGATCGTCGACGAGATCGAGGAGCGGCTCAGCAAGGAGCTCGGCGCCAAGCCGGTCCGCCGCGAGGGCGACCGCGAGGCCCGCTGGGTGCTGCTCGACTACGTCGACATCGTCGTCCACGTCCAGCACAGCGAGGAGCGCGTCTTCTACGCCCTGGAGCGGCTGTGGAAGGACTGCCCCGAGCTGGAGCTGCCCGAGGACGCCAAGGCCACCCGCGGCAAGGCCGCCGAGCACGCGAAGCTCCAGGAGGCCGAGGAGGCCGCGCAGACCGGCGGTGAGTGGTGAGCGCCACCGGTGAGGTGGGCGGGTCCGCGCGCCGGGGCCGCCGCGTCATCCTGTGGCGGCACGGCCAGACGTCCTGGAACGTGGAGCGCCGCTTCCAGGGCTCCACGGACGTGGACCTCACCGAGACCGGCGTCGCCCAGGCACGCCGGTCCGCCCGCCTCCTCGCGGGGCTCAAGCCCGACGCGATCGTCGCCTCCGACCTGAGGCGGGCCGCGGCCACCGCCGCCGAGCTCGCCGCGCTCACCGGCCTCGACGTCACCCTCGACGAGGCCCTGCGGGAGACCTACGCGGGTGTCTGGCAGGGCCTGACGCACGACGAGATCATCGCCAGGTACGGAGACGAGTACACCGCGTGGAAGCGCGGCGAGCCGGTCCGCCGGGGCGGGGGCGAGCTGGAGACCGAGGTCGCCGACCGCGCCGCCCCCGTGGTGCTGCGGCACGTCGACAAGCTCCCCGGGGACGGCACGCTCGTCGTGGTCAGCCACGGCGGCACCATCCGCACCACCATCGGCCGGCTGCTCGGACTCGACCCGCACAACTGGGAGAGCCTGGGCGGTCTCACCAACTGCTGCTGGTCCGTCCTCGGCGAGGGTGCCCGCGGCTGGCGGCTGCTCGAGCACAACGCCGGCACCCTGCCGGAACCGGTGCTCGGCGACGACGACTGAGAGTGCTTCGATCCGGCCCCGGGGCGCCCCGGGACCCGGATTTCACTTTCCGGCAGGTCACAGGCTAGAGTTCTTCTTGTTCGCCCCGCCGAGCGGGAGAGAACACCAGGAAGCCGCGTCACGTGGCAACCAGGGGCTATAGCTCAGTTGGTAGAGCGCCTGCATGGCATGCAGGAGGTCAGGAGTTCAATTCTCCTTAGCTCCACATGACGAAGATCCCGCCTCCCCCAGGGAGGCGGGATCTTTTGTTGTCCGCCGTTGAGCAGGACGGCTCTCACGGGCGTATACCTCCGCGAGGCGTCGAGCCGTGTCCCGACCGGTACCCCGGCGTCGCTGACCGTGTCGGCCCGGTCGTGGCAGAATCAAACGGCCGGAAGGGGGCGCGGCCCGACGGGAGGGAGTTGTGATGCCTGCGAGCATCCTCGAGGAGGTCGACCACCTCCTCGGAGCGGTGTCGACGCGACGGACCTCTACCCGCCTCAGCTGCCCTTCCTGCGGCTCCGCGCACGTCGCCCAGGTGCTCGGCGACAACGGCGGGATCTCCTACGTGTGCACGGCCTGCGGCCACAGCTGGAGCTGACCGATGGGTGCACACAGGCGGAAGTGCGACTGGTGCGGCAGCGGGACGCCGATCGTCCGGGACATGGAGCCGCTCAACCCCGACTACCAGTACTGGTGCGAGGAATGCGCGCGGGCGCTGATCATAAAAGGCGACCCCATCGAGACGTACCGCGAACTCGAGGGGGAGCCGATCTACGGTCGGCTGCTGGAGGAGCACTGCACGCTCAAGCGCTTCTATTCGTTCGTGACCGCGTGACCCTCGGTGAGGGAAATTCGGGACATAGGCGAGCGAAGCGAAACCGATTTGGTGTTGGCCCGGGTGGACCGTGTAAAGTTGGCGTCGCCGCCGGGGAAACCGGGCGACACGAAGGACATGCGGCTCCGCCGCGTGGCAGCAAGGGGCTATAGCTCAGTTGGTAGAGCGCCTGCATGGCATGCAGGAGGTCAGGAGTTCAATTCTCCTTAGCTCCACAGAAGTCGAGGGCGGACCATCCGAACGGATGGTCCGCCCTCGCTGGTTGTCCGGGACCTTGCTGCTTGTCCCGGACCGCCGCAGCGGCCCGGGACCCGTCTCAGCGGCCCAGGGCGCGCCGGCCGCGTCCCTGCGAGAGCACCGGCAGATTGCGGGACGGCGCCTTCGCCTGGGGCGACTCGTCCTCGATACGCAGGGCCAGCGCCGGGCAGCGGCGCACCGCCCGCAGCGCCTTCGCCTCCGCGAAACGCGGCACCTGGGCCTGAGCCACCGTCGGGAAGCCGTCCGCGCCGAGCTGGAACACCTCCGGGAGGATGTCCGCGCACAGGCCGTGGCCCCGGCACAGCGTCCAGTCGACGTAGATCTTCTGGCGGCTGGGCCCGTTCTCCTCGCCTCCGCCGCCCGGGATGCCCGTAGGGGCCCTGCCCCCCTCGAAGAGCGGCAGGACGCCCGCCACGGGCCGTCCGCAGCCATTGCCGAGGACATGCGCGGCGAGGTCGTCGGTGAACGCCTTGACGGTCGACTCCAGGAACATCGCGGAGCCGTCCGGGTGCGAACACGCCCCGCGCCGCTTCACGTTCTTGGCGACCTGCTTGACCGCCTCCAGGGCGGCGGGACCGCCTCCGTTGAGGATGTCCTCCAGGCCGCGCGCGGCGGCCGGCAGCCCCAGGTAGCAGGGGCCGCACTGGCCGGCACTCTCCTCCGCCAGCCACTGGGCGACCCGCAGCGACTCGCCCAGCGGACAGGTGTCCTGACTGATCGGCAGGATCGCCCCGGCGCCGAGCGCACCGCCCACGGCATCCAGGGAGTTACGGGAGACGATCGCCTCGTTGACGGTCGCCGCGTCGATCCACTTGCCGTGGTAGCCGCCCGTCAGCACCCCCTGCGGCACCGGGGGAGCCCCGGCGAGCTGGAGGATGTAGCGCAGCGGCACACCCGTCGGTGCCTCGATCACCATCGGGCGGGCCACCGCCCCCGACACCGTGAGCATCACGGTGCCCGGTTCGTCGTACAGGCCGGTGTTGCCGTAGCGCTCCGGGCCGATGCGGGCGGCGATGGCGAGCTGGGCGAACGTCTCGGCGTTGGACAGCAGCGTGGGAGCGCCGCCGACGCCGTTCTTCGAGGCGCTGGTCTTGCGGCCCGGCGGGATCGCCGGGCCGCCGTCGATCGAGCGGATCAGGGAGGCCGCCGCGCCGGTGACCATGCGGACCGGGTTGCGCTGCACACGGGCGCGCAGCGCGGAGCGGCGTCCGTTGTTCAGGCCGCGTTCGGCGAGCGCGGCCTCCATGGAGCGCTGGGTGGACTCCCGGGTGACCCCCACCACGAGCGTGCGGGCACCCATGGCCTCGGCGCACAGCAGCGCGCCGTCCAGGATGAGGTGCGGAGCACGGTTGATCAGCACCGTGTCCTTGCGGCAGGCCGGTTCGTCCTCGCTGCCGTTGACGACGACGACCGGCCGCACGCCGCGCTTGATCGCCGTCTCGGCGACCGAGCGCAGCTTCTTGTGGAAGGGGAACCCCGCGCCGCCGCGGCCCCTGAGGTTGATGCGTTCGGCGAGCTGCGCGAGCTGCTCACCGCCCAGGGGCTCGAGCGGCCCGTGCACCTTGAGGTGCATGGGCAGATCGAGCCGGTCGACAAGGTCGAAGCCCGACGTGAGCTGGGGAAGCCCGACCACGCGGACTTCGGGTACGTCGGGCAGGGCCTCGTTCACCAGCGACCTCCGAGGGTGCCCCCGGCTTCGGCCGGGAGAGAAATCGGGCTCCTGCGCGGCAGGGCGGGAAACGGGGTTTCACCCCGGAGACGACAGACGGACCGGTCGGCCGGACGGACCGACTGCCGTGTGTCGCGAGGACCAAGCACGCGCAACTCTTCCAATGCTGTTGTCGGGGGAGGGTTCAATTGAAGCCTCCGGACGACGTGTTCGGTGTGTTCGTCGTGTTCCAGGATTCACCCGAACCCGGTGCGTCGAAGTCGTAGGACGACGACGCGCCGGGGTTCGGTGCGGGGGCGGGACCGCTGTTGTACGTGTCACCCGGGTTGTACGTGCCGTAGAGGCCGTTCGTCTCACCGGTGTCGCGCACATCACGTGAACCGAACCCGGAGGCGGCCGAATTGTCATAGGCCGGGATGTTGTATCCGGTGTCCTGGAGCGGGTCGTACGCCGACGGCGGGGCCTCGCCGACCGGTGGCGGGGACGGGATCGGCCAGTTGCCCGAGGTGCTCGAGGGGCCGTCCACGCGCGGGATGGCCTCCGTGGGCTGCATGTCCAGCGGCAGTTCCATGCGGGCGGTCGCGTCGGTGAGGGGGGTCTGTCCGAACGGCGTCCCGCCGGGCGTCGACACCGCGCGGTAGGCGGCCGCGAAGCCGTTCGCCGGTTCCGGGGCGGGCGCGCGTTCGGCGGTCTCGTACAGCGGGCGCCCGCCGCGCGGGACATCGCTCCGCCAGTCGCCGTCCCCGCGCGGACGCCCGTCGCCCCGCGCGGAGCCGCGCCCGCCGTCGTATCCCGGCAGGGGGGACTCGGCCGCCCGGGACCTGCTCTCCTCCAACTGCTTCTCACGGCTCCGCTGCTGGTCGGCGGCGCCGAGCAGTGCGGTGAGCCGGTCGGCGATTCTGCGCTTCACGCGGGGCGGGGAGGCGCGCACG
This sequence comes from Streptomyces sp. NPDC059787, assembly GCF_042732315.1. NCBI lineage: Bacteria > Bacillati > Actinomycetota > Actinomycetes > Kitasatosporales > Streptomycetaceae > Streptomyces > Streptomyces sp. NPDC059787. Next base: position 9,109 of record NZ_JBHWHX010000045.1, read on the forward strand.
GCGAGGGCCGCCATGACGCCGACCACGGACAGCCCGTAGAGGATCGTGAAGACCGGCTTCGCCGCTCGACCCGCGTAGAGGCCGTGCACCAGCGCGGCGCACCAGGCCGGATAGGCCAGCATGTGCATCGCCCGCCAGCGGGCCGCGACCGGCGCCGGGGAGGCGAAGCGGTTGCGCAGCACACCGGTGATGCCGACGAAGATCATCAGCATCCCGGCGAGGGTGCCGAGCCCGATGAGGACCCCCCTGCCGGCGACGGCCTCGTCGTCGGTGAGGAGCAGTCCGAAGGGGATCACCGCGGCGATCCAGGTGGTGTGCTCCTGCAGCAGCTTGACGACGATGTGCACCAGCAGGAAGACGATCGAGGCGACCGCGGTCGTCCGGTGCACCGCCTGCGCCAGGATCCGCTGCCGGGGGCCGAGCAGGATGCGGTCCTGGGCGACGAGTCCCCAGATCACCGAACAGCTCAGGCAGACCAGGGACAGTACGCCCGCACCGAAGCTGAGGAACTCGACGAGCCAGTCGTCCGCCGTGCTGTCGTCCGGCCTCACGACCTGCCTCCCGGCGTCCCGACGCGGAGCGGGCACGACGGGGTCGCAGCCGACCGGCCCCGAGCGGGGGGTGGGCTGCTGTCTGGACGAGGGTTCATGGGGCGTCTCCGAAGGTTCGGTAAAGCGGTCCCGCTGCCGAACTCTAAGGGTCGTCATACCGATGAGTACGAGGTTTGAGTTATTGCGCTGTTATCAAAAGACAATGAGGCCGTTGTGATGTCCCTTAGCGGTCGTTACGCGAAGTAATCTTTGACCTTGGGTCAACGCGTCGTGGAAGCGCGTCGCGGCCGGATCGGCGGCTGCGGTACCCTGGCGCCATGCGTGCCGTACGCCTTCTGCTTAGCGAGCCGCGCTGATCAGTCCCGACCGCCGGTGACCGGCAGGTCGGAATCGGCGCGGCGTCCCCTCCTGTGCGAGGGGATTTTTCATTTCCGGGAAGTTCGCAGCAGCAGGCAGAGACGATCGATGGAGCATTGAGGATCATGAGCGAGACGAACCCCGCAGCCGCGGAGGCCGCGCCGCACCGCTACACGGCCGCCCTGGCCGCCGAGATCGAGGCACGCTGGCAGGACTTCTGGGACGCCGACGGCACCTACGCCGCGCCCAACCCGAGCGGCGACCTGTCGGGCGATCCGGAGACGGCCGCCAGGCCCAAGAAGTTCATCATGGACATGTTCCCGTACCCCTCCGGTGCGGGACTGCACGTCGGACACCCGCTGGGCTACATCGCCACCGACGTCTTCGCCCGTTTCCAGCGCATGACCGGGCACAACGTCCTGCACACCCTGGGCTTCGACGCCTTCGGCCTGCCCGCCGAGCAGTACGCGGTGCAGACCGGCACGCACCCGCGCGTGTCGACCGAGGCCAACATGGAGAACATGAAGTCCCAGCTGCGCCGGCTGGGCCTGGGCCACGACAAGCGCCGCTCGTTCGCCACGATCGACCCGGACTACTACAAGTGGACCCAGTGGATCTTCCTGCAGATCTTCAACTCCTGGTACGACGACGAGGCGAAGCGGGCCCGCCCGATCTCCGAGCTGGTCGAGAAGTTCGAGTCCGGTGAGCGCGGCGTCCCCGGCGACCGCTCCTGGAGCGAGCTGACCGAGGCCGAGCGCGCCGACGTCCTGGGCGAGTACCGCCTGGCCTACGCCTCCGACGCGCCGGTCAACTGGTGCCCCGGCCTGGGCACCGTGCTGGCCAACGAGGAGGTCACCGCCGAGGGACGCTCCGAGCGCGGCAACTTCCCCGTCTTCAAGGCCAAGCTGCGCCAGTGGAACATGCGCATTACGGCTTATGCCGACCGCCTCCTTGACGACCTGGACGCCCTGGACTGGCCCGAGGCCATCAAGCTGCAGCAGCGCAACTGGATCGGCCGCTCCGAGGGCGCCCGCGTCGGCTTCCCGATCGACGGCGAGAAGATCACCGTCTTCACCACCCGCCCCGACACCCTGTTCGGCGCGACCTACATGGTGCTGGCGCCCGAGCACCCGCTGGTCGAGAAGTTCACGCCCCAGGAGTGGCCCGAGGGCACCCACGAGGTGTGGACCGGCGGGCACGCCACGCCCGCGGAGGCCGTCGCCGCCTACCGCGCGCAGGCCGCCTCCAAGTCCGACGTCGAGCGGCAGGCCGAGGCCAAGGACAAGACCGGCGTCTTCATCGGCGCGTACGCCACCAACCCGGTCAACGGCGAGCGGGTCCCCGTCTTCATCGCCGACTACGTCCTGATGGGCTACGGCACCGGCGCGATCATGGCCGTCCCGGCGGGGGACCAGCGCGACTTCGAGTTCGCGCGCGCCTTCGAGCTGCCGATCCGCTGCATCGTCGAGCCGACCGACGGCCGCGGCACGGACACCTCCACGTGGGAGAACGCCTTCTCCTCGTACGACGCGAGGATCATCGACTCGTCGAACGACGAGGTCTCCCTGGACGGCCTGGGCGTCGCCGAGGCCAAGGCGCGCATCATCGAGTGGCTGGAGCGATCGGGCCACGGCGAGGGCACCGTCAACTTCCGCCTGCGCGACTGGCTGTTCAGCCGGCAGCGCTACTGGGGCGAGCCCTTCCCGATCGTCTACGACGAGGACGGCGTCGCCCACGCCCTGCCCGAGTCGATGCTGCCGCTGGAGCTGCCCGAGGTCGAGGACTACAGCCCGCGCACCTTCGACCCGGACGACGCCGACACCCGGCCCGAGACGCCGCTGTCGCGCAACGAGGACTGGGTCAACGTCACCCTGGACCTGGGCGACGGGCCGAAGAAGTACCGCCGCGAGACCAACACCATGCCCAACTGGGCCGGTTCCTGCTGGTACGAGCTGCGCTACCTGGACCCGCACAACAGCGAGAAGCTGGTCGACCCGGCCGTCGAGCAGTACTGGATGGGCCCGCGCGAGGGCATGCCGCACGGTGGCGTCGACCTGTACGTCGGCGGCGCCGAACACGCCGTGCTGCACCTGCTGTACGCCCGTTTCTGGTCCAAGGTGCTGTACGACCTGGGGCACGTGTCGTCCGCGGAGCCGTTCCACAAGCTGTTCAACCAGGGCATGATCCAGGCCTACGTCTACCGCGACAGCCGGGGCATCGCCGTACCGGCCGCCGAGGTGGAGGAGCGCGACGGCGGCTACTGGTACCAGGGCGAGAAGGTCTCCCGGCTGCTGGGCAAGATGGGCAAGTCCCTGAAGAACGCGGTCACTCCGGACGAGATCTGCGCCGAGTACGGGGCCGACACGCTGCGCCTGTACGAGATGGCCATGGGCCCGCTGGACGTCTCCCGGCCGTGGGACACCCGCGCGGTGGTCGGCCAGTTCCGGCTGCTGCAGCGGCTGTGGCGCAACATCGTCGACGAGACGAGCGGTGACGTCACCGTCGTCGACACCGACGACGTCGACGAGGACACCCTGCGCGCCCTGCACAAGGCGATCGACGGCGTGCGCGGCGACCTGGAGGGCATGCGCTTCAACACCGCCATCGCCAAGGTCACCGAGCTGAACAACCACCTGACCAAGCGGGGAGACGCGCTGCCGCGCCCCGTCGCGGAGTCCCTGGTGCTGCTGGTCGCCCCGCTGGCCCCGCACATCGCCGAGGAGCTGTGGCGCAAGCTGGGGCACACGGATTCGGTGGTGCACCGGGACTTCCCGGTCGCCGACCCGGCGTACGTGATCGACGAGACCGTCACCTGTGTCGTGCAGATCAAGGGCAAGGTCAAGGCGCGGCTGGAGGTGTCCCCGGGCATCGCCGAGGACGAGCTGGAGAAGGTCGCGCTGGCCGACGAGCGGGTCGTCGCGGCGCTGGACGGGGCCGGGATCCGCAAGGTGATCGTCCGGGCGCCGAAGCTGGTGAACATCGTCCCGGCGTGAGGTGAGCGTTCCGGGGTCCGGCCGGTGCGATCCGCCGGACGGACCTCAGGGCGCCCGGTGATACCGGGATCCCGGTGGTACCGGGGTACCGGTGGTCCGGGTGGTCCCCTACGGGCAGGTTCGGGGTTTTTCAGGAACTCCGGACCTGCCCGCTGCGTTTACCGTTGAAGAGCGGCGCGAAGTGCGCCGGGACAGGCCGGAAGGGCCCGGAGGAGGAGCTTCGTGGAGACGGTGTTCGCAGTGGTCGCCCTGCTCTTCGTGCTCTTCGTCGTGCTCGGCGCCTACGCCACGGTGAAGGTCGTCGGCGCCGCCAAGCGCAGCGCCGACCGCCACATCACCCAGGCCCGCCGCACGGTCGAGGATCACACCCTGCGGGCCAAGGCCTTCGTGCAGCCCGGTCCGGCCGGCGAGATCGCCCAGCTCCGGCTGGGGCTGCGCACCTCCATGCGGGCCACCCAGGACGCCCTGGAGGCCGCCGTCGCCGAGGACGAGTCCCTCAAGGAGTCCCTCGGCCTCTTTCAGCGGCTCAGCGCGCACGGCCACGAACTGGACGGCGAACTCAGGCGCCTGGAGTCCGAACCGGACCGCACCACCCTCGCCGCCCGGCTGCCCGAGCTGCGCGAGCGCACCGAGCGCATCACGAGCGCCGCGGACTCCCTGCGCTGGGCGGCCCGCGACCGCGCCCGCCGGTTCGCCTCCGACGACCTGGACTCGCTGAGCGAGCAGATCGACATGGAGGCCGGGGCCCTGCGCCACTGGACCACCACGGAACAGCACCCGGCACCCCCGCCCTGGCCCGAGACCCCCGCCACCGACGCCCCGACGGCCGGCCGGACCCGGCAGGACACCCCGGAGCCCGCCCCGGCGAAGGAACCGGAACAGCGGCCCGCCATCACCCCGCCGGCACCGCGCCCCACCTACTCCTGGCAGAAGAAGCCCCGCCCCGAGAGCACCACATGAGCACCTCCTGATCCGGCCACCGTCGGCCCCGCCCCGCGAGGCCGGGCTGCCGCACGGGCACCACGGCAGGTAACCTCCAGCTCATGTCCCGCCATGTCGCGATCGTCACCGATTCAACGGCCTACCTGCCGGCCCTGACGATGGAGCGGCACCGCATCACGGCGGTACCCCTGACCGTGGTCCTGGGCGACCGCGCGCTCGAAGAGGGCACCGAGATCTCCACCCGCTCCCTCGCCCAGGCTTTGCAGAAGCGGCGCCCGGTCACGACCTCGCGGCCCGGCCCCGAGGTGTTCGCCGAGACCTACCGCAGGGTCGCCGAGTCGGGCGCGACCGGCATCGTCTCCCTCCACCTCTCCGCCGAGCTCTCCGGCACCTACGACGCGGCGGTCGTCGCGGCCCGGCAGGCTCCGGTGCCGGTACGGGTGGTGGACACCGGCATGATCGCGATGGCGCTCGGGTTCTGCGCGCTGGCGGCGGCGGAGACCGCGGAGGCGGGCGGCACGGTGGACGAGGCGGTCACGGCCGCGGAGAAGCGGGCCGCGGACACGTCCGCCTACTTCTACGTCGACACGCTCGACTATCTGCGCCGGGGCGGCCGGATCGGTGCCGCGCAGGCCCTGCTGGGCTCGGCCCTTGCGGTCAAGCCGCTGCTGCAGCTCGCGGGCGGCCGTATCGAACCGCTGGAGAAGGTGCGTACGGCGTCGAAGGCGATCGCCCGCCTGGAGGAGATCGCGGCCGAGCGGGCGGGCGGGGCGGAGGTCGACGTCGCCGTCCACCATCTCGCCGCGCAGGAGCGCGCTTCGGCCCTCGCGGACCGGCTGCGGACCCGGCTGCCGGGACTGGCCGACCTGCACGTCAGCGAGGTGGGCGCGGTGATCGGGGCGCACACGGGGCCCGGGCTGCTGGGGGTCGTGGTCTCGGCCCGGTGAGGCCGGTGTGCTCGTACGGATGACGGAGTTGTCCACAGTCGGGCGGTAGTCCCCGGAAACCGAGCAAGATCATCGCGAGTGGGCCGATGTGCCGGATCCTCCTGGCATGGCACTTCGATCACGCTCACGCGCAGCGACGGCGACCAGCGGCCCGGGCCGCCCATCCGCCTCCGACGGCCGCGCCCGCCACCGCCGCCCCACCGGACCCCGCGGCCGGACCCCGCACCGGGACCGCCGGGCGGCGGCGGAGGAACTCCGCCGCCGGGCGGAGTCACTGTTCGACGGCGACGACCGCACCACGCACGGCAGGCGCCCCCCGGCCTGGGCCCTGACCGGCACCCGCCGTATTACGCGGGCCGGTTCTTCGGAGGCCGGGGACCGGTCGGGGGCCGCGGGGCGGGTGGGGGGTGCGGACCGTGGGGCGGCTGCGGATCACGTGCCGGCCCAGGGCCGCTCGGTGACTGTGGAACGTCGGGGCGCCGGGGAGCATGCGGCGAGGGCCGGGAACCGGTCGGCGGACGTGGGCCGGTCGGTGACTCCGGAGCGGTCGGTGGGGCCGGGGCGGGCGGCGGCCGTGGACCGGCAGGCTGCGCGGGGGCGGGCGACGGCTGGGGACTCCCTCGCGGCGGGGCCCGGTGGTGGTGCGGGCGCGGTGGATGACGAGGGCGATGTCGCGGGCCCGGAGGAAGCCGGCGGTGCGTCCGTACGGGGGCGACGGCGGGAGCGGGCCGGGCTCGCGCTGCGGGAGCGCCTGCCGTTGTGGGTGCAGACGCGGTGCGGGATGGAACGGCGGAGCGTGGTCGCGCTGTCGGTGCTGCTCGTGGTCGCTGTGGGATTCGCCGTACAGCACTTCTGGGCCGGGCGGACCCAGCCGGTACGGGCACCGGAGGTGGTGCGGGCGGCGGCGGTTCCGCACGGGGAGCACGTCAAGGACGCGGCGAAGGGGGAGGCCGTGCCGGACGGTGCGGTGAAGCCCGGCGCCCCGGGCCCGGCGGGGACCGAGATCGTGGTCGACGTCAGCGGCAAGGTGCGGGACCCGGGAATCCACCGCCTGCCCGCCGGTTCACGCGTCGAGGACGCGCTGCGGGCAGCCGGCGGAGTGCGGCCCGGCACCAGGACCGACACCCTGAACCGCGCCCGTTTCCTCGTCGACGGCGAGCAGGTGGTCGTAGGGGGCCCGGCACCGGCCGCGGCAGCCCCCGGCGGTACGGGTGCGGCGGCGGGAGCCGGTCCCACCACGCCGGTGTCCCTCAACACCGCCACCCTCGACCAGCTCGACACTCTCCCCGGAGTAGGCCCCGTGCTGGCCCAGCACATCCTCGACTACCGCACCCGCAACGGCGGCTTCCGCGCGGTGGACGAACTCCGCGAGGTGAACGGCATCGGCGACCGCCGTTTCGCGGACCTGCGGAACCTCGTACGGCCATGAGGACCGAGCCGACGGACCCGGCGGCGCCACCGCCCCCGCAGCCCACCGCCCGGCAGCGTGTCCACGCCGCCTCCGGGAAGCGGCTCGGAGCCGCGCACCCGAGGCAGGAGGGACCGACGGACCTACGACTGGTCCCGCCCGCCCTGGCCGCCTGGGCCGCGGCCGCCGTGATGCTGCACGCCCCGCCCGGCCGGGCGGCGGGCACGGTGATCGTCTCCCTGCTGACGGCCGGCGCTCTCCTCGTGGCGCGCAGCCGCCTGACCGGGCGGGCACGGGCCACCGCCCACGCCACCACCGCCGTCCTGCTCTGCGTCGCAGCGGCCGCCGGATCGGCGGGACTGCACGGCGCGGACCTGCGACGGGGCCCCGTGCCCGCACTGGCGCGGGAGTACGCCCCGGTGACCGCCGAGGTCGAGACCACCTCCGACCCCCGGCTCACCCGGCCCAGGGTCAGCGGCAACCACATGGCCCCGGCATCCGTACTGATCGAGGCCGACGTACGACGGGTGGAGCGGGCCGACGGCACGGCGGAGACGACCCGCACGCCCGTACTGCTGATCGTCGACCCGGGCCCGTCCGACCGCACCGCACCGGACACCGAGGGCCGCTCCCCCTGGCTCGCCCTCCTGCCCTCCACCCGCCTCCGCGTCGAGGCACGGCTCGCCCCGGCGAGGGCGGGCGGCGACCGGTTCGCCGCAGTGCTGCGGGTGAAGGGCCGCGACGGCCCGGAGACCGTGGGCCGGCCGTCGGGTCCGCAGCGGCTGGCGGGACGGCTGCGGGCCGGACTGCGGGAAGCGACCGACGGACTGCCGGCGGACGCGCGGGCGCTGCTGCCCGGCCTGGTCGTGGGCGACACCGCGAGGATCACCCCGGAACTGGACGAGGCGTTCCGGGAGACCGACCTCACCCACACGCTCGCCGTCTCCGGCGCCAACTTCACCATCCTCCTCGCCCTGCTCCTCGGCCCGCCCGGCCTGGCGCAGCAGGCCGAGCGCCGCGGACTCGCACCCCGCCTCGGCATCTCCCTGCGGGCCACCGCACTCCTCGGCGCCGTGCTCTCCCTCGCCTTCGTCGTCGTGTGCCGGCCCGACCCCAGCGTGCTGCGGGCCGCCGCCTGCGGATCCGTCGCCCTGCTCGCGCTCGCCACCGGCCGTCGCAGATCACTGATCCCGGCGCTGGCGACGGCGGTCCTGCTCCTGGTGCTGTACGACCCGTGGCTGGCCCGCAGTCACGGCTTCCTGCTCTCCGTGCTGGCCACCGGAGCGCTGCTCACCCTCGCGCCGCGCTGGAGCGCGGGACTGCGGCGGCGCGGGGTGCCGCCCCGCCTCGCGGAGGCGCTGGCCGCCGCGGGTGCCGCGCAGGCCGTGTGCGCACCGGTGGTCACCGTGCTGGCGGCACGGGTCAGCCTGGTGGCGATCCCGTGCAACCTGCTCGCGGAGTTCGCGCTCGCACCGGCCACGGTGCTGGGCTTCCTGGCCCTGGCCACGGCACCGGTGGTGATGCCGGCGGCGAAGGCGCTGGCCTGGTGCGCGAGCTGGCCCGCGGAGTGGCTCGCACAGGTCGCCAGAACGGGGGCCGCGCTGCCCGGCGCGGGAGTGGACTGGCCCGGCAGCTGGGCCGGCGCGGCGGCGCTCGGCGCCCTCACCCTGACGGCACTGCTCGTGGGCCGCCGCCTGCTGGGACACCCCTGGTGGTGCACCGCCTGCGCACTCCTGCTGGTACTGGTGGTGATACAGCCACGCCCCCTCACCCGGGCGATCACGGGCTGGCCCCCGCCGGGCTGGCGGATGGTGATGTGCGATGTCGGCCAGGGCGACGCGCTGGTGCTGGCGGCGGGCGGGAACGCCGGCGTGGTCGTGGACGCCGGCCCCGACCCGGCCCTCGTCGACCACTGTCTGCGCTCCCTCGGCATCACCAGCGTCCCGCTCGTCGTCCTGACCCACTTCCACGCCGACCATGTGGCGGGCCTGCCCGGCGTACTGCGCGGACGCGCGGTCGGCGCCATCGGGACGACGGCCTTCGAGGAACCCGCCGGCCAGGCCGCGTTCGTCCGAAGACTCGCCGCCGCCCGCCACATCCCGGTGACGCACGCCGCCGCCGGTGAGGTGCGGCGCACGGGAGAACTGTCCTGGGAGGTGGTGTGGCCCCCACCGGGCGCCCACTCCGCGCCGGAAGGCCCGAACGACGCCAGCGTCGCCATGCTGGTCCGCACGGCAGGCCTGCGCCTGCTGCTCCTCGGAGACCTGGAACCCCCGTCCCAGCGCGCCCTGGCGAGATCACCGGCGGCCGGGAGACTGGCCGACGTGGACGTCCTCAAGGTCGCCCATCACGGCTCCGCGTACCAGGACCCGGACCTCGTACGCCGGGCGGCCCCACGGCTGGCGCTGATCAGCACGGGGGAGGACAACACGTACGGGCACCCGGCACCGGGCACGGTCGCCGCCCTGCGGGCCGGGGGAGCGACGGTGCTGCGCACGGACCGGGACGGGGCGCTGGCGGTGGCCGTCGGCGGGAACGGGGGCAAGGAGTTGCGGGTGGCGCGACACTGAGGGCATGACTGAGGGGATGAACACCGCGGGAGTCGACGCCTATCTGTGCCGCCTGGGCGTCGAGCAGCCCGCCTGGCCCACCGTGGACGCGCTGCGCGAGCTGCATCTGCGGCATCTGGAGACCGTGCCGTTCGAGAACCTGTCCATTCATCTCGGCGAGGAGATCGTGCTGGACGGGAAGCGGCTGCTGGACAAGGTGGTGGAGGCGCGGCGGGGCGGGTTCTGCTACGAACTCAACGGCGCCTTCGGGGCGTTGCTCGCCGCCCTCGGTTACGACGTCCAGCTGCTCGCGGCGCGGGTGTACGGCGACGGAGGCCGGCTCGGCATCCCGTACGACCATCTCGCGCTGCGGGTGCGGACGGTGGACGGCGGCGACTGGCTGGCCGACGTCGGTTTCGGCGCCCACTTCCACCTGCCGCTGGCCTTCGGGGAGCGCGGGGAGCAGGAGGATCCCGGGGGCACGTTCCGGATCGCCGAGGCGGGTGCCGACGCGGCCGGGGTGCGCGGCGGGTCCGACCGGGTGGAGGCGGCGGACCTGGACGTGAGCCGGAACGGGCGGCCGGTGTACCGCCTGGAGGTCCGGCCGAGGGCGCTCGCCGACTTCACGGTCGGGGCGTGGTGGCACAGCACCTCACCGGCCTCCCACTTCACGCGGTCGCCGGTGTGCTCGCGGATCACCGGGGACGGGGGCAGGATCACGCTCAGCGGTCGGCGGTTCACGGTCACCGCGCCGGACGGGACGCGGCAGGAGCACGAGACCGGGACGGACGAGGAGGTGCTCGCGCTCTACCGGGACCGGTTCGGGATCGCGCTGGACACGGTGCCGACGGTGCGCGGCACCGGTACGGGCAGCTGACCCGGCACCGGGACGGGCGGCTGCCTCCCCTACCGGGACGGGCAGCTGACCCCCGTACCGGACAATGGCCCGTGTGAGTGATGTGCGACATGTGCTGGTGCTGCCCGACCGTGATGCCGCGGAGGAGGTGGCCGAGGCCCTCGGGGAACGGTTCGGCGTGGACGAGGAGCCGCGGCTGGTGCGGGACGCCCTGGCGGGGGAGGACGACGCGGAGGACGCGCAGTGGCTCGTCGTCCTGCGGGACGAGCCGGCCCGGCTGGACCCCGGGGAGCTGAACGAGTTCGTGGCCGGGTGGGACGGCTGGCGGGAGGAGCCGTAGCCCGGTGACCGCCGGCCGGGCGGCGGTGTCAGTGGCGCGTGGGATGCTTGTCGCGATGGCCAGGAAGACCGCATCCGACGACCTTCTCGCCCCGGTGACGCTCGCCGTGGGCCAGGAGGACCTGCTGCTCGACCGTGCCGTGCGGGAGGTGGTGGCCGCCGCGAGGGCCGCCGACTCCGACACGGACGTACGCGACCTGACACCGGACCAGCTCCAGCCCGGCACCCTCGCCGAGCTGACCAGCCCGTCGCTCTTCGCGGAGCGCAAGGTCGTGGTCGTACGCAATGCGCAGGACCTGTCCGCCGACACCGTCAAGGACGTGAAGGCGTACCTCGGCTCGCCGGCCGAGGAGATCACGCTCGTCCTGCTGCACGCGGGCGGAGCCAAGGGCAAGGGGCTGCTCGACGCGGCGCGCAAGGCGGGGGCGCGGGAGGTGGCGTGCCCGAAGATGACCAAGCCGGCGGACCGGATGGCCTTCGTGCGGGGCGAGTTCCGGACCGCCGGCCGGTCGGCCACCCCGGAGGCGTGCCAGGCGCTGGTCGACGCCATCGGCAGCGATCTGCGGGAGCTGGCCTCGGCGGTGTCCCAGCTGGTCGCGGACGTCGAGGGCACGATCGACGAGGCGGTCGTCGGGCGGTACTACACCGGGCGGGCCGAGGCGTCGAGCTTCGCGGTCGCCGACCGCGCGGTCGAGGGACGCGCGGCGGAGGCCCTGGAGGCCCTGCGCTGGTCGCTGTCGACCGGCGTGGCCCCGGTGCTGATCACCAGCGCGCTGGCCCAGGGCGTACGGGCGATCGGCAAGCTGCAGTCGTCGCCGAACGCAGGCCCCGCCGATCTCGGTATGCCGCCCTGGAAGATCAACCAGGTGCGGCAGCAGATGCGCGGCTGGTCCCCGGACGGTGTGGCCGTCGCGCTGCGCGCGGTCGCCGAGGCGGACGCGGGCGTGAAGGGCGGTGGGGACGACCCGGAGTACGCCCTGGAGAAGGCGGTCGTCACGATCGCCCGCGCGGCCCGGTCGAGGGGGCGGGCATAACGGCCCGGGCACAACGGCCCGGGCGCAACGGCACGGAAGAGGCCGAAAGCCCCGCCCACCACCCGGGGAAGGGTGTGAGGGCGGGGCCTTCGGTTGAAGCGTGTGAGCTCGCACCCGCGTGGCGAACGCAGGCCGCGTACGAGCTCGGGGTGCCGGCCGGGGGCGGATGAGAGAGGGCCCGCCCGGGGTCCCGCCGACGGTCAGATCAAAAGGGTGGTTCAGCCCTTGACGGCCGCGACCTTCTGAGCCAGCGCCGACTTCTTGTTGGCGGCCTGGTTCTTGTGGATGACGCCCTTGGAGACGGCCTTGTCGAGCTGACGCGCGGCAGCGCGCTGGTACTCGGTGGCCTTCTCGGTGTCACCCGCGGCGGCGGCCTCACGGGCCTTGCGGATCGCGGTCTTCAGAGAGGACTTGACGGCCTTGTTGCGCAGCCGGGCCTTCTCGTTGGTCTTGTTCCGCTTGATCTGGGACTTGATGTTCGCCACGAATGAGCCTCTACAGGTTCTGGCACGGAGCCGCAGTGGACCCGCACCGGTGATTTCTTGGGGTGTGCCTCGCGCTGAGAGGGCATGAGACACAGCCCCCCACACTACCAGCGGCCCATTCGGTGGCCCAAACCCGTCCCCGGTCGCCACCCGTGGGACCATGGAAGCTACGTATCGATCCGACCCGAGACCGCAGACGCACAAGCACACGTTATGCGGACGCCTCAAGAATCAGGACCCTGCGTGCCCGCGATCCCCAGCCATGTGCCCGAGCCGAGCCGTACCGACCCGGCGCTGATCCGCAATTTCTGCATCATCGCGCACATCGACCACGGCAAGTCCACACTCGCCGACCGGATGCTCCAGCTGACCGGTGTGGTCGAGCAGCGGCAGATGCGCGCTCAGTACCTCGACCGCATGGACATCGAGCGCGAGCGCGGCATCACGATCAAGTCCCAGGCGGTGCGTCTGCCGTGGGCGCCCACGCACGACAAGAGCGCCACGCACATCCTCAACATGATCGACACCCCCGGGCACGTCGACTTCACGTACGAGGTCTCCCGCTCGCTCGCCGCCTGCGAGGGCACCGTCCTCCTGGTCGACGCCGCCCAGGGCATCGAGGCCCAGACCCTCGCCAACCTCTACCTGGCGATGGAGAACGACCTCACGATCATCCCCGTACTGAACAAGATCGACCTGCCGGCCGCGCAGCCCGAGAAGTTCTCCGAGGAACTGGCGAACCTGGTCGGCTGCGACCCCGACGACGTGCTCAAGGTCTCCGCGAAGACCGGTCTCGGCGTCGAGGCGCTGCTGGACAAGGTGGTCGCCGAGATCCCCGCCCCGGTCGGCGTCAAGGACGCCCCCGCCCGCGCGATGATCTTCGACTCGGTCTACGACTCCTACCGCGGTGTCGTGACGTACGTCCGTGTCATCGACGGCCAGCTCAACAAGCGCGAGCGGATCCGGATGATGTCCACCGGCGCCACGCACGAGCTGCTGGAGATCGGCACCAACTCGCCGGAGATGCTGTCCGCCGACGGCCTCGGCGTCGGCGAGGTGGGCTACCTCATCACCGGTGTGAAGGACGTCCGCCAGTCGAAGGTCGGTGACACCGTCACCAGCCAGCACAAGGGCGCCGAGGAGGCGCTCGGCGGCTACAAGGACCCCAAGCCGATGGTGTTCTCGGGCCTCTACCCCCTGGACGGCTCCGACTACCCGGAGCTGCGCGAGGCCCTCGACAAGCTCCAGCTCAACGACGCCGCCCTGGTCTACGAGCCGGAGACCTCCGCCGCCCTCGGCTTCGGCTTCCGCGTCGGCTTCCTCGGCCTGCTGCACCTCGACGTGATCCGCGAGCGCCTGGAGCGCGAGTTCGGCCTCGACCTCATCGCGACCGCGCCGAACGTGGTCTACCGGGTGGTCATGGAGGACGGCAGCGAGCACACCGTCACCAACCCGAGCGAGTTCCCCGAGGGGAAGATCGGCGAGGTGTACGAGCCGGTCGTGCGCGCCACCATCCTGGCGCCCAGCGAGTTCATCGGCTCGATCATGGAGCTGTGCCAGACCCGGCGCGGTGTCCTGCTCGGCATGGACTACCTCTCCGAGGACCGCGTCGAGATCCGCTACACCCTCCCGCTCGCCGAGATCGTCTTCGACTTCTTCGACCAGCTGAAGTCCAAGACCCGCGGCTACGCCTCCCTGGACTACGAGCCCACCGGCGAGCAGACCTCCAGCCTGGTCAAGGTCGACATCCTGCTGCACGGCGACAAGGTGGACGCGTTCTCCGCGATCACCCACAAGGACGCGGCGTACGCCTACGGGGTGCGGCTCGTCGCCAAGCTGCGCGAGCTCATCCCGCGCCAGGCCTTCGAGGTGCCCATCCAGGCCGCCATCGGCTCCCGGGTCATCGCCCGCGAGACCATCCGTGCCATCCGCAAGGACGTTCTCGCCAAGTGCTACGGCGGTGACATCTCCCGTAAGCGGAAGCTGCTGGAGAAGCAGAAGGAGGGCAAGAAGCGGATGAAGATGGTGGGTTCGGTGGAGGTTCCGCAGGAGGCCTTCATCGCCGTCCTCTCCAGCGACGACAGCGCGGGATCGGCCAAGGGCAAGAAGTAGCCGGGAAGCAGCCGGGGAGACAACGGGGAAGCGCCCGGAGGTTACCGCGGGTCACTCCGCAAACCGGGTGCAATGGGGGCCCGTCGCACGTCGGTGCGGCGGGCCCCGCCCGTCGGCAGGGTGGCTCTCCGTGTGAAGTTACAGCCCGTGGCCCCTTACGCCGTGGCCGGTAGCCCTTTACTCTGTCCGTGCTCGATAGTTACTCGCGAGTTAAACAACGACGCGAGGAAACCCCAGCCGCACTGAGCCAGCCGCACCGTCGCGGGCCCCGGAGGATGTCGTGAGCGACACACAGACACTGATCGAGAACCGTCCGCCGAGCGTGGCGACCCTCTTCCTGGAGCGTGTGGCGGCCACACCGGACGCCGAGGCCTACCGCTACCCGGTCCCGGCGGCCTCCGGCGAGGGCCCGGACGACTGGAAGTCCCTCACCTGGGCGGGCACCGCCGAGCGGGTCCACGCCATCGCGGCCGGCCTGATCGAGCTGGGCGTCGAGCCCGAGCAGCGGGTCGCGCTCGCCTCCTCCACCCGGGTCGAATGGGTCCTCGCCGACCTCGGCATCCTCTGCGCCGGCGCCGCCACCACCACGGTCTACCCGCAGACCAACGCCGACGAGTCCGCCTACATCCTGTCCGACTCCCAGAGCCGGGTGCTCGTCGCGGAGAACGCGGAGCAGGCGGCCAAGGCGGTCGAGAAGCGCGCCGAGCTGCCCGAACTCACCCGTGTCGTGGTCGTCGACCCGGCCGGCGCCGACACCGACGACTTCGTGATCACCCTCACGGACCTGGAGAAGCTCGGCGCCGCCCGGCTCCAGAAGGAACCGGAGCTGATCAAGGAGCGGGTCGCCGCGATCACCAAGGACCAGCTCGCCACCCTCATCTACACCTCCGGCACCACCGGCCGCCCCAAGGGCGTACGCCTGCCGCACGACTGCTGGTCGTACATGGCCAAGGCCATCCCCGCCACCGGCCTGATCGGCGCCGACGACGTGCAGTACCTGTGGCTGCCGCTCGCCCACGTCTTCGGCAAGGTGCTCACCTCCGGCCAGATCGAGGCCGGCCACGTTACCGCCGTCGACGGCCGCGTCGACAAGATCATCGAGAACCTTCCGGTGGTCCGGCCGACCTACATGGCGGCCGTGCCCCGCATCTTCGAGAAGGTCTACAACGGCGTGGCCGCCAAGGCGAAGGCCGGCGGCGGCGCCAAGTACAAGATCTTCCAGTGGGCCGCCGGGGTCGCCCGCGAGTACGCCAAGGTCACCCAGGACAACTTCCGCCGCACCGGCACCGCGAGCGCGCCCTTCGGCCTCTCGGCGAAGCACAACATCGCCGACAAGCTCGTCTACGCCAAGATCCGTGAGGCCTTCGGCGGCAACCTGCGCGCCTGTGTCTCCGGCTCCGCCGCCCTCGCCCCCGAGATCGGCTACTTCTTCTCCGGCGCCGGCGTCCACATCCTGGAGGGCTACGGCCTCACCGAGTCCTCCGCCGCCTCCTTCGTCAACCCCGGCGAGGCCTACCGCACCGGCACCGTCGGCAAGCCGCTGCCCGGCACCGAGGTCCGCATCGCCGACGACGGCGAGATCCTGCTGCGCGGCCCCGGCATCATGCAGGGCTACCACAACCTGCCCGAGAAGACCGCCGAGGTCCTGGAGGAGGACGGCTGGTTCCACACCGGCGACATCGGCGAGCTCTCGCCCGACGGCTACCTCCGCATCACCGACCGCAAGAAGGACCTGATCAAGACGTCCGGCGGCAAGTACATCGCCCCCGCCGAGGTCGAGGGCCGGTTCAAGGCGGTCTGCCCCTACGTCTCCAACATCCTCGTCCACGGCGCCGACCGGAACTACTGCACCGCCCTCATCGCCCTCGACGAGGCCGCCCTCACGGCCTGGGCGGCCGAGAACGGCATGGAGGGCAAGCCGTACGCGGACATCGTCGCCGCGCCCGCCACGGTCGAGATGGTCGACGGCTACGTCAAGCAGCTCAACGAGGGCCTGCAGCGCTGGCAGACCATCAAGAAGTTCCGCCTCCTGCCCCGCGACCTCGACGTCGAGCACGGCGAGATCACCCCGAGCCTGAAGCTGAAGCGCCCGGTGGTGGAGCGCGAGTACAAGCACCTCATCGAGGAGATGTACGAGGGCACGCGCGAGGCGTGACCGTCACGGTGTGACTGCGGGGGCGGGGGGCCCGGGCGGGGGGGGCCCGGGGCCCCCCCACGCTCAGTGAGAGGTCTTGTGCAGGGCGATCGCCCGCTGCATCGCCTTGCGGGCGCGAGGGGTGTCGCGGGCGTCGTGGTAGGCGACGGCGAGCCGGAACCAGCTGCGCCAGTCGTCGGGGGCGTCCTCCGTCTCGGCCTTGCGGCGGGCGAAGACCTCGTCGGCCGAGTCGCGGTCGACCCGGCCGCTGGGCAGCCGCTTCAGCTCGTCGACGGGCAGGCCGCCCTCGGCGTCGAGCAGGGCGGCGAGCCGGTTGGCGTCGCGGACGAACTCGGTGTTCTTCCACAGGAACCAGACACCGATGACCGGCAGGATCAGCACCGCCACGCCGAAGGTGACGGTGAGGGGCGTGCCGGCCTCGATGAGCAGCACGCCACGGCTGCCGACCAGGACGAAATAGACCACCAGGACGGCGGCCGTGATGGCGTAGGAGATCTTCGCGCGCATGGGGTCGGCTCGGGCTCAGTTCAGGTCGAGGAAGTGTTCCAGGCCGAAGGTCAGGCCGGGAGTGGTCACCACGCGGCGGGCGCCGAGCAGGATGCCGGGCATGAAGCTGCTGTGGTGCAGGGAGTCGTGGCGGACGGTGAGGGTCTCGCCCTCGCCGCCGAGCAGGACCTCCTGGTGGGCGAGGAGCCCGCGCAGCCGGATCGCGTGCACCGGGACCCCGTCGACGTCCGCGCCGCGGGCGCCGTCGAGGGCGGTGGTGGTGGCGTCCGGGGCGGGGGCGCTGCCGGCCCGGCGGCGGGCCTCCGCGATGAGCTGGGCGGTGCGCGTGGCGGTGCCGCTGGGGGCGTCCACCTTGTTCGGGTGGTGCAGCTCGACGACCTCGACGGACTCGAACCAGGGGGCGGCGATCTGCGCGAACTTCATGGTGAGGACGGCGCCGATGGAGAAGTTCGGCGCGATGAGCACGCCCGTCTCCGGGGACTGCTCCAGCCAGCCCCTCAGCTGTGCGAGGCGGTCGTCGGTCCAGCCCGTGGTGCCGACGACGGCGTGGATGCCGTGACGCACGCAGAAGTCGAGGTTGCCCATGACCGAGGCGGGGGTGGTCAGCTCCACGGCGACCTGGGCCCCGTTCTCGGCGAGGGTCTCCAGCTTGTCGCCCCGGCCGAGGGCGGCCACCAGCTCCATGTCCTCGGCGGCCTCGACGGCCCGTACCGCCTCGGAACCGATCCGGCCCTTGGCACCGAGGACCGCCACGCGCAGCTTGCTCATGTTCCTTGTTTCCTTACCGGGAGGGGTCAGGCGACGGCGTCGTGCAGGCGGGACGCCTGCTTGTCCTTGAGCGGGCCGATGACCGACAGGGAGGGCCGCCGTCCCAGGACGTCGCGGGCGACCGAGCGGACGTCGTCCGGGGTCACCGAGGCTATCCGGGCCAGCATGTCGTCGACCGACATCTGCTCGCCCCAGCACAGTTCGCTCTTGCCGATACGGTTCATCAGCGCGCCGGTGTCCTCGAGGCCGAGGACGGTGGAGCCCCTCAGCTGGCCGACGGCGCGCTCGATCTCGTCGTCGGGGAGTCCGTGCTCGGCGACGTGGTCGAGTTCGTCGCGGCAGATCTTCAGCACGTCGTGCACCTGGGAGGGCCTGCAGCCCGCGTACACGCCGAACAGGCCGCAGTCGGCGAAGCCGGACGTGTACGAGTACACGCTGTAGGCCAGTCCGCGCTTCTCCCGGACCTCCTGGAAGAGGCGGGACGACATGCCGCCGCCGAGGGCGGTGTTCAGCACGCCCAGGGCCCAGCGCCGCTCGTCGGTGCGGGACAGGCCCGGCATGCCGAGGACGATGTGCGCCTGTTCCGTCTTGCGGCCGATGAGCTCGACCCGGCCGGCGGTGCGCAGCGCGCGCGAGCCGCCGCGCGGGGCGATCGGATCGGCGTCGGCGTTCTTGAGGGCGCCGGCCTTCTCGAAGGCGGCACGGACCTGGCGTACGACCTTGTTGTGGTCGATGTTGCCGGCGCAGGCGACCACGAGATGGGTCGGGTCGTAGTGCTTCTTGTAGAAGCGGCGGATGCGGTCGGCGGTGAGGGCGTTGACCGTGTCGACCGTGCCGAGGACGGGGCGGCCGAGGGGGTTGTCGCCGAACATGGTGTGCGCGAACAGGTCGTGCACGCAGTCGCCCGGGTCGTCCTCGGTCATCGCGATCTCTTCGAGGATGGCGCCGCGTTCGACGTCGACGTCCTCCTCCTGGATCAGCGAGCCGGTCAGCATGTCGCACACCACGTCGATGGCGAGCGGCAGGTCGGTGTCGAGCACGCGCGCGTAGTAGCACGTGTACTCCTTGGCCGTGAACGCGTTCATCTCGCCGCCGACGGCGTCGATGGCGGAGGAGATGTCCAGGGCGGAGCGGCGGGAGGTGCCCTTGAAGAGCAGGTGCTCCAGGTAGTGGGTGGCGCCGTTCAGGGCCGGGGTCTCGTCGCGGGAGCCGACGTGGGCCCAGATGCCGAAGGTCGCCGAGCGGACCGAGGGCAGCGTCTCGGTGACGATGCGCAGGCCGCCGGGGAGGGTGGTCCTGCGGACCGTACCGATGCCGTTCTCGCCCTTGATCAGGGTTTGGGTACGGGCGACGGCCCGCGCCTCCGAGGAGGTGCGGGCCGTCGCCTTGGCGCTACGGGACGTCACTTGTCGGCGTCGTCCTTCTTGTCGTTGTCGGAGGCGCCCTCTTCACCCTCGATCACGGGGATCAGGGAGAGCTTGCCGCGGGAGTCGATCTCGGCGATCTCGACCTGGACCTTGGCGCCCACGCCGAGCACGTCCTCGACGTTCTCCACGCGCTTGCCGCCGGCCAGCTTGCGGATCTGCGAGATGTGCAGCAGACCGTCCTTGCCCGGCAGCAGGGAGACGAAGGCGCCGAACGTCGTCGTCTTCACGACCGTGCCCAGGTAGCGCTCGCCGACCTCGGGCATCGTCGGGTTGGCGATGCTGTTGATCGTGGTGCGGGCGGCCTCGGCGGCGGGGCCGTCGGCGGCGCCGATGTAGATGGTGCCGTCGTCCTCGATGGTGATCTCGGCGCCGGTGTCCTCCTGGATCTGGTTGATCATCTTGCCCTTGGGGCCGATGACCTCGCCGATCTTGTCGACCGGGATCTTCACGGTGATGATCCGCGGCGCGTTGGGGGACATCTCGTCCGGCGTGTCGATCGCTTCCATCATCACGTCGAGGATGTGGAGGCGGGCGTCACGGGCCTGCTTGAGGGCGGCGGCCAGGACGGAGGCGGGGATGCCGTCCAGCTTGGTGTCGAGCTGGAGGGCGGTCACGAACTCCTTGGTGCCGGCGACCTTGAAGTCCATGTCGCCGAAGGCGTCCTCCGCACCGAGGATGTCGGTGAGGGCGACGTAGTGCGTCTCGCCGTTGATCTCCTGGGAGATCAGGCCCATGGCGATGCCGGCGACCGGGGCCTTGAGCGGCACACCGGCGTTCAGCAGCGACATCGTGGAGGCGCAGACCGATCCCATGGACGTCGAGCCGTTGGAGCCGAGGGCCTCGGACACCTGACGGATCGCGTAGGGGAACTCCTCGCGCGTCGGCAGCACCGGCACGATGGCACGCTCGGCGAGCGCGCCGTGGCCGATCTCGCGGCGCTTGGGGGAGCCGACGCGGCCGGTCTCGCCGACGGAGTACGGCGGGAAGTTGTAGTTGTGCATGTAGCGCTTGCGGGTCACCGGGGAGAGGGTGTCCAGCTGCTGCTCCATACGGAGCATGTTGAGGGTGGTGACGCCCAGGATCTGGGTCTCGCCACGCTCGAACAGCGCCGAGCCGTGCACGCGCGGGATGGCCTCGACCTCGGCGGCCAGGGTGCGGATGTCGGTGACACCGCGGCCGTCGATGCGCTTCTTCTCCTTGATGACGCGCTCACGGACCAGGGACTTGGTCAGCGAGCGGTACGCGGCGGAGATCTCCTTCTCGCGGCCCTCGAACTCCGGCAGGAGCTTCTCGGCGGCGAGCGCCTTGACGCGGTCCAGCTCGGCCTCGCGCTCCTGCTTGCCGGCGATGGTCAGCGCGGAGGCCAGCTCCGGCTTGACGGCGCCGGTGAGGGCCTCGAGGACGTCGTCCTGGTAGTCCAGGAAGACCGGGAACTCGCCGGTCGGCTTGGCGGCCTTGGCGGCGAGGTCGGCCTGGGCCCTGCAGAGCACCTTGATGAAGGGCTTCGCGGCCTCCAGACCGGCGGCGACGACCTCCTCGGTCGGCGCCTCCGCGCCGCCCTCGACCAGCTTGATGGTCTTCTCGGTGGCCTCGGCCTCGACCATCATGATCGCGACGTCGCCGTCCTCCAGGACGCGGCCCGCGACGACCATGTCGAAGACGGCGTCTTCGAGCTCGCTGTGCGTCGGGAACGCCACCCACTGGCCGTTGATCAGCGCGACGCGGACGCCGCCGATCGGGCCGGAGAAGGGCAGACCGGCCAGCTGCGTGGACGCGGAGGCGGCGTTGATCGCCACGACGTCGTACAGGTGGTCGGGGTTGAGCGCCATGATCGTGGCGACGACCTGGATCTCGTTGCGCAGGCCCTTCTTGAAGGACGGGCGCAGCGGACGGTCGATGAGGCGGCAGGTGAGGATGGCGTCCTCGGAGGGCCGGCCCTCGCGGCGGAAGAAGGAACCGGGGATCCGGCCCGCGGCGTACATCCGCTCCTCGACGTCCACCGTGAGGGGGAAGAAGTCGAGCTGGTCCTTGGGGTTCTTGGAGGCGGTGGTGGCCGACAGCACCATGGTGTCGTCGTCCAGGTAGGCCACGGCGGAGCCGGCGGCCTGGCGGGCCAGGCGGCCCGTCTCGAAGCGGATGGTGCGGGTGCCGAAGGAGCCGTTGTCGATGACGGCCTCGGCGTAGTGGGTCTCGTTCTCCACTAGCGTTTTCTCCGTTACTTTGTCGTCTTTACGTCCCGTCTCGCCCGTGTGGCGGAGGGGACGGGGGCGGAGAAGCGCTCCGCTGGTGCGGGCCGGTCTTCGATCGAAGCTCCCGGGGTTCACTCTCCCGGGGGCCACTACCGAGGACCGGCGGCGGCGAGGTGCGCTTCTCCTCGTGCGTCGTTCGTACCTGTTGCGTTGTGCTACCACACTACAAAGGTGCGGTGACAGTCCGCACGTACAGCAAAGGGAGCGGTCCCCTTACCCCGGGAACCGCTCCCTTCACGGCGTCTTACTTGGCGCCCGCCGCACCGCGGCGGATGCCGAGGCGGTCGACCAGCGCACGGAAGCGCTGGATGTCCTTCTTGGCGAGGTACTGCAGCAGCCGGCGGCGCTGACCGACCAGGATGAGCAGACCACGGCGGGAGTGGTGGTCGTGCTTGTGGGTCTTGAGGTGCTCCGTCAGGTCGGAGATCCGACGGGAGAGCAGAGCGACCTGGACCTCGGGGGAGCCGGTGTCACCCTCCTTGGTACCGAACTCGGAGATGATCTGCTTCTTCACTGCGGCGTCGAGCGACACGCGTACTCCTCATAGTCTGTGAGTGGCCACCGAGCGCCCCCGGTCTTCGTCTCGGGGGGTCTTCCATGACTCGGAAGGCGGGGATCCGCTGGGCGCGACCTCCGGAGCGAGCCCGCTCCGGTGGCGCGTACACAAACGGCCGTCACTCAGGGTACCAGGCTGGACCGGGGCCCTTCCCCCCGGTCCGCCGAACCGGCCGGACGGGACGTCGCAGGCCACTAGGGTGAGCGCTCGGACAGTTCGTACGTCGGGAAGGGGTCGCTGCGGCATGGCGGAGACGGCTGAGGAGATCAAGGCACGCAAGGAGCGGGAGAAGGACGAGCTCTACGCCCTCGACATCTCCGGCGTCGAGTGGCACAGCGCGCCGGGCACCGAGGAGCACGAGGAGCGGGTCGAGATCGCGTACCTGCCCGGCGGTGCCGTGGCCATGCGGTCCTCGCTCGACCCGGACACGGTGCTGCGGTACACGGAGGCGGAGTGGCGGGCCTTCGTGCTGGGGGCGCGGGACGGTGAGTTCGACCTGGAGCCGGCGCCGGGCGACGGAGGGCTTGCCGCGGCCTCCGAGTGATGTGGAGATGTGGCAACGGGCGGTACGCGTGCGTGCCGCCCGTTGGCCTGTGCGTCAACTGGTGGCTGTCCAGGGCGGGTTGATGGTGTCACACGTGGGATGGACTGGGTGGCCCGCCTGTTGACCGTTGCGTGGGTGTTGAGCGAGTTTGCCCGCTTAAGTAGCGAAATTCGTACGGCTCTTGACCGCGACGCATGAGGCGGAACGGCCCGTGCCGAGGGGTGGGCGGGGCTGACGGGGTGGGGCTACTGGTGATTAGGCTGGTACCCGGCGCGACGCCAGAACCCGCGAACCGGGCCCCGGCGTCCTACGGGGAGGGCACATGGTCGCCCCCAGCACGCACGAGGGTGCTCGACCACACCAGGAGGAACTGTGAGCAGCGATCGGGACGGGACGCGCGGGGGCTGGGCGACACCCGGCGATGGCCAGCCCGACGCGGAGTCCGCCATCGAGACGACGGGCGAGTTCACCATCGACTACGCACCGCCGGCCTGGTACACGCAGAACGCTTCGGAGAGTTCGGAGTCGGGGGCGTCGTCCGCTTCGTCGCCCTCCGGTTCCTCGCCCTCCTCGCCGGCTTCGGCTCCTTCCTCCCATGTGCCCGTTCCGCCGTTGCCGGGGCTGGCTCCGCCGCCGCACGCGGTGGGAGCGGCGGGGCCTTCGTCCCTTCCGGCGCAGCCGCCCGCGCCCGCGCCGGGGGCGCCCTTCACTCCGCCCGCGCCCGCTCCTGCACCGGGCGCCCCGTTCACGCCTCCGGCGCCCGCGCCCGCCGTGCCGTTCACGCCGCCCGCACCGCCCGCACCACCCGCGCCGCCGTCCGGAGGGCCGGTGGCCGTGCCGAGGCTTCCGGTGGGGAGCGGGTTCGAGCCGCAGCGGTCGGAAGCGGAGAAGGAGCCCGAGGAGTCGGGTGCGGCTTCCCCTTCGGCCGTGCCGAACATCCCGGTCGGCGGGTTCCAGGCCGACAACGGTGATCTGGAGAGCGGTGCGACGATCCGCTTCTCCGCCGCCGCGCTGAAGCGGGAGATCGCGGAGCGCGAGGCGGAAGCCGAAGCGGGCGCGGAAGCTGAGGCCGAGGCGGAGGCCGAGGCGGAGGCCGAGGCGGAAGCCGAGGCGGAGGCCAAGGCGGAAGCCGAGGCGGAGGCCAAGGCGGAAGCCGAGGCGGAGGCCGGCGCTGAGGCCGAGGCGGAGGCTGAGGTGCGACTGGAGCCGTCCGACGGTGAGGACGGGACCGACGACGACGCCGAGAGCACCGCGGAGGTCTCCGACGCCGCGGTGGGCCCGTCGGACGCCGACGACGCCCAGGAGGCGTCCGGTACGTCCGGCGAGCGCGAAGTCGGCGAGGTCTCCGACTCGGAGGACGTCACACCTGAGGACGCCGAGTCCTCGGTGACCGACGTGGAGGACGACGCCGCGTCGGCGGAGCCGGAGGCCGAGCCCGAGGACGCGGTGCCCTCCGGGGGCGTACCGGTGACGGACGAACCGACGGCTGTCGAGCCCGAGGACGCCGAGCCGGTGAACGACGCGGTGCCCGCCGACACGGTGCCCGCAGAGGCCCCCGAGGACAGCACGCCCCAGGACGCCGCCCCGGCCACGCCCGACGCCCCGCCCGCCTGGACTCCCCCGGCGCCGCAGGGTGTTCCCCCGGTGCCGTCGGCGTACCCCGCCGCCCCGGCGCCGGCCGGTCAGTGGCCCGCGCAGGCGCCCGCCCAGCCGGCGGACGGGGGCGCGCAGCCTCAGCCCGCGGCAGCGCAGGACCAGCCGGCCGTCCCTGCCCAGCAGCCGCCGTTCCAGCCCCAGGCGCCGCAGCCCGCGCCCGCCGCCTGGAACCCGCCGACCGCCCCGCAGGCCGGCTACGGCTTCCCGCCCGCCGGCCCGGCACCCCAGCAACAGCCCGAGACCCGGCCGGCGCCGAACGCCCCGGCCGGCTACGGCTTCCCGCAGCCGGGTCCCGCGCCGACGCCCCCGGCCCAGCCCGCCGGTACTCCCGGCGCGGTGAACCCACAGGCCGGATACGGCTTCCCACAGCCCGGCGCGGCAGCCCCACAGCCCGAGGCTGCCCCCGCACCCGACCCGCAGGCCGGATACGGCTTCCCGCAACCGGGCGCAACAGCCCCGCAGCCCCCCGCACAGCAGCCCGACACTCCGCCCGCGCCGACGCCCAGCGCCCCCGCCGGCTACGGCTTCCCGCAGCCGGGCGCCGCCCCGACTCCCCCGGCCCAACCTGCCGGTTACGGCTTCCCGCCCGTCGGCGCCCCCGGCGCGGCGAACCCGCAGCCCGAGGCTGCCCCCGCACCCGACCCACAGGCCGGATACGGCTTCCCACAGCCCGGCGCCCCCGGCGTGGCAGCCCCCCAGCCCCCGGCCCAGCAGCCCGAGCCCCCGGCCGCGCCGGCGCCGAACGCCCCGGCCGGCTACGGCTTCCCGCAGCCGGGCGCGGCAGCCCCGACGTCGGCTCCGCAGCCCTCTGCGCAGCCCCAGCCCGACACTCCGCCCACCCCGGCGCCCAACGCCCCCGCCGGCTACGGCTTCCCCCAGCCGGGTGCCACCCCGGCCCCTCCGGCCCAGCCCGCCGGTTACGGCTTCCCGCAGCCCGGCGCCCCCGGCGCGGCAGCCCCCCAACCCCCGGCGCAGCAGCCCGAGAGTGCTCCCGCTCCCGACGCGCACGCCGGGTACGGGCTCCCCCAGCCCGGCGCGGCAGTTCCGCAGCAGCCCTTCGGGCAGGCCCGGCCCGGCACCCCGCCCGTGCCCGGCCCGCAGGCCGGTTACGGCTTCCCGCAGCAGCCGCCGCAGGGGCAGCAGCCCGGTGTGCCGCCGCAGCAGCCCGTCGATCCGCGTACCGGGGCCGCCTGGCCGCAGCCCATCCAGCACGACCAGCGGCAGCCGACCAACCCCGGTGCGGCGCCCCTCGGTTACACCGCTGCCGTGGAGCTGTCCTCGGACCGGCTGCTCAACAGCAAGAAGCAGAAGGCGAAGAGCAGCCGCCCCGCGGGCGGCGGTTCGCGTTTCAAGCTGGGCGGGAAGAAGGAGGAGGCCGAGCGGCAGCGGAAGCTGGAGCTGATCCGTACGCCGGTGCTGTCCTGCTACCGCATCGCCGTCATCAGCCTCAAGGGCGGCGTCGGCAAGACGACCACGACCACCGCCCTCGGCGCCACCCTCGCCACCGAGCGGCAGGACAAGATCCTCGCGATCGACGCCAACCCGGACGCCGGTACGCTCGGCCGCCGTGTGCGGCGCGAGACCGGGGCCACCATCCGTGACCTCGTCCAGGCGATCCCGTACCTCAACTCGTACATGGACATCCGGCGGTTCACCTCCCAGGCGCCGTCCGGTCTGGAGATCATCGCCAACGACGTCGACCCGGCCGTGTCCACGACGTTCAACGACGAGGACTACCGGCGCGCGATCGACGTGCTCGGCAAGCAGTACCCGGTCATCCTCACCGACTCCGGTACGGGTCTGCTCTACAGCGCCATGCGCGGCGTGCTGGACCTCGCCGACCAGCTGATCATCATCTCCACGCCGTCCGTGGACGGTGCGAGCAGTGCCAGTACGACGCTGGACTGGCTGTCCGCGCACGGGTACGCGGACCTCGTCTCGCGGTCCCTCACCGTGATCTCCGGGGTGCGCGAGACCGGCAAGATGATCAAGGTCGACGACATCGTGGCGCACTTCCAGACCCGGTGCCGGGGCGTGCTCGTCGTGCCGTTCGACGAGCATCTGGCCGCCGGTGCGGAGGTCGACCTCGACATGATGCGGCCGAAGGTGCGGGAGGCGTACTTCAACCTCGCGGCGCTGGTCGCCGAGGACTTCGTACGGCATCAGCAGTCGCACGGTCTGTGGACCTCCGACGGCAACCCGCCGCCGGTCGCCGCCCCGCCGATGCCGGGCCAGCCCTTCCCCGGCCAGCCCGTTCCGGGTCAGCCCATGCCCGGTCAGCCCATGCCCGGTCAGGCCGTCCCCGGTCAGCCGGGCCCGTACCCCCAGCAGCCGCAGCCCGGACAGCCCCCGGCCCAGCCCGGCCACCCGTACCCGCAGGTCCCGGGCCAGCCCTATCCCCCTCACCCCGGCCGGCAGTAAGGCACCGCAGCCGAGCGGCCCCTTTCGAGGGGCCGCTTTCGCGTGCGGGGCCGGAATCCGCCGTCAGGCCCTGGCCAGCAGTGCTTCAGTGATCTGGACCAATGAACGCGCCATGTGCGTGAACTCGTTGTTTCCGCAGGCCACATGGGGTGTTCGCGCCGTTGACGCCCGCGGTGGTCGCTGATAGACACACTCATCACTCATCTGATCAACCCGTCCTTCCCGTGCGAGCGATGACGTGAGGTCAGCGACCATGGAAACGAACGATCAGTACGGCGGCCAGCACCGCACCCCGGGCCGCACCCGGCTCGTCATGGCGGCCGGCGCCGCCGCGCTCACCCTCAGCGCCGGGCTCGCCACCCCGCTCAACCCGGCGCCGCAGCAGGCGCGGGCGGCCGACGACGGCGCCAAGGTGCTGACCGTCGCGGTGGCGCAGAGCGTCGACTCGCTCAGCCCGTTCCTGGCGGTACGGCTGCTCAGTACGAGCATCCACCGGCTCACCTACGAGTACCTGACGAACTACGACCCCGAGGACAACCACGTCATCCCCGGCCTGGCCACCAAGTGGGAGTCGTCGCCGGACAAGCTGACCTGGACGTACACCATCCGCTCGGACTCCGCGTGGTCGGACGGCGAGCAGGCCACCGCCGAGGACGCGGCCTGGACGTTCAACACGATGATGACGGACCCCGGCGCGGCCACCGCGAACGGCAGCTACGTCGCCAACTTCGAGAAGGTGACCGCGCCGAGCCCCACCGAGCTGGTCATCGAGCTGAAGAAGCCGCAGGCCACGATGACGGCGCTGGACGTGCCGATCGTTCCCAAGCACGTGTGGGAGAAGGCCGGCGACTACTCGAAGTTCAACAATGACAAGGACTTCCCCGTCGTCGGCAACGGGCCGTTCGTCCTCACCGACTACAAGGCGGACAGCTATGTGCGGCTGAAGGCCAACAAGGACTTCTGGCGCGGGTCACCCAAGTTCGACGAACTGGTCTTCCGCTACTACAAGGACCAGGACGCCGCGGTGTCGGCGCTGCGCAAGGGCGAGGTGTCGTTCGTCGCCGGGTCGCCGTCCCTGACGCCCGCCCAGACGGACGCGCTGAGGAGCGAGAAGAACATCCGGGTCAACGACGCGCCGGGGCGCCGCTTCTACGCGCTGGCCACCAACCCGGGCGCCAGGGCGAAGAACGGCGAGGAGATGGGTGACGGACACCCCTCGCTGCTCGACCAGCGGGTGCGCAACGCGCTGTTCATGGCGGTGGACCGGAAGACCATCATCGACAAGGTGTTCCAGGGGCACGCCGTGGAGGGCGCCGGCTACATCCCGCCACGTTTCTCGCAGTACTTCTGGGAGCCGTCGGCCGACCAGGAACTGGCGTACGACCCGGCGGAGGCGGCCCGGCTGCTCGACCGGGCCGGCTACAGGAAGAACGGCGACGGCAAGCGGATCGGCAAGGACGGCAAGCCGATCGACTACCGCGTGCTGTGCCACGCCACCGACCCGAACGACAAGGCGGTCGGCCAGTACCTCGAGGAGTGGTGGGGCGACCTCGGTATCGGGGTGACGCTCAACTGCCTGGACAACGTGACCGATCCCTGGCTCGCCGGTGAGTACGACCTCGCCTTCGACGGCTGGTCGGTCAACCCGGACCCGGACTTCGTGCTGTCCATCCACACCTGTGCGGCGCTCCCGGCGACGCCGGAGGAGACCGGCGCGACCGACAACTTCATCTGCGACAAGACGTACGACGAGCTGTACGCGCGGCAGCTCGCCGAGTACGACGCCGGCAAGCGGGCGGACCTCGTCAAGCAGATGGAGTCGCGGCTGTACGACCTCGGGTACATGAACGTCATGGCGTATCCGAACGCGGTCGAGGCGTACCGCACGGACCAGATCGAGTCGATCACCACCATGCCGGCGAAGGCGGGCAACATCTACGGCCAGGACGGCTACTGGAGCTGGTGGTCGGCGGTGCCGGCGGACTCCGGTGACGGGGGCGGTGATTCGTCGTCGACGGGTGTGGTCATCGGGATCGTCGCGGGTGTCGTCGTCCTCGCGGGGCTGGGGCTCCTCGCGGCGATGCGGCGACGGGCCACGGCCGAGGATCGCGAGTAGGCGGCGAACGGACACTCATGACCGCTGACGCGACATCCGCATCGGTGGGGGGCACGGGGGCCGCCGGTCCGGCGAAGGACGGACCGGAGGCCACCCGCGGGCCACGCGGGCCACGCGGGCCACGCGGGCCACGCGGGCCACGCGACGGCCGTATCACCACCGCGTATCCGCGCTATGTGGCGGGCAAGCTCGCCGGCGCGGCCGTGTCCCTGCTCGCCGTCCTCGTCACCAGCTTCTTCCTCTTCCGGCTGATCCCCGGCGACCCGGTGAAGTTCATGACCGGCGGCCGCCAGGTGTCGGCCGAGCAACTGGCCACGTACCGGGAGCAGTTCGGGCTTGACCTGCCGCTGTGGCAGCAGTTCACCGACTACTGCGGCAAGGCGCTCACCGGTGACCTGGGGACGTCGTACCAGTTCAACGCGCCCGTGGTCGACAAGATCACGGAGGCGCTGCCGAACACGCTGCTGCTCACCGGCACCGCCTTCGTCCTCTACACGGCGCTCGGGATCGTCCTGGGCACCCGGTCGGCGTGGCGGCACGGGCGGCTCGGCGACAGGCTCAACACCGGGCTGGCGCTGACGCTGTACTCCCTCCCCTCCTTCTGGCTGGGCCTGCTGCTGATCACCACGCTGTCGGTGGGGATCGGGCCGCTGCCGGGCCTGTTCCCGACCGGTGGCATGGAGTCGGGCGGGGAGGAGGGCTTCGCGTACGTCGTGGACGTGGCGCACCACCTGGTGCTGCCGGTGCTGACGCTGGTGGCCGTGGATTACGGGCAGACGCTGCTGGTGACGCGGTCGGCGCTGCTGGACGAGATGGGCAGCGACTATCTGACGACCGCGCGGGCCAAGGGGCTGCGCGACGACCTCGTACGGCGCCGGCACGCGGTGCCCAACGCGCTGCTGCCGACCGTGACGCTGATCTTCATCAACCTCGGGCGGACGGTGGCCGGTGTGATCCTGGTGGAGACGGTCTTCTCCTGGCCGGGTCTGGGAGGGCTGTTCTACCAGGCGCTGAGCGTGCCCGATCTGCCGCTGGTGCAGGGGCTGTTCTTCGTGTTCGCCGCCGCGGTGGTCGTGATGAACACGCTCGCCGATCTGATCTATCCGCTGTTCGATCCCCGGGTGGGCCGATGACGACCGAGAAGACGCCGGCCGCGCGCCCCCGCGCCCTGGCGTGGCAGCGGCGCCGGGCCTCGGCCGCGCGGTTCTGGCGGCAGTACCGCACGCACCGGGCCGGCCTCTTCGGCCTCGCCACGCTCGCGCTGTTCGCGCTGCTCGCGCTGGCCGCTCCGCTGGTCGTCGGCTCCGACGTGGCCGACGTGACCGGCGCGCCGGGCAGCCCGTTGGAGCGCCCGAGCGCGGAACTCCCCTTCGGGGCCGACCGGTTCGGGCGGAATCTGCTCGGCCTGGTGATCTGGGGTGCGCGGGTGTCGCTGCTGGTGGGGCTGCTGGCGGCCGTGCTGTCGGTGGCGATCGGCACGGTGATCGGGGTGACGGCGGGACACTTCCGGGGCTGGTACGCGACGGTGGTGATGCGGATCACCGACTGGTTCCTGGTGATGCCGACGCTGGTGCTGGCGATCGCGCTGGCCACGGTGATGTCCCGCTCGCTGCTGACGATCGTCGTGGCGATCGGGGTGACGACCTGGCCGACGACGGCCCGGCTGGTGCGGGCGCAGACGCTGGCGGTGGAGACCCGGCCTTACATCGAGCGGGCGCGGGCGCTCGGCGGCGGGCACTGGCACATCATGTCCCGGCATGTGCTGCCCAACGTGATGCCGCTGGTGCTGGCACAGACGACGCTGATCATCTCCTCAGCGATCCTGGCGGAGGCGACGCTGGCCTTCCTGGGGCTCGGCGATCCGACGGTGGTGTCGTGGGGCGGGCTGCTGCAGGACGCCCGGGAGGCGGGTGCGGTCAGCGCCGGGCACTGGTGGTACCTGGTGCCGCCGGGCATCGCCATCGCCGTGGTGGCGCTGGCGTTCACACTGTGCGGACGGGCCGTGGAGTCCGTCCTCAACCCCAGGCTGGGGGTGTCCCGTTGAGTCTGCTCGACGTCAGAGGGCTGACGGTCACGTACGCGGGCGGGGCGGCCGCCGTGCGCGGGGTGGACCTACGGCTGGACGCGGGTCGCAAGCTGGGGATCGCCGGGGAGTCGGGCTGCGGCAAGTCCACCCTGGCGCTGGCGCTGCTGCGGCTGCTCCCGGCCGGGACGCGGGTCGGCGGGGAGATCCTGCTGGACGGCGAGGACGTACTGGCCATGAAGTGGGGCCGGGTACGGGCGGTCCGCTGGGCCGGGGCGTCCATCGTGTTCCAGGGGGCGATGCACTCCCTCAACCCCGTACGGCGCATCGGCGACCAGATCGCCGAGCCGATCCTGCTGCACCGGAAGGCCACTCCGGCCGGGGCGCGGAAGAAGACCGGGGAGCTGCTGGAGCACGTCGGTCTTCCGGCCGCCCGTGCGGCGGCCTACCCGCACGAGTTGTCCGGCGGTCAGCGGCAGCGCGTCATGATCGCCATGGCGCTGGCCTGCGATCCGCGGCTGATCATCGCCGACGAGCCGACGACCGCGCTGGATGTGATGATCCAGGCGCAGATCCTGCGGCTGATCGAGCGGCTGGTCGCGGACCAGGACGTGGGGCTGATCATGATCAGCCATGACCTCGCGGTGCTCGCCGGCACCTGTGACCGGCTCGCGGTGATGTACGCGGGCCGGGTGGTCGAGGAGGGCCCGGCGGGAGAGGTGTACGAGTCCGCCCGCCACCCCTACGCCCAGGCGCTGTCGGCCGCGTTCCCGCGCATCGGCGACCCGGCGTCGCGCTTCGCGCCGCGTGGCCTGCCGGGCGACCCGCCGGACCCGGCGGCGCTGCCGTCGGGCTGCACGTTCCATCCACGGTGCCCGGTGGCGCTGGACTCCTGCGCCACGGAGGACCAGCCGCTGCGGAACGCGGGCCCGAGCCGGCGGGTGGCGTGCGTACGGGTCACCACGGCGGCCGAGCCGGCCGACGAACCGGATTCCCCACGGGACACTCCGACCGACGGCCCGGCCGCGCGGCGGGACCCGGCGGACGGTGGTCCGGATCCCCACCGGAACACAGCGGACGACGCACCGGGCCCACGGCGGGACACAACAGACGACGGCCCGGCCCCCCGGCCGAGCAAGGCAGCCGGCGACTCCGGCACCCGACACGGCACGACAACCGACGGACCCGACCCCCGACCGAGCACGACAGCCGGTGATCCGGACCCCCAGCGGAACACGGCAGCCGGTGATCCGGGGTCCCTGGAGGAAGCGAGGCCCAATACCCCATGAGCACCTCCACCACTCCCCTCCTCAGCGCTCAGGGTGTGCGCGTCGCCTTCCCGGGGCGGCACGGTGCCCCGGTCGCCCGGGCCGTGGACGGTGTCGATCTGGACATCCGTCCCGGTGAGATCGTCGCCCTGGTCGGCGAGTCGGGGTGCGGCAAGACGACGCTGGCCCGCGCCCTGCTGGGTCTGGTCGAGCCGACCGCGGGCCGGGTCACCTTCGACGGACGGCCGCTGGAGTACTCCGGCCGCTCCCTGAAGGCGTACCGCAGGCGCGTGCAGCTGGTGCTGCAGGACCCGAGCGGCTCGCTCAACCCACGGCACACGGTGTACGACGCGGTGGCCGAGGGACTGCGTATCCACGGCCACGGCGGTGACGAGCGGGCCGCGGTCGCCGACGCCCTGTCCCGGGCCGGGCTGCGTCCGCCGGAGCGCTTCCTCCTGCGCTATCCGCACGAGTTGTCCGGCGGTCAGCGGCAGCGCGTGGTGATCGCGGGCGCGCTGGTGCTGGAGCCCGAACTCCTCGTCGCCGACGAGCCGGTGGCCTCCCTGGACGCGTCCGTACGCGGGGAGATCCTGGCCCTGCTGCTGCGGCTGCGCGCCGAGCTGGGCCTGTCCGCACTGGTCGTCACGCACGACCTCGGACTGGCCTGGAACATCGCCGACCGGGTCGCGGTGATGTACCTGGGCCGGATCGTGGAGACCGGGGCGGTGGAGCAGGTCCTGACGGCCCCCCGGCATCCGTACACCCGGGCCCTGCTGTCGGTCCTCCCCGAGGCGCCGGGCGAGCCGGTGGTCCTCACGGGTGAGCCCCCGGACCCGTCCCGTGTCCCGTCCGGCTGCCGGTTCCACGCCCGCTGCCAGATCCTGGCGGGCGGCGAGGCGGACCGGGCGGGGGTGGCGGAGGCGTGCCGGGGCCGGGACCCGGAGATCCTCGGCGGGGGCGGCGCGGCCCAGGTGGCGTGCCACTGGGCGCACGCCCGGAAGAACTGACCGGTTACGGCTTCCCGGCCGTGGCCACGAGGTCCTTGCAGTGCTCGACGTCCTCGGCCATCTGCTCCAGCAGCGCCTCCAGCGTGTCGAACTTCGCCTGGCCGCGCACGAAGGCCAGGAAGTCGACGGCGACATGGAGGCCGTACAGGTCGAGGCCGACGCGGTCGATGGCGTACGCCTCGACCGTGCGCTCGGTGCCGTCGAACTGGGGGTTGGTGCCGACGGAGATCGCGGCCGGCATGGCCTCGCCCTGGGCGTGCAGCCAGCCGGCGTAGACACCGTCGGCGGGGATCGCGGTGTGCGGGAGGGTCTCGACGTTGGCCGTGGGGAAACCCAGGTCACGGCCGCGCTGGGCGCCCCGGACGACGACGCCCTCCACCCGGTGCGGGCGGCCCAGGATCTCGGCGGCGCCCTCGACCTCGCCCTCGGCGACCAGACGGCGGGTGAGCGTGGAGGAGAACGGCTCGCCGCCGCCCGCCTCACCGCTGACGTACAGGTCGACGACCTCGACGTCGAAGTCGTAGACCCGGCCCTGTTCAGCGAGGAACTCCACGTTGCCCGCGGCCTTGTGGCCGAAGCGGAAGTTGGGGCCCTCGACGACCGCCTTGGCGTGCAGCTTGTCGACCAGCACCTTGACGACGAAGTCGGCGGCGGACAGCTTCGAGAACTCGGTGGTGAAGGGGAGGATCAGGACCGCGTCGACACCGAGGCCGGCCATGAGTTCGGCGCGCCGGTGGTGCGGGGCGAGCAGCGGGGGGTGGCTGCCGGGGCGGACGACCTCGCTGGGGTGCGGGTCGAAGGTGACGACGACGGCGGGGACGCCGAGCTCCCGGGCGCGGTCCACGGCATGCCGGATGATCAGCTGGTGTCCGCGGTGGACTCCGTCGTAGGAGCCGATGGTGACGACGCTGCGCCCCCAGTCCTGGGGGATGTCCTCCAAGCCACGCCAGCGCTGCACTGTGCCTGCTCCTTGTCGAAACCTTGTCGAACGAACCCGAGTCCGTGGACTTCTCTGCGCAGCTCTAAGGGTGCCATGCCGTGTGCCGGGCGCCCGCATCGGCATGGGGGCTGTGTGACGGGGTGCACGTGCCGGCCGGGCGGGGTCAGGCGGGGACGACCGCGCCGGCCAGGTTCTCGATGGTCCGGCGGGTGGCGGGCCCGATCAGCGTGGACCACTCGCGTGGGGCGTCCGTCAGCCAGCCGGCCACGGCGGCGGCGAAGCCCGGCACATGGCTGCCCAGGTCGGCCAGACAGCGGTCGAAGCGGGTGGCGCCCTCCGTGGTGCGCGCGAGGAGCAGCCCGGTGCGGTGGACGAGGACGCGCGGCTCGGGGCCGGTGTTGCGGGCCGCGGCGCGCAGCACCGCCTCCAGGACGGCGGGGTCGGACTCGCGGGCGAGCAGGGTGTCCAGCAGTTCGCGGCGCAGCGGGCGGGAGGCCGGTGTGCCGGGGCCGGCGAGGATGCCGGCGAGGGCCACCCGGAGCGGTTGCGGGCCGCCGTCGAGCAGACCGGTGAGCAGGGTCCTCAGTACGGCACGGGCGGCCGGGCCCCGCTCCAGCCGCCCGTCGGCGTACGCGGCCACCTGTCCCGTCAGCTCCGGCCGCCGCTCCACCGTCTCCCGTACGAGTGCGGCGACCTGGCGGGCCGGGGCGGGCGGGGTGGCGTCGGCGAGGGCACGGAGCGTCTCGCCCGCGCCGGTCCCGCCGAGCCTGGTGCGGAAGGCGTCGAGGACGGGCTCCGGGTGGGTGGCGAGGGCGGGGGTGAGCGCGCTCGGCGGGAGGTGGGGGTCGCCGGCCGCGAAGCGCTCCAGGGCCCGCGGGAGGTGGCGGTCCCTGCTGTTCGGGTCGCGGACGAGGAGGGCGAGGGCGCCGCCGTGCAGCTCGCGGTCGGAGGTGCGGACGAGGACGGCGAGCGCCGCGTACCTCAGCAGGGTGCGGTCGGTGTCGTCGCGCGCGTACGGCGCGACGAGCAGGCCGTAGGCGACGGCCGTGGCCCGTCGTGCGGGTCGTCCGTCCTTCGCCCACCGGTCGACGGCCCTGCACATCGCGGCGGGCTCCTCCTCCGTCAGCACGGTGAGCAGTTGGTCGGCCCGCCGGTGCGCACTGTCGGCGAGCGCCTCCGTCAGCGCGTCCGGGGCCGCGTGCCGATGGGTGTGCAGCAGCGCCTGCGCGGCGGTCGCCACGGTCGCGTGCGGGGTGGCGGGCAGCGGCCGCTCGTCCTCGAACCAGCGGACGAGGTACGGCAGTACGGCGACGGGGTCGGCGGCGAGCAGCCGCGCGGTGGCGTCGAGGAAGCGGGGCCCGTTCTCGCACGGGGGGCCGTCGGCGTGGACGAGCCGGCGCAGCAGTGCGCACCGCGTCTCCGGCGGCAGCCGGAGAGCGGTCCAGAAGGCGGGCCCCAGCTCCGGCGGCACGCCCCGCCGTTGCTCCCGCCAGGCCACGAGACGGTCGGCCAGCAGCCGCAGCACGTCCGTGTACGGCGTCGCGTCGGCCACGCGCGCGAGGGTCCCGCCGAGCAGGCGGACGGCCCACCAGGAACCCGGAGCGGCATCGAGGGCGTGCACCAGATCCGTGAGCCGCGTGGAGAGCCGCCGGCTGCCGTGCCGCCGCGCGAGGAACAGCAGGGCCTCGACGACGACACCGATGCGGTGGTGCGGGACGGGGGTGCCGGCCGGAAGGACGGCTTCGGCGCCGGGGGCGGCCGGGAGGAGGCCGACGGCGGGCAGCGCCGGGCGTCCGGCAGCCACGCCGCCCCCACCGTCATCGGCCGTCACACCGCTGTGGTGGAAGAGGCAATCGTCAGCAGGCCGGTAATCGGTATCGGCGACGGCCCAGGGATCGGGACCGACAACGGTCCAGGGATCGAAAGCGACAGCAGGCAGATCACGACGATCACCGGCCGAACCGGCCCAGCGGCCGGACAACGGAAGAGCCCCCTCAACGGCATCCCGACCGCCGGAAGCAGCGGCGGATCGGGGCCGGCCGCCGGGCGGCGGGAAGCCGTCCTCGGCGGCAGCCGGCCGCGGGAGGCGCCCGTCGGGAGCGACCGGGGTGGCGGGAGCGGTGTGGACCAGGGCGCGCAGGGCGTCGTCCACGTCGAGGTGGGTGCCGTGGAGCCAGTCGGCCAGTTCCTCGTCCGCGAACCGGTAGCCGGTCGTCCCGGCCGGGACGAGGAGCCCCTCGGCGAGCACGGCCGAGGCCCAGCCGGTGCCGCCGCCGAGCCGGGCGGGGGCGGACCCCCGGGGGAACAGCGCGTCGAACGTCTCCCGGTCCAGCCCGCCCGCCCCGAGGCTGCGCCGGGCGGCCTCGTGCACCTGTCCGGCGACCTTGGCGGCGAGCCGGCGTACGGCGGTGCCGCGGATCCCGTTCCCGTCGGCGAGGCGGACGGCGATCCGCAGGCACATCAGGTCCAGGTGGGCGGAGAAGACGTCGTCGCGGTCGACGGGGGCGTCGGGGGCGGTGTCGGCGTGGGCGGACCGGATGTCCGCGAGCATCCGCAGGGTCAGGGGGTGGCGGGCGTCGGCGGCGGCCACCGCGCCCTCGGGGACGCCGTGGCGGGCGCGCGCCTGGCGGGCCTCCTCGGCGGTGAGATCGCCGAGGGCCACACAGGCGGGGAGCCCGTCGGGGCGGGGCGCACCGGCGTGCAGCAGCTCTTCCGGGAACCCCGCCTCCTCCCAGTACTCCGCGCGGCACGCGACCACCATCCGGGCCCCCGTCGCCCGCAGCCACCGCACGGTCCCGGCGGTCCACTCGGCCGGCCTGTCGAGCAGGATCTCCTCGGGGCCGTCGAGGAGGAGCAGCAGGGGGTGGCCGGCCGTGCGGGCGAGCCCGGCCAGGTGCTCCGGGCTCACGTCACCGAGGGCGTCCGGGCCGGCCGGGAACGGGGCGCGGGAGGCCGCGACGACGACGGCGGCCCGGTCCAGTGCCCGACGGGCGGCGTCCGCGACCGAGCCGTCGCCCTCGTCCAGGTCGGCACCGCGCAGCCGGAGCGTGGGCCGGCCCGCGCGGTGCCGGCGGGCGGCGAGCGCCGCGAGCTGCGTCGTACGACCACTGCCGGGCGGCCCGACCAGGCCCAGCACGGCGGCCTCGCCCCGCTCGAACGCGGCGAACTCCGCGAGCACGGCGGACCGGTCGACGGGCCCCACGCCACCGGCCGGCCCGCCCTGTCCGACCGAGGAACCCTCCGCACCCACAACAGACCCCACAACACCGGCCGACCCACCCCGCTCGAACGCGGCGAACTCCGCACCCACAGCGGACCGGCCGACAAGCCCCACACCACCGGCCGGCCTGCCCTGTCCGACCGAGGAGCCCCCCGCACCCACAACAGACCCCACAACACCAGCCGACCCACCCCGCTCGAACGCGGCGAACTCCGCACCCACAGCGGACCGGCCGACAAGCCCCACACCACCGGCCGGCCCGTCCCACCCGACCGAGCCGGCCGTGAGCTGCACCACCCCGGCGAGGTTGAGGTCGGCTCCGTGGGCCGGGACCGTGGCCGTGTTCTCGGTGAGCAGTTCGGCGAGCGGGCCCTCGGCGGGGGCCCGGGGAGGCAGCCGTACGGCGAAGCCCTCGGCGCGGTCGTCCGAGTGGAGCGCGGTGCCGAGGACACCGAGGACGGTGCCGGTGGTGGCGTCGAGCACCGGGCCGCCGGCGGCGCCGCCGCCGAGCCGCAGCGCGTCCCGGCCCGCGGTGCCGACCGCCAGTTCCAGCGCGTCACCCAGTGCGTACGCGCGGTCGGTGGCGGTGTAGGTCACGGGGCCCGTCCCCAGCACGCGCGCCTCGCGCCAGCCTCCGGCGGGGATCCGCACATAGGTGCCGGGCCGGACGGTGCGCCGCGTGGTGACCGGCAGCGGTGCGACGCCGAGCCCCTCGCTGCGGACGAGGGCCAGGCCGAGCGCGGGCAGCGGGGTCACCGCGTCCGCGGTCACCACGCACTGGCGGCCGGCCGCCGCGTGCAGCACGATCCGGGGCAGACCGTCGACCGCCTCGTGACTGGTGATCACCGTGCCGTGGTGATCGGCCACGAAGCCGGTGCCGCGCGGCCGGCCGGCGAGGTCGTGCAGCCGGACCAGGACGTCGCACAGGCCCGGAGCGTCGTCCGGGGCCTCCCGTTCGTGACGGGGTTCGTATTCGTAGGGGGACGGCATCGTCGAGCCTCCCGTCGCGCATCCGTGCCCTTGGCTGCGACAGTAGGGCCGGGATGATCAGCGGGACAGATCGTCCGGTGAACGCGCCCCCTTCCGCTCCCCCGGTTCACTCCGAGCGCCCGCACTTACGGGTGAACAGGCGGGGGTGGATGGATACACCCTAGGGGTGGGGGAACCGAGGGGGACCGTGGAGCGGCGGCATGTCCATCCCCGTGACGCCGCTCCACGGGCGGACCCGCCCGCGGGTCAGCCGAAGACGGCCAGGCTCTTGGCCTTGCCGCGCTGCTCCTCGACGAGGGCCAGGAAGCGGCGCTCGGGGCCGAACACGGCCACGGCTCCGGAGCCGGCGTACTCCTCGGGCATCTCGAGGCGTACCCCGTTGGTGAGCAGCCTGGCCCGCCGGTCGTCGACGTCCCAGCACGGGAACGCGGCCGTGGCGGCCTCGGCGATCGGCATCACCGTCAGCTCCTGCTGGAGCTGGTCCAGCGTCTTCGCGGAGTCCAGCTTGTACGGGCCGACGCGGGTCCGGCGCAGCGCGGTGAGGTGCCCGCCGACGCCCAGTCCTGCACCCAGGTCGCGGGCGAGGGCGCGGATGTAGGTGCCGGAGGAGCAGACGACCGACACCACCAGGTCCAGCACCGGGGTGCCGTCCTCGGCGACTGCCTCCCGGACG
Organism: Streptomyces sp. NPDC059787; assembly: GCF_042732315.1. Taxonomy (NCBI): domain Bacteria; kingdom Bacillati; phylum Actinomycetota; class Actinomycetes; order Kitasatosporales; family Streptomycetaceae; genus Streptomyces; species Streptomyces sp. NPDC059787. The sequence continues at coordinate 48,202 of NZ_JBHWHX010000045.1, forward strand.
TCGTACACGGAGAACGAGGAGACGGTGACCGGCCGGGCGGGGATGTCGAACTCCTCGCCCTCCCGGGCCCGCTTGTAGGAGCGCACCCCGTTGATCTTGATGGCGCTGACCTTGGACGGCACCTGCATGATGTCGCCGGTCAGGCCGGCGACGCCGGCGTCGATGCCCTCGCGGGTGACCGCGGAGGCGTCGGTGGAGGAGGTGATCTCCCCCTCGGCGTCGTCGGTGAGCGTGTTCTGCCCGAGCCGGATCGTGCCGAGGTACTCCTTCTCGGTCAGCGCGAGGTGGCCGAGGAGCTTGGTCGCCCTCTCGACGCCGAGGACGAGGACGCCCGTCGCCATCGGGTCGAGGGTGCCGGCGTGGCCGACGCGCCGGGTGCGCGCGATGCCGCGCATCTTGGCGACCACGTCGTGCGAAGTGAAGCCCGACGGCTTGTCGACGATGACAAGGCCGTCGGGCGTGGTGGGCTTCCGGTTCATTCGGCGGTGTCGTCCGTCTCGTCGTCTTCCGGCTTGCGGTACGGGTCGGCCTCGCCGGCGTACGCGGCGCCCGCGGACGCCTCGCGCACCTTCGCGTCGGACTGGCGCGCCCGGTCGAGGAGGTCCTCGATGTTGCGTGCCGTGTCCGGGAGCGCGTCCATGACGAAGGCCAGGGTCGGCGTGAACTTCACGCCCGCCGCCCGGCCCACCTCGGAGCGCAGGACGCCCTTGGCGCTCTCCAGGCCCGCCGCGGCGGCCTTGCGCTCCTCGTCGTCCCCGTACACCGTGTAGAAGACGGTCGCCTCCCTGAGGTCACCCGTGACCCGGGTGTCCGTGATGGTGACGTGCGAGCCGAGCCGCGGGTCCTTGATCCCGCGCTGCAGCTTCTGGGCCACCACCTCTCGGATGAGGTCCGCCAGCCTTTTCGCCCGCGCGTTGTCGGCCACTGGTCCGTCTCCCGTTCTTTCCTGTCTGCGTATCTCTGGGCTGTGGTCGTCAGTCGTCTTCACCGTGGAAGCGCCGCCTGACGGACAGCAGTTCCACCTCCGGGCGCCCGGCGACCAACCGCTCGCAGCGGTCCAGTACGTCGGTCAGGTGCCCCGTGTCGCCGGACACCATGGCCAGGCCGATGACCGCCCGGCGATGGAGGTCCATGTGATCCACCTCGGCCGCGCTCACCGCGTACTTGCGCTGGAGTTCGGCGACGATCGGGCGGACGACGGAGCGCTTCTCCTTCAGCGAATGTACGTCGCCGAGGAGGAGGTCGAAGGACAGTGTCCCCACATACATGTGCAACCGGTTCACCCGCCGGTACGGGATCGATGGCCCCGCCATCCGTGGTGGGCAGGGACATCAGAACCGTACATCGAAGGGGACGCGGCGATCGACGGATATTGTGCTCCGCCGGCCGCTCCGCCGTGTGCCCGCGCACACCGTGGGGTGTTACACCCGCGGCTTCTCGCGCATCTCGTACGTCGCGATGACGTCGTCGACCTTGATGTCGTTGAAGTTTCCGAGGTTGATACCGCCCTCGTAGCCTTCGCGGATCTCGGTGACGTCGTCCTTGAAGCGACGCAGACCCTCGATGTTGAGGTTCTCCGCGATGACCTTGCCATCGCGCAGCAGGCGCGCCTTGGTGTTGCGCCTGACCTCGCCGGAGCGGATGAGCACACCCGCGATGTTGCCCAGCTTGGACGAGCGGAAGACCTCGCGGATCTCCGCCGTACCGAGCTCGACCTCTTCGTACTCCGGCTTGAGCATGCCCTTGAGGGCCGCCTCGATCTCCTCGATCGCCTGGTAGATGACCGAGTAGTAGCGGACGTCCACACCCTCGCGCTCGGCCATCTGCGCGGCACGCCCGGCGGCGCGCACGTTGAAGCCGATCACGATGGCGTCGGAGCCCATCGCCAGGTCGATGTCGGACTCCGTGACCGCACCGACGCCGCGGTGCAGGACGCGGATGTCGACCTCTTCGCCGACGTCCAGCTGGAGCAGCGAGGACTCGAGCGCCTCGACCGATCCGGAAGCGTCACCCTTGATGATCAGGTTCAGCTGCTGGACCTCGCCGGCCTTGAGCACCTTGTCCAGGTCCTCGAGCGACACGCGGCGCGTGCGCTTGGCGAACGCGGCGTTGCGCTCACGGGCGGCGCGCTTCTCGGCGATCTGACGGGCCGTACGGTCCTCGTCGACGACGATGAAGTTGTCGCCCGCGCCCGGGACGTTGGTCAGGCCCAGGACCTGGACCGGCGTCGACGGGCCCGCCTCGGCGACGTTGTTGCCGTTGTCGTCGAGCATGGCGCGCACACGGCCGTAGGCGTCGCCCACCACCATCGTGTCGCCGACCCGCAGCGTGCCTCGCTGGACGAGGACGGTCGCCACGGCACCGCGGCCGCGGTCGAGCCGGGACTCGATCGAGATGCCCTGCGCGTCCTGCTCCGGGTTGGCCCGCAGGTCGAGCGAGGCGTCCGCGGTGAGGATGACGGCCTCGAGGAGGCTGTCGATGTGCAGACCCTGCTTGGCGGAGATGTCGACGAACATGGTGTCGCCGCCGTACTCCTCGGCCACCAGGCCGTACTCGGTCAGCTGACCGCGCACCTTGGTCGGGTCCGCGCCCTCGACGTCGATCTTGTTGACCGCGACGACGATCGGGACGTCGGCCGCCTTGGCGTGGTTGAGCGCCTCGACCGTCTGCGGCATGACGCCGTCGTTGGCCGCGACGACCAGGATCGCGATGTCGGTCGACTTCGCACCGCGGGCACGCATGGCGGTGAACGCCTCGTGACCCGGGGTGTCGATGAAGGTGATCTTGCGATCCTCTTCGTTGACCTCGGTCGTGACCTGGTAGGCACCGATGTGCTGGGTGATGCCGCCGGCCTCGCCCGCGATGACGTTCGTCTTGCGGATGGCGTCGAGGAGGCGGGTCTTTCCGTGGTCGACGTGACCCATGACGGTGACGACCGGCGGGCGGACCACCAGGTCCTCCTCGTCGCCCTCGTCCTCGCCGAACTCCAGGTCGAAGGACTCGAGCAGCTCGCGGTCCTCCTCCTCCGGGCTGACGATCTGAACGGTGTAGTTCATCTCGCCGGCGAGGAGCTGGAGCGTCTCGTCGGAGACGGACTGGGTCGCGGTGACCATCTCGCCGAGGTTCATCATGACCGCGACGAGCGACGCCGGGTTGGCGTTGATCTTCTCCGCGAAGTCGGTGAGCGAGGCACCGCGCGACAGGCGAATGGTCTCGCCGTTGCCACGAGGCAGCATCACGCCGCCGACCGACGGGGCCTGCATGGCCTCGTACTCCTGGCGCCTCTGCCGCTTCGACTTGCGGCCACGACGCGCGGGACCACCGGGACGGCCGAAGGCGCCCTGCGTGCCACCACGGCCACCGGGACCGCCGGGACGACCACCGAAGCCGGGACGGCCACCGCCGCCGGCGAAGCCGCCGCCACCACCGGGACGGCCGGCGAAGCCGCCGCCACCACCGGGACGACCGGCACCGCCGCCGCCACCGGGACGGCCGGCGAAGCCGCCGCCGCCACCGGGACGACCGGCACCGCCAGGACGACCCGCACCGCCCGGACCGCGGCCGCCGGGGCCGGGACGGGGGCCGGCAGCGGGACGCTGCGGCATCATGCCGGGGTTCGGACGCGGGCCGCCGGGGCCGCCGCCGGGACGGGGACCACCCTGCGGACGCGGCATCGAGCCCGGGGTCGGGCGCTGCCCGCCCGGAGCCTGCGGACGCGGACCGCCGCCCTGGGCACCGGGGGCCTGCGGACGGGGACCGGCACCGCCGGGACCACCGGGACCACCCGGACCGGGACGCGCGCCCTGCGGGCGCGGAGCCTGCGGACGGGCCATGCCGGTGGAGCCACCGGAGGTGAAGGGGTTGTTACCGGGACGCGGACCGGCCGGGCGACCGCCCGGACGCGGTGCGCCGCCGCCGGGACGCTGACCCTGACCGGCCGGACGGCCCTGGCCGCCCTGACCCTGACCCTGACCACCCTGACCGGCGGGACGACCGCCGGGCTTGGGGGCACCGGGACGCGCGCCGCCGGGCTTCGGGCCGGACGGAGCCGGAGCCGAGGCCGCCGCCGCGGGCGGGGCCTGGAACTCCGGGGCCGCCGGAGCCGGTCGCGGCGCGGGGCGCGGGCCCGGACGCGGACCGGAGGCCGCCGGCG
>NZ_JBHWHX010000046.1:0-11260 GCF_042732315.1 Streptomyces sp. NPDC059787
CTCGTGCACCCGGCGCCGGGCAACGCCCCAGGCGTGGGGCCGGGCCCCCCCCGGGCCCCCCCCCCGCCCCCCCCCGCCGCCGTATGCGGGCATCCGCGCTGCCCGCTCCCACCCGTTCCCCCGCGCCCGCCCAGGTCCGAGCCGGGCACTGCGCGAGCCGAACGGGCACAACCGGGCAGGAACGGGCCCGCAACAGACCTGGTCAGCAGCGAAAGCCCGCTGTACAACTTCCTGCATGGGTCCCACCGGGCCCGAACGGGCAGCGAGATCAGGAAGCGGGTGTCCGGCCATGAGCCACAGGACGGCCGAAGAGCGCCAGCGGGAGATCGTACGGGTGGCGCGCACCACCGGCGCGGTCGACGTCAGCGCGCTCGCCGCCGAACTGGGCGTGGCCAAGGAGACCGTACGGCGGGATCTGCGCGCCCTGGAGGACCACGGTCTGGTGCGCCGCACCCACGGCGGGGCCTATCCCGTGGAGAGCGCCGGCTTCGAGACGACGCTCGCCTTCCGCGCCACCAGCCACGTCCCCGAGAAGCGCCGGGTCGCGACCGCCGCGGCCGAGCTGATCGGGGACGCCGAGACGGTCTTCGTCGACGAGGGCTTCACCCCGCAGCTCATCGCCGAGGCCCTGCCCACCGACCGGCCCCTCACCGTGGTCACCGCCTCCCTGCCGGTCGCGGGCGCGCTCGCGGAGAGCGGCACCGCGTCCGTCCTGCTGCTCGGCGGCCGGGTCCGCCCCGGCACCCTCGCCACCGTCGACCACTGGACGACGAAGATGCTCGCCGGTTTCGTCATCGACCTGGCGTTCATCGGCGCCAACGGGATCTCCCGCGAACACGGACTGACCACGCCCGACCCGGCGGTCAGCGAGGTCAAGGCGCAGGCGGTGCGGGCCTCCCGCCGGGTGGTGTTCGCGGGCGTCCACACCAAGTTCGGGGCGGTCAGCTTCTGCCGGTTCGCCGAGGTCGGCGCGCTGGAGGCGATCGTCACGAGCACCCTGCTCCCGGCGGCCGAGGCCCATCGCTACTCCCTGCTGGGGCCGCAGGTCGTCCGGGTCTGAAGAAGACCGGATCAGCACACCGTTTCCCGTCCCCCGGGCCGAGCCACGCCGAGCGACGCCCGCTATCCCCCTATAAGACCGCCTTGTCGAGGAGTGATCCATGCAAACCCAGAGCCGACGGAGGCCGCCGCGAGCCGCACTCGCCGCGGTCGCCGCAGGGACGCTGCTCGCCCCGCTGCTCTCCGGCTGCTGGGTCGGAGCGGGCGGGGCCGGATCCGGCGGTGACTCCATCAACGTCCTGATGGTCAACAACCCGCAGATGGTCGAGTTGCAGAAACTGACCGCCGACCACTTCACCAAGGACACCGGCATCGAGGTCAACTTCACCGTGCTGCCGGAGAACGACGTCCGCGACAAGATCAGCCAGGACTTCGCCAACCAGGCCGGCCAGTACGACGTGGCCACCCTGTCCAACTACGAGATCCCCATCTACGCCCGCAACGGCTGGCTGAAGGAGATGGACTCCTACGTCGACGGGGACCCGGACTACGACCAGCAGGACGTCCTCGAACCGATGCGCCGGTCCCTCACCGGCGACGACGGCAAGCTCTACGGCCAGCCCTTCTACGGCGAGTCGTCCTTCCTGATGTACCGCAGGGACGTCTTCGACAGGGAGGGCCTGGAGATGCCCGCCGCCCCCACCTGGCAGCAGGTCGCCGGCCTCGCCGCCGAACTCGACGGGGCCGAACCGGGCATGAAGGGCATCTGTCTGCGCGGACTGCCCGGCTGGGGCGAGATCATGGCCCCGCTGACCACCGTGGTGAACACCTTCGGCGGCACCTGGTTCGACGAGGACTGGAACGCGAGGCTCGACTCCCCCGAGTGGGAGAAGGCGACGAAGTTCTACGTCGACCTGGTCCGCGAGCACGGCGAGTCCGGCGCCCCGCAGGCCGGCTTCGCCGAGTGCCTCAACAACATGACCCAGGGCAAGGTCGCCATGTGGTACGACGCCACCTCCGCGGCCGGCTCCCTGGAGGCCGACGGCTCCCCCGTCAAGGGCGAGGTCGGCTACGCCCCCGCGCCCGTCGAGAAGACCGAGTCCTCCGGCTGGCTCTACACCTGGGCCTGGGGCATCCAGGACGCCTCCCGCAACCCCGACAACGCCTGGAAGTTCGTCTCCTGGGCCTCCAGCAAGGAGTACGAGCAGCTCGTCGGCGACGAGATCGGCTGGTCAAACATCCCGGCCGGCAAACGCGCCTCCACCTACGACAACCCCGACTACCGCGCGGAGGCCGCCGCCTTCCAGGAGATGACCAAGGAGGCCATCGCACAGGCCCGGCCCGACGACCCCGGCGTCCAGCCCCGTCCGGCGCCCGGCATCCAGTTCGTCGGCATCCCCGAGTTCACCGATCTCGGCACCAAGGTCTCCCAGGAGATCAGCGCGGCCATCGCCGGACGCCAGTCCGTCGAGTCGGCCCTGAAGAAGTCCCAGCAGCTCGCAGAAGAGATCTCCGAGGAGTACGAGGGACGATGACCGCCACGACGACGGCCCCCGTGGCCGCACCAGAGACACGCTCCGCCCCTCGCCGGCCCTCCGCCCGGCTCCGCGCGTGGGCCACCCGCGCCCCGCTGCTGCCCGCCCTGATCTTCATGATCGTGGTCACCCAGCTGCCCTTCGTGGCGACCCTGGTGATCTCCTTCTTCGACTGGAACTCCCTCTACCCCGACGCCCGCAGCTTCGCCGGCTTCGAGAACTACCAGGAGGTCCTCACCGACGCGGCCCTGCGCAAGTCCGTCTGGACGACGATCCTGCTGACCGTGGCGGTCGTCCTGGCCAGCCTGGCCCTCGGACTGCTCCTCGCCCTCCTCCTGGACCGGAGGTTCCGCGGCCGGGGCATCGTGCGCACCCTGCTCATCGCCCCGTTCCTGGTGGTCCCGGTGGCGGCGGCCCTGCTGTGGAAACACGTCCTCTACAACCCGGAGTACGGCCTCCTCAACGGCCTGCTGCACTACGTCGGCGGCCCTCAGCCCGACTGGATCTCGGGCACCCCGCTGCTCGCCGTCGAGGCCTCACTGGTGTGGCAGTGGACCCCGTTCATGATGCTGATCCTGCTCGCCGGACTGCAGAGCCGGGACCAGCAGCAGATCGAGGCCGCCCGCGTCGACGGCGCGAGCGACTGGCAGATCTTCGTCCACCTCACCCTGCCCCACCTGCGCCGCTACCTCGAACTGGGCGCCCTGCTCGGCTCGATCTACATCGTGCAGAACTTCGACGCGGTCTTCACCATCACGTCCGGCGGCCTGGGCACCGCCAACCTGCCCTACACCGTCTACCAGACCTTCTACCAGGCCCACGAGAACGGCCTCGCCTCGGCCGCCGGCGTCCTGGTCGTCATCGGCTCCATCATCATCGCGACCTTCGCCCTGCGCGTGGTGTCGTCCCTGTTCCGCGAGGAGGTGTCCCGCGCATGAGCAGCATCGCCGTACGCACCCGCGGCCGGTTCCGCGGCGGAGCGGGTCTCGGCCTGGTCGCCTGGCTGGCCGGCATCGTGTTCTTCCTGCCCATCGCCTGGATGGCGCTGACGTCCTTCCACTCCGAGACGGACGCGGCCACCAACCCGCCGTCCTTCGGCGCCGCCCTCACCCTCGACGGCTACCGCGAGTTCTTCGGCGCGGGCGGCGGCGCCAGCCCCTGGCCGGCGCTGGTCAACTCGGCGGTGGCGTCGGTCGTGTCGACCCTGTTCGTCCTGGTCCTGGCGCTGCCCGCGGCGTACGCCCTGTCCATCCGCCCGGTGAGGAAGTGGACGGACGTCCTGTTCTTCTTCCTGTCCACCAAGATGCTGCCCGTGGTGGCGGGCCTGCTGCCGATCTACCTGTTCGCCAAGAACGCCGGGATGCTGGACAACATCTGGCTGCTGGTCGTCCTCTACACCTCCATGAACCTGCCGATCGCGGTGTGGATGATGCAGTCCTTCCTGGCCGAGGTCCCGGTCGCGATCATCGAGGCGGCCCGGGTGGACGGCGCGAAGCTGCCCACGGTCCTGGTCCGGGTGGTCGCCCCGATCGCCCTCCCCGGCATCGCCGCGACCTCCCTCATCTGCTTCATCTTCAGCTGGAACGAACTGCTCTTCGCCCGGGTCCTGACGGGCGTGGTCGCCGAGACCGCCCCCGTCTTCCTGACCGGCTTCATCACCAGCCAGGGCCTGTTCCTGGCCAAGGTGTGCGCCGCGTCGCTCGTCATCTCCCTGCCGGTGCTCGCCGCGGGGTTCGCCGCCCAGGACAAACTCGTCCAGGGCCTGTCGTTGGGAGCCGTGAAATGAAGGCCGCCGTCATCGAGTCCGTGGGCAAGGCCGTCGTCGCCGAGGTCCCGGACCCGACGCCAGGGCCGCGCGACGTCGTCGTCGAGGTCGCCGCGTGCGGGCTGTGCGGCACGGACCTGCACATCCTCCAGGGCGAGTTCGCGCCGAAGCTGCCGATCGTGCCGGGGCACGAGTTCGCCGGCGAGGTGGTCGGCGTCGGCGCCCAGGTCACGGAGGTGTCCCTCGGCGACCGGGTCGCGGTGGACCCCTCCCTGTACTGCTACGAGTGCCGCTACTGCCGTACCGGCCACAACAACCTCTGCGAGCGCTGGGCGGCGATCGGCGTCACCACGGCGGGCGGCGCGGCGCAGTACGCCGTGGCTCCCGTGGCGAACTGCGTGAAGCTCCCCGAGCACGTCCGCACGCAGGACGCGGCGCTGATCGAGCCGCTGTCGTGCGCGGTGCGCGGCTACGACGTGCTGCAGTCCCGGCTCGGCGCCCACGTCCTGATCTACGGGTCCGGGACGATGGGCCTGATGATGCTGGAGCTGGCGAAGCGGACGGGCGCGGCGAGCGTCGACATGGTGGACCTGAATCCGGCGCGGCTGGAGACGGCGCGGGGGTTGGGTGTCTCCGCGTCGGCGGCGTCGCCGGACGAGCTGGACCGGCCCCAGGGGTGGGATCTCGTCATCGACGCGACGGGGAACGCGGCGGCGATCCAGGACGGGCTGGAGCGGGTGGCCAAGGCCGGTACGTTCCTCCAGTTCGGGGTGGCCGACTACGCGACGCGGGTGACGATCGATCCGTACCGGATCTACAACCAGGAGATCACCATCACCGGCTCGATGGCCGTCCTGCACAGCTACGAGCGGGCGGCGGAGCTGTTCGCCGGGGGTGTCCTGGACCCGGACGTCTTCATCAGCGACCGCCTCCCCCTGGACCAGTACCCCCAGGCCCTGGACCAGTTCGCGGCGGGCGTGGGACGGAAGATCGTGGTGGTGCCGTAAAGGTTTTTCGCCCCCGTACCATCCCCGGCATGCCCAGACCCAGCGGCTTCGCCTACGAGGCCCACGCCACCGGAACCGTCCACATCACCCACCGCAACCGCCCCGCGACCACCCTCCAGGGCGACCGGGCCGCCCGCTTCCTCACCGAGGTCACCACCGCTTCCGACCCCCAGCTCGTCATGGCCCGCTGGACGGGGAACTACAAGCGCGGCAACGAACGCACCGCCCGCGACCACCCCCGCAACCGGCGCTGAGCCCGGCCGGAAACCGAATGCGCCGAACGGGCCACAGGTAAGGGAACGGTAAAACGCCCCCGCTCGTTCACCCGGCATGACCGCAATGACCCCCGGCTCGAACATCCCTCTCCCCACCGCCCACGTGACGGTGGACGTCGCCGCCCCCGTGCGCCTCGACGTATCGGGCCTCCTGCTCACCGCCGACGGCAAGGTGCGCTCCGACGACGACTTCATCTTCTACAACCAGCCCACCGGCCCGGGCGTGACCTACCGCGCCGGCGGCATCACGGTCGACACCACGGCCGTACCCCCCGGCATCGAGAAGATCGTCGTCACCGCCAGCCCCGACGCCGCCGGCCAGACCTTCCAGGGCATCGAACCCACCGCCACCCTCCGCAACGCGGACGACAACGCGGTCCTGGCCACCTTCACACCCCCGGCCCTCGGCACCGAGACGGCCCTGGTGGTCGTCGAGATCTACCTGCGCAACGGCGCCTGGAAGGCCCGCGCCGTCGGCCAGGGCTACGCCAACGGCCTGGCCGGCATCGCCACCGACTTCGGCGTCACGGTCGAGGAACCGGCAGCCGCCCCGCCCCAGCCGGCGGCCACCCCGCAGGCACCCCCCATGCCGGCCACCGCACCCGCCGCGCCCGCCGCTCCCCCGGCACCGCCCGCCCCCGCCCCCGGCACCGGGAAGATCAACCTCGACAAGGGCCGGGTCAGCCTCCAGAAGAACCAGACCGTCTCCCTGATCAAGGGCGGCCAGCCACTGCTGTCCCAGGTCAAGATGGGCCTCGGCTGGGAGCCGGCCTACCGCGGCAAGGACATCGACCTCGACGCCTCGGTCATCGCCTACGGCCCGCAGCGCAACCACATCGACAGCTGCTACTTCGGCAAGCTCCAGATCGTGAACGGCGCGATCCGCCACTCCGGCGACAACCTCACCGGCGAGGGCGGCGGGGACGACGAGGTGATCACCGTCGACCTCGGCCGGCTCCCCATGGACGTCACCGGCCTGGTCTTCACGGTCAACTCCTTCTCCGGCCAGAAGTTCACCGAGGTCGCCAAGGCGTACTGCCGCCTGCTGGACGCCACCACGGGCGAGGAACTGGTCCGCTTCGACCTCACGAGCGCCGAACCGCAGACGGGCGTGATGATGGCGAAGCTGATCCGCCAGTTCTCCGGCGAGTGGGAGATGACCGCGATGGGCGACTTCGTGAAGTCCCGCACCGTACGGGGAATGGTGAAGCCGGCCGCCCAGGCGCTGTAACCACTCCCGCGAGCCACCGGGCGCCCCCGCTCAGGGGGCGCCCCGGTCCCTCAGTCCGGTCATCAGCAGCTCCAGGTACCGGCGGATCTCCGTACCCTCCCCGCCCGCCAGCTCCGAGGCCGTCGCCACCCCGTGGGCCAGCCGCAGCACGTCGACGGGCTCGACGTCACGCCGCAGCACGCCCGCCTCCCGCGCCGCCCCGACCAGCCGGTCCACCGCGCTCTTCAGCGGATCGCAGCACTCCGTTCCGCCGTCCCCGACGGCGGCACCCAGCAGCACCCGCAGCCCCCGGATCCGGAGCATCCCGGCGCCGAGTTCGTTCAGCCACTCCACCAGCGCCTCGCCCGGCGGCAGCCGCTCGGCCAGCTCACCGGCCCGCGCCGCGATCGACTCGATGCGGTCGACGTACGCGGCCTCCAGCAGCGCCTGACGCGTCGGGAAATGCCGGTAGAGCGTGCCGGACCCGACGCCCGCCCGCTTGGCGATGTCGTCGAGCGAGGCTCCCTCACCGTGCGCGGCGAACGCCTCCACCGCGGCCTCAAGGAGCAGTCCGCGATTGCGGCGGGCGTCCGCGCGCATGGATCTGACCTGCGCCATCAGCCACTCCTCACCACCGGGAACCTCCCCCACCCTATCGAGCGGGGGCCGGGGAGGGCCCCGGCCCCGAGCAGCCCCTCACGCGGCCCACGGCCAGTCGGCGTCCCGGCCGGCCTCCAGCAGCGGAACCATCCGGAAGGCCGCGTCGGAGAGACCGCCGAAGGTGTGCCGGTTCGCGGTGCCCGACGGGCCGTGGCCCGCGCGGTACCCGGCGAGGTTCCAGGTGTAGACCGGTACCTCGGCCGGGACCTGCTCGGTCGGGTCACCGTGGTGGCTGTAGGCGTACTGCTCGTCGGTGACGATCAGCACGCGGTCGTGCCGCTTGTAGTGCCGGCGCACCGCCCCGGTGGTGTCGGTGCCGCCGAGGTCGCCGAACCGGCCGAGGATCTTCAGCACCGACTCGCCCCGGCGGAACGGCACCGGGTTGCTCGTCGAGCCGAACTCGACGAGGTCCGCCTTCTGGGCGCGCAGCGCGAGCGCCGTGCCGAAGACCGCCGCCGCGTCCGCGCGGGTGAGCTCGGAACGGTCCGACATCCGCGAGTAGAACATCGAGCCGGAGCGGTCGACGAGCACCAGGGTGCGGCCGGGCAGCGCGGGCACGTTGGCCAGCGAGTGGCCGAGCGCCTGCTCCAGCGGGTACGACCAGCGCAGCGACGGCGCGTGCCGGTACGCGGCGAGGTACCGGAAGGGGAACTGCCGCGACCGCGCGACCTCCGCCGGGTCGGCGATCCGGGCGGCCACCCGCGCGGCGGCCTCGTCGGAGACCCCGGCCTCGTCGAAGTTCCTCAGGTTCCTCACGAGGGCCATCGTCCCCATGGACGGAATCACGGCCTCCCAGGCGGCCCTGTCCATCGGCCCCTGGAGCCAGCCCGCCAGCGCCTCCCAGGTGATGCCCGCGGCGGCGAGCCGCTCGGCCCCGTCGGGTGCCGTGACGACCGCGCGCCGTTCCTCGACGGGCAGCGCCATCAGCTCGCGGTGCGCGGTGAGGACCCGGTTCGAGGCGGGCGGCACCGCGGTGTCCGGGTTGTGCCGGCGGTCGAGGGCGTACCGGAACAGTTCGCCCTGCCACGGCTTGTCCGGGTCGGGGGCCGCGTGCACCAGGTTGAGGATGTCGCCGAAGCGGTAGCCCTTGGCGGCGGTGTCGTACTTCAGCAGGGACTTGCCGCCGTAGAGCCGTCGTACGGCGTCGGCGACACCGCGCTTGACGGGCTTGGGAATGTTGCGCCCGTACCGGGCGGTCCAGTACGCGAGCAGTTCGCCGGGCTCGTCGGGGCGCCGCAGTACGGAGTCCACGACCTGCCGGTTCGACGGGCCGCCGGTCGCGTCGGCGTCCAGGCGGGCCTTGACGTACTCGGCGGCGCCCACGATCGACGCGGTCCGCAGGTTGCCCTCGCCGCGCAGCCAGCCGAGCAGCCCGGCCGTCCAGGACGGGTCGCTCACGGCGAGCTCGCGCACGAGCCGCGCGAACCGGTCGTCGCGGTCGTCGCCGGTCTCGTAGAAGGCCTGCTGTGTCACGAAGTTGGAGACGGCGAGCAGAAAAAGCTCGGAGCGCGGCTCCCGCTCGCGGCCTCGGCCCCCCTCGTACGTACGCAGTACACGGCCGGTCGACGTCACACGCGACGCCGGCTGCGCCTTGGCGGCCCGGGTGTTGAATCGCGCCATGGTGAATTCCCCCGAATTCGTTCCACTGTCGGAAGGAGGCGCGACAAAGGAGGGTGCCCGAGAAACGAGTCGGCTGCGGAACAAGTCGGGCGCGTCTTCCGTTTCCGCCACACCGACCCGAGGCCGATGACGGGATTCGAACCCGCAGTGAACCCGATCCGGGAAGTACCCGCTGCCTGCGCACCGGGCACCCACCAAATGCCGCACCTCCCGAGATCAGGTCGGCGGCGGCCTGGATTCGTTCACAGCGAAGGAGCCGTCGCCCGCGCACCGGGAGGTGCATGAAGTTGTGGTGTCCAGAGATCAAGGCCGGCGGAACCGACGTGGTGCTCTAACCCCTGAGCTACACCGGCGCGTTGTGCCGGCGACGGGACTCGAACCCGTGACCGCCCCATTATGAGTGGAAGTAGGTCCTGCCTTCGCACCTGGACGTGCATCACTCTAGGAGGGCGGCCCTCGGTCGGGCGAGCGAATTAATCACCGGCGCTTCTGCCGCTTCCAGGGCCCCGTGATGGCCAGCATGATGCCCGGTTCCTGGATGTTGGCGTAGAGGGTCTTGCCGTCGGGCGAGAAGGTGACGCCGGTGAATTCGCTGAACTCCGGCTCGTCCTCGGTGCCGATGTTCAGTTCGTTGCGGGCGATGGGGTAGGTGCGTCCGCTGTCGGTGGCCCCGAACAGGTGCTGCACGCCCTCGCCGTCCTCGGCGATGACCAGACCGCCGTACGGTGAGACGGTGATGTTGTCGGGACCGTCGAAGGCGCCGTCCTCCGCCGGGTCCCGGTCTGCGCCGAGCAGGACCTTCAGGGTCAGCGTGCGGCGCCTGGGGTCGTAGAACCAGACCTGGCCGTCGTGCTGCACGGGGCTCTCCTCGCGGGCGTACGAGGAGACGATGTACGCCCCGCCGTCACCCCACCACATGCCCTCCAGCTTGCGGGCGCGGGTGACCTCGCCGTCCTCGAACTGCTCGCGCACGTCGACGGTCCGCGCGTCGCGGTCGGGTACGTCCACCCAGTCGACGCCGTACACCGTGCCGGTCCTCGTGGCGCGGGAGAGGTCGTCGACGTACCGGCCGCCGGAGTCGTAGCACTTGGGTGCCTGGAGGACGCCGGCGTCGTCGGCGAGGGTGCGCAGGGTGCCGGGGCCGTAGCGGAAGCCCTCCGGCGGGGTCCAGCGGTAGAACAGGCCGTTGGGCTCGTCGGCGTCCTCGGTGAGGTAGGCGTGGCCGCGCTTGGTGTCGATGACGACGGCCTCGTGGTCGTAACGGCCGAAGAACTTCAGCGGCTTGGGGTCGCGGTTGGCGCGCCGGTCGGCGGGGTCGACCTCGAAGACGTAGCCGTGGTCCTTGGTCATGCCGTTCTGGCCGGCCCGGTCGGAGTTCTCCTCGCAGGTGAGCCAGGTGCCCCAGGGGGTGGTGCCGCCGGCGCAGTTCTGGGCGGTGCCGGCGATGCCGACCCATTCGGCGACGCTGCCGTCCCGGCGCACCTCGACGACGGTGCAGCCACCGGGCGCGGCCGGGTCGTAGACCAGGCCCTCGGCGAGCGGGACGGGGAACTCCCGCTCGTCGCGCGGGCCGTCCATCTCGTGGTTGTTGACCAGGAGGGTGCTGCCGCGAGGCCCGGGGAAGGCGGCGGTGCCGTCGTGGTCGGCGGGCGTGAACTCCCCCGACTCCAGCCGGGTCCTGCCGCTGTGGGTGAGGACGCGGTAGGTGAACCCGGCGGGCAGGGCGAGGAGTCCGTCCGGGTCCGGGACGAGCGGCCCGTACCCGACCCCGCCGTGCCGCCCGGCCGCGTCCCCGGCCCCTTCGTCCGCGCTCTCGGTGTCGGCGGCCGCGAGGGCGTTGGGCGCGGAGGCGAGGGCGGCCACACTGCCTGCCAGCGTGACACCGGCGATCGCGGACGTCCTGGTGAAGTCCCTGCGGGTGAGCGACATGCTGTCTCCTGTGACGTGGCTGGACCGTGGAGGGTGGCGATCCCGTGCGCCCGCCACGCTCCCGCCCATGCCTGAACGCCGGTTGAACACCGGGGGTCACGGTGGTTCTCCCTTCCGTGAACCGCCCGGGTCCCGCACCACACCGTCCGCCGGACCCGCCCCGCTCCCGCCACGCTCCCGCCCATGCCTGAACGCCGGTTGAACACCGGGGGTCACGGTGGTTCTCCCTTCCGTGAACCGCCCGGGTCCCGCCCCGCACC